>JBKQVI010000063.1:0-11462 GCA_052139985.1 Terriglobia bacterium
GCGCCTTGGTTATGCATTCAAAACTGTCCGCCGCTTCCATCCGCTTCTTCCTGTTCGCGGATGCATGGGCGAACTTGGTCCAACTCGAACCCGACCGTGGACACGGCGTAACCACGGGCCTAGAGATGCTCCCCCGTGAAGTTCCGCTCCTTGCCGCACCGGCGGGCTACGGCGATGGCGCTCTTCCCTTTCAGAAACCCGATCACCGAGGCCCCCGGCTGCTTGGGGGGAATCGCCATGCACCTATGGACGTGATCCGGCATCAGATGTCCGTCCAAAATCTGACACTCTTTTTGCCGGGCCAAAGCGTAGAAGATTTCTCCCCAGTGCCGAAGCGTCTTTCCGAACAGCGCCTTGCGCCGTCGCTTGGGAACGAACACCCCAGGGTATTTACAGTCCCCTCTTGAATGGGATAGGCGCTAGGTCTGACATGACATCCTCCTTGGGGGTGGTTACTCATCAAGCCACCTTGGAGGAGGAGGTTATTCTGCTCAACGGTCAAACCTCTTCCAGTCTCACTGGTCGAACCTGTGGCTTACCTTCTGGACAGCCTTACGTTCAAACCGCCCGTCCGGTTCGAAAGTGCCCTGACCGCCGCAGTTCCGGTTTTTTCCATGGCGACGGAGAATATGCTCCAGAAAATGCTGGGATTCGGACCATCGTTTCTCGAAGCAAGAATGATCCGGCTAAACGATCTCCAGTCAATTGATGTCCCGAACTTCCCGCCAAGTCTCGATCATAGCTTCGACGTTCGGCCACGGTATGTCCGGGGTGAGCGATGAGACCGGTGCCAGGATGAAGCCGCTTGGTCCCAGTTCTTGAATGGCCATGTGCACGGCCTGTCTTATCTCCTGGCGAGTGCCGCCGTACAACGTTATCGCACTGCTGATACCCCCTGCCAACGCAAGGCGATCCTTGAATTTGTCTTTGACCGCCGCCAGGTCAGCCTTCTCCTGCGTAGGGTCAACATAAAGGAGTAAGTCAACCTTTGCGTCGAGCAACTGATCGGCCATGGCCATGGCCCCGGTGGTCATGGCGTAGGCGAAAATGGCGCCGGCCTGGTGCGTTATAGCCGCCAGGCGCTTGATGCCCGGCGTCAGGAAGCGCTGGAAGAGGGCTGGCGACCAGAAGTCTGGGGAACTGTACCAGCCGCGTTGCAGAACTACATCCATGCCTCCAATCTCCAACATCATCTCGGTCCGTCGCCGATCAAAGTCGTAGACCACATCAACCAATTCCTGGAAGAACTCGGGCTCGGTCATGGCGGCCATCACGGTGCGTTCGACTCCGCACAGCCACGTCATGGCGTCCATGCCAAACGCGCTCCAACCGAACACGGGGACTCCCTGCTCGCCGGCGAATTGCCGGACTTTAGCAACCCGTTCGCGGTACTCCGCGAGTTGACGAGGACTGGGGCCGTGCAGCAGGTAACGGAGCTTGGGAAGATCCTCCGGACCAACAACGGCGTGCCTTACGCCGCGGGCAATATTCATGTCCTCAAATAAGGCGACATGATCGGGCTGGATTACCCAGCCGGGTGCCATCTCTTCATCCGTCCGATAAACCACGTGGCGCAAGGGTCCAGCCGGCGTTTCGTATTCACGGAGAATCCGCCCATAGCGATCGCCAGCTTCGGGCGGTTCCTGCCAATCCCGAATACGAACGTCAGGATGCATACCCCAGGGTGGAGAGACATCGAGCACATCGTCACCCCCGAGGCTCGCCCACCGGCGAACGCGTTCGAAATCGTTCTCAACGCTCCAGGGTTCCGGCCACGTGTGGAGGTGTTCGTGACGCATGGAGTACCAATGCTGAACTTCAACTCCGCCTCGCTGCCACCGCAATTGAGGAGGAGCAGTAAAACCAAAGCACTGGAAGTACAGGGGCACGTGATCCGGCTTTTGATGCCGGATAGCTGCTAACAACCGTTCGCGGGAATTCATCATGACCTTATTTCCTTAACGACCGGCACCTGGCATGGGACGTCCTAAGTGGGCGGGATTTTAGCCGCAAGCCGGCAAATCGATAGATCATGGGGCTAGGGTTAGCACAGCAATGCTGGCATTCGCGAGGTCGATCGAGTAGTTGCCGGATGCGTCGGGCGCAATCGATGTGGTGGCAGGCGAGCCTGCCAATAAGCCGGTATTGTTATCAAAAGATACTCCGCCGAAACGAACTGATTTGGAAGCGAGTGACGGCGCCTGTATGGTAAGCAGCGAACCCGTTCCCATGCGCGTGGAAAGTGTAATGACGACCCTTCCAGAAGCTTTCAAATCCTTATTGATCACAAAAACTGTTACCGGGGCGTCGCTGGCTTCGCGCACCGCATAGGCCTTAATGTTCGCCTCGGTCTTTATCGTCACCGGTAGGACATGTCGGTGCTGTGCCATGGTGCTGAACGTGTACATTGAATAGTAAAGGGGTGCAACGAAGTCAAGATAGATCAGGTTGTCGTTGTCGGGGTTCGCGGCGGTCGTGACAAAGACGGGACTGTAATAGCTGTTGTTCGCCAGGAGATTAACCCTGCGCATCCCCACATTGAAATTGGTGAAAAGCCAGTCAAGCCCCCAAACTGCCGAGGCGAAAACATCACTCACGTCCTGTTGCCCTTCGCATGCTATGGAGTTCGTTTCGCCATGCACTAGGTCAAGACCGCGGCGGTTAACCGTCGCGACCCAGCCTCGCGCCTTTGATTCAAACTCGTTAATTCGATCCTGCGACAGCAAATCCGCGATCGTAACCTCTCGACCTCCGCAACGGTTGGTGGCGTAATGATGTACGGTTACGAAGCCGAGATTATTCGCGCCTACCGCATCGATGAATGGCCCCAGTGTAGAATCTGTCCATCCACCCTGATCGTACACGGGGCCAATCAAGGGAATTCCGGCGGTGTCCGGATTCGACTTGAAAGCTGCAATATAAGGCTTCCAATCGTTGACAAGATCTCGCCATGAATAGCCCGGCGGACGAATCGTGGTCCGCCCGAACAGCGTTTCCGTTGGGTAAAGGTCCGGCTCGTTTCCGATTTCGAATCCCAACAGCTTACTGCCCGGAGTGGCCCGCGCCGCTTTCGCAAACCGTGCGCCAAACTGAATTGCCCACGGGGCGGAATTCTGCGCCAGGTTTATCGCTACCAGGACTCCCCAGCCCGTCTCCGCTGACGCTTTCGTGTACCCGTTCACAAAGTCGTCGGTCATCGCAAAGGGACATGCGTCCGGATGCGGCGCCTCACTGGAGTTCCAACAAACCTCAGAAACGTAGCCGTCCACGCTGCGGAGCGTGCCGCCGCCCAGATTCTTCATGAGCTGATAAAAGACCCGGTTGGGGTTACTGGCCCCTCCCAGCACATAGATGGGAGAACTCGCGCCGCCACGATAGGTGTTTTCGACCGAAGGGCTCAACTGGATGCTGAAGCCGTCAAAATCTCCGGGAATCACCTTGCCCAGCGAGTGCACGTCCACCGCAACTGTGGCGATGTTTTGGGCGAAAGATGGCGCGGATACGGCAGTTAAAACGACTGCAGACAAAAGGATGAATTTACAAATTTTCAATTTCTTCTCCTCGCACTTTGAGAAAAGAAGTATCCAACCGAAAGACCGACGCCCCGCTTACCCAGGTGGCAGGTTGCCGAGTGTGTTGGGCAGGGGCTTCCAAACACACGTCGTAATCGAAATCGCCGGCAAAGTGAGTTGTAGTGATCGGTGCACCGTGTTTAACTCAAAGTCCACTTGCACCGGAGTGTCGGCCGGACGATCGTTCAGCAACTCGACTACCCAATGCCACCCTTCCTCGCGCTCGGGTGAAAGGAAGGCCACACCGCGGATTCCCGGATATTTACCATCCATCAGAACCCGCAGCGCGCCCGGCCGTACAAACTTGCTGAAGTGCGCAAGGTAGTAATAGAGCCCGGTGTACGATACCTTCTTGGTTTTTCGATCGATCACCACCAGCGGCTGTTGCACGTTAGGGTCGGGATCACGATGGACAACGGAAACCATCCAAGGTCCCCCCTGCTGATCCAAAATCATGTTCCAGTACACCCACGCGGAGGCCCCTGCTTCAATGTCCGAGACGATCATGTCCCCCCACTGTGCCCCATCTTCAAACGCGTAGTTTGGTATGGGCGTGGTATGAGGCTTTCCCTCCTCATAGAAGTGGCACACTTCGGTCATCCACAAGCGGAGGTCAGGATAGGCATCATGGAGGGCCGCAAGTTTGTCAAAATTCTCCGGGCCCCTCACGAAATCATACCCGTGGTAGGGAAGCTCCCGAACATACTGCCGTGCCAGTGGGTCATTGAGCACCGTGGGATAGTATTTATAAGCCTCCAGCCGGACCGGAGCCTCACCAAACATGATCTGGTTCTTCACGCCTTCCTTCTTGAAAAGGGGGCCGACGTGGTTCTTCAGCAGATCGAGAATTTCCGGATACTTGATCGCGGTATAACCGCCATCGTCGGTTCGCGGTTCGTTGAATAAGCTGACGTAATCAATAAAAACGCCGTGCTTTTGGTACTCCTGCACATAGCGCAAGTAATAGTGGGCCAGCGCGTCGTAGTACTTGGGATTAACGTCCTGGTTTTTGTTGACGTCCATGAGCATCCAATCGGGCGGATAATCCATGGGTGATTGGAGCACAAATTTCCCATACTGTCGGGCGCGCTTAATATAGGTGATGACCCCATTTGGTCCCAGGTCTCGTTGAATGGAAAAATGGTTCATTTCCACATCGCCGGGGGTGTCGTCGTAGGTGTAATACGGTCCCGCCGACATGAAATCGGTACCGGCAATGGGAGTCTTCATCGCCGAGAAGCCTGCGCCCCGGTCGGGATCGAACAAGGACCGCAGAACGGATTCCTGCTCCGCGAGAGGCAGATCGCGGAGGCAGATCATTCCCGCTTCGAGAAACGATGCGCCGAACCCCACGATTGGCTGGAGCATGTTTCCGGTCGCGATTAGAAAGACGGGGCCGGTGGCGGCCTTCTGCTCCTCAAACCGAACCCCTGGCTTGGGGGTGAGACGGTCCCCCGCCTTGGATGAAACATAGACGTTCACATCCTGCCCAAACGCCGGCATCAAGGACGAACCTGCGAGCAGAACTCCGAGAAGGCAAGGGAAGAACTTCCCAAGAACGCGATATGCATCAAACGTGCGGGTAAGTGGATTCAATACCCAATCTCCTCTCGGGTGCAAACCGGGCCTCTGGCGGCGATCTCTGATCGCCGAAGTTGCTGAATCGAAAAACCGGCGGCCAGAGACCGCCGCTACAGATCAAACCCCTTCACGGCCTATGCTCGAAGGCGCCGATGTCATAGCTAGGCCCCTGCGGGCGGGGAACTCCGGCAAAATCTGTCGTCACTTCCTTCAAGGTGATTCCTGCGTCTACCAACGGTGATTTTGGCAGAAGCCGAAAATCCCTGGCGGCCGCATTCACAAACCCCGGATTGATGGCCCAAAGATCATGGGGATAAGGAGCCTGGCTGCCGCGGGTGCCCGGCGCGCGCCCATCACTCATGCCTTCCGCGTTGTACCCGACCACGATTTCTTTCGAAGCCGGACGCATGGTCAAATAGCTTTCCTGGTGGCTCCCCACATCGTAGAAGGCGTTATTCTCCACGACGCCGGACGCAGGGCCCTCGAACAAAATAGCCTGTTGGGTGATCTTATAGAAGGTGTTGTTAACTATTTGGATCGAGGTGATATCGGGGTTCGCCAGCCGCTCGACGTGAATGCCCACGCGGACATTCATGAAAATATTGTTCCGGAAGGTGATGTGGTTAACCACTCCGGAGCCATTCTCAATCTGCGCCGCTTGTACGGGGAGAAAGTTGGTGTCTTCAATATCGCAAATATTCTGCTCAAAGAGCAGATTGGTTGCCGGCCCCCAGGTTTCAATACAATCAATGTGGGGGTCAAGGTTGCCGAGATCATCAGACCGGATATCATGCACACGATTGTTGCGAAAAATGTGTCCGGTACCAAAGGGGCGCAGCCCGTCGGCATCCGCGCCCTCGAACATGGGTCCGCCCGGCGGGTACTGAATCGTGTGGCTGATGTCGTTTCCCTCGATCAGGTTTTCCACTCCATCGACGGTGATGCCGGAACTGCTGGCCCGATAGATCCGGTTCCCTTTCACCACGTTGTACGCAGTCGGGGGCGAATGGGGGTCGCCCCTGCCCTCCATCATGATTCCGTCGTGATAAATATCATGGATGTAATTATTCAGGATTTCATCGTGTTGGCCGCGCAGATAGACTCCATAACTCTCATGAAGGAGTCTGATTTGGCTGGTGATTTCAAACCCCATCACGCGAACGTAGTCGGCGCGAATTGAGAACCCCTCCATCACGACCTTGCCACTCGCCTGATAGGTAATCGGGCGCCCCGTAGCGCCCGACCGCGTAAGGTGGACCCGCTCCGGATAGCTCCCGGCCGAGACCAACACCGTGTCGCCGGGCGCTAATAAATCAGCGGCATTTTGGATGGTCCTCCAAGGGGCGGTCCGACCACCGGCGTTCGTGTCGAGTCCCTTCCTGGCATCCACATAAAATGTGCTTGCCGACGCGGTCGAAACAAAAAGCAAGATTACTGCTGCCAACGTGATTCGCAAGAGGGCTATCCTTTCGCGCCCGGTTCAAGGCGGGATTTTGCTTTCCAGGCGGTCCGTCTTCTACACCAATGCGGCAGCCAACACCACTAGGCCGGATTTAATTGGCGGATACACACCGCCAAGAGTAGTAGGCCGAATCTGGGTTTTCATTGCCAATCCTCCTTAGCGTTCTAAAGTATCAAAGCCCGACACCGCCTCCAGAGGACCACAATTACTTCAGCTTTATAATAAGGTACGGCATTTTTTAGCATCAAATACAAGCGTTGTCAATGACTTGTTTCTTCGACCAAATCGCTCGCGAGCGGTGTGACCTGGGATTAAAGCGACTTAATATCGCGGCGAATATAGCGAGCTTTACCTCGCAGTCGATGATTTCTCCCGAGCATTGACTGGCTGACGGGATTATACTCTGAGCTCGCCGTGGACTTTGCGAAGTAGGGGGCAAACCGAATTCCCTTCGGGTCAGGAGAGGGTTGAAGGGTGGTCGCCACCACTACCGCGGGCCGCACCAAAAGCAATTTTCCCATCGAGAAGAGGGTTTTCATATGAAACGACGTACGCCATTTTTGCTTTTAGTTTTATTGCCCTTTGGAGCTTGGGCTCAGAGTGTGTCCTTACCGACGGTAACGCCGTGGCCGCAGGACCGCGCGGCGGCCGTTTCCCTCACCTTTGACGATGGGCTCCCCACCCATCTTGAGAACGCTGGCCCGATTCTGAAGAAACATCATTTGCATGGAACCTTTTTCGTGGTTACAAGTTCGAAGACCTGGACCGAGCGTGCCGACGGCTGGCGGCGCCTGGCGGCGGAGGGAAACGAGATTGGCAGTCACACCATAAATCACCCCTGTTTGCTGGACGACTTCAAACCTAACGCCAAGGATTACACGGCCCCCATGATACGGGCGGAATTACGTGACAGTGCCCGTGCGATTACCGTGCGATTGGAAATCCATCGGGGCCTGACGTTCGCCTATCCCTGCTGCAACATGACCTTCGGGCCTCCGGCCGATCAGGCTCGCGACCAAGCGGTCTATTTGGGCATGGTGGCGGAGTACTATTTTGCCGCCCGGGCGGATAACGCCGGAATGCCGATGAACCCTCCGGAAATGAATCCACTCACCGTGACGGGTCTAAGCCGCACCGTCGGGGTCGATGGCCCTGGCCTTCTGGCGATGTTGCCCCCCATCTACCGCGGTCATCAATGGGGCGTGTACACTTTTCACGGCATCGGCGGTGACGGGCTCACCACCAGCGCGGAGGCGTTGGACACTCTTGCCCGTCATATCGAGCAGCACAGCGAGATCTGGTGCGCCACCATGGGAGATGCGGTTCGCTACATTCTAGAGCGCAAGGCGCTCGCGATTCGCGTTAAATCATCCGACAGCCGGCAAGTGGAGTTCGCGCTAAACTGGCCCCTGAATGCGCAGACTTACGACTTGCCTGTTACCCTCCAGTGGCAGGTGCCGAGCGATTGGACGGCATACCAATGCGAGGCTGACGGCCGCCCTCTGGTTTCCGCGAAATCCTTCCAGTCGAGTCCCAAGGTGGCGCTTGTAGACGTTCCGCCTCAAACCAAAGTGTTGCGGTTCGAGGCCGAGTGAAGGCTGGCCTGGCGGGCATCGAAGTTTTGAAGCACGGCGGTCGTCTAAGGATTGGAGGCCAGTCTCTGCGATCGGAAGTGCCGGTTCATTCCTGCCCGCCGGACCAAATCAAAACGGTCAAGACAGAACGGCATGATTTCAGAGCCGTGACCACTGGCCCTTCGACAGGCTCAGTGACCAGTGACAAGGGCGGGCGATGCTTGCCCTGAGGCCGAACGGTCAGAGACCATAGAGGGCCTTGGGTGCATCGTGGAACACGGTGGGGATAATTGACAAGGCCGTGTCCAGGTCGTACCAGCCCTTGGCGACGCGATCGACAAGAATCTCACCCATGATCTGCTTTACGAGCCTGAGCTTCGGGCAGCACCATTCGCAGTGGTAGGCGTCGGAAAAAAAGGCGACGATCTTGCCTGCCGGCACCATGTCCAGCCTCGTCTCAAGCGACTTGCGGATATAGAAGGGGTAGAGCGTGTGCCACCAGTACCCGGCCACGCTAATGTTTGGAATGTGTTTGGCCAGGATTCCGATATCCTGGGTGTATAGGTCCGACGCCGTGCTGAGGTTAAATCGGAAATCCTCGAACTTACAAGCAAGGCGCGCCACGGCCCCGGCAAAGCATCCTTCCCACTCGGTGATGGCCCGGTGCGGCAGGAGTACCTCTGCGCCCACGATGAGCTGGATGGTGCGAATGGGCGTCCTCCGCAACTTCTCCAGCCCATGAACCATGCCGTAGTAGGAGACGCTGCCCAGCTCGACGCGAGAGAGCGGCTTGCCCTCGCGGGCCTTTTCGATGATACGGGTGACGTTGGCATCATCCGCGAGTTCGTCTGTCATGTAGGCCGGCATCCAGGCGCCAATGAAGACGGACGAACTGCGGGTTGGATCGTCGACGAGCTTACCGATGAAATCCACATAGTCGGCGCTTGTTCTTATCTCTTGCCCCAGGACGGCCCCCATCTGTCCCAACTTCTCTCGGGGTCCCACTTTGCCCTCCGCGATGTTGAGCATGCGAAAGCGCTCGTCCGCGCCGACGATCCTTTCGAATCGTTTTCCATTCCAAGGCTCGACGGTCACGGCCTGCTCGATTCCACAGATCTCCGCGAAGAGGCGCTCCGGCCAGTTGGCATCGCTCCCAGTGCGCGCGACGGCTGCCGCCAGCTCTTCCATGTTGTCCTTGTCAAGGTAGTCCTTGTAGCCGTACAGATCGGTGAGCAGCCAGCCAAGGAGCGTTCCCACCGTGGTGTTGCGGATCTTTGGCAGGTGGGGTAGCACCTGCTTCACACGCGCAAGGGGATCCATTTGCGGGTCGACCAATTCCTGGGGCAATCCGGCCTTCGTCACTTCCCGCTGCCCCATCCCGGAGGACACGAGTTCTATCCACACGTGGTGGTAGAGAACGACGTCCGCGAGGGTGGAGGCCGCAGGCTTCGCGGCGTTCAAGTGGACGTGTGGATCGACGACCTTGACAATGCTTAGAGCTTCGCTGATCTTTGATTCGACATCACGAAGATCCATGGTTTCTCCTCTGTGGGGCTTGGGATCGTGCCATACCGAGTGTCACGCTAGGGTTCGCAGGCAGTCCACATCGGCACGCGACAGCTTACACTCGGTCCCCCCCCATGCAAGTCCAGCGTCTGGCGGCAATAGAACAGGTTACAGGCGACAGGATCAGCCCGACGGGTACTTCCTCGCGAACCTTGTGTCAGTCAGATGACTGATGCAGCCGACAAGTCAATCCCCTTTGACTTCGGATCCGCCACAATCTTCTCACTGAAATGCACTGCATCCCCCCTAAGTCTGTTGCCGCTTGCTCCCCGTCGGCATTTTCCCTTGCTCCGGCCGTGGCACCAACTGCTTGTGGTCAATGGCTTCCTGCGTTCGCGACGCCACAACGATCACTCGCGCTGGGCTGTCCGCCACCGCCCGCTAGCTATAAGCATGTACAAACTCCGTCGCCCTGTGATGTAATCCGCCAAGGCGACTGGCACAAGAAATCAGGTGGGTCAGTACTAGGCGTGGCACTGGCGTTGGTGAAATCGTCTGGCGAGCATTGTGATATCAGCCCTGAAGAGGACGAGCAAAGCGAGAACAGATGTCGACAGCGGACATACGGGAGGTTATCGACAAGCAGGAACTAGTGACACTTTTGGGAGACCTTGTCTCCATTCGCAGTGTCAATCCGCACTACAACGAGGGTACTGACGAGAAGGAAATTGCAGAATACATTCAGGCGTTCTTCCAGCGCTGGAAGATCCCGTGCGTCATGCAGAATGTTCTGGAGACCCGTCCAAACGTGATTGGCAAGCTCGAGGGAACTGACCCTGACCGCTGTCTTCTGTTCGAGGCCCACACCGACGTAGTTTCGACAAAGGGGATGACCATTGACCCTTTTCGGCCAGAAACCAAGAATGGTCAACTCTATGGCCGAGGCTCCTGCGACACGAAGGGCGGCCTGGCAGCCATGCTATACGCCATGAAATCGCTGCAGACCATGGGATCGCGCCCGCCCGCTAGCATCCAGCTTGCCGCGACAATGGATGAGGAGTACCTGTTCCGCGGTGTTTCACACCTTGTCAGATCCGGTGTGCGGGCAAATGGCGCAGTTGTCGCGGAACCGACAGGCCTCCAGATCACGATTGCCCATAAGGGATGTTTGCGGTGGCGAATCATAACCCGCGGCAAGGCAGCGCACAGCTCGACGGTTCACCTGGGGATCAATGCCATCTCCAAGATGGCGAAAGTGATTCAAGGCATAGAGTCCAAGTTGATCCCGGGTTATCAAGAAAAACGCCACCCTCTCGTCGGTCGCCCGACGGTCAATGTCGGAGTGATTGAAGGCGGCACGCAAGTGAACACAGTCCCCGACAAGTGCGAGATCGAGATCGATCGGCGAATCATCCCTGGCGAGATAACCTCCATGGTGTGGGAGGAGTTTCGTGCACTCCTGGAGGAGCTGAAGGCCAGCGATCCGGAATTTGACGCCGTCATGGAAGAACCATTCTTGGAGGATTTTCCGCCTGCGACCCATGAAGGTGAACGAATCGTCCGGGTCGCGCGCCATGCCTGCCTATCGGTTTTGGGCGATGCCAAGGTTGGCGCCGTGCCTTACGGGAGCGACGCAAGCAAGCTAAGGAGCTGTCAGGAAATAACCAGAACAAGTTGAAGTAGTTTTGTTTTATACTGGTGGTGATGAACCATCGTGACATTGAGCGCCGCTTCCGTTCTCTGGTACCCTTCCTGGACGAGCGGATG
>JBKQVI010000064.1:0-5530 GCA_052139985.1 Terriglobia bacterium
AGGGCAGAATTCGGTTTCTTGGGCGTCTGTGTGTACACGCGCGTGCAAACGCCGCGCCGCTGCGGCGAAGCCTGCAAGGCAGGTGACGCCGTCTTGTAACGGGGGGCAGTGCGCCCCTTGCGAACCAACTGATTGAATGTAGGCAAACCAAAACTCCTTACGCTCAAAAAACCTTGCCACCTTATTTGATGGCCAATCCATGTTCGACCGCCGCGCGCAGACCTATAGGCCTCCCGCTGCGAAAGCGCACGACCTGAAAGCTGTCGCGCACGCGCACGGAAGCCCAACTGTACTGCTTCGCGTCTGCCTTCGTTCCAATCTCAGACGAGAACCGGGACGGTGGCTGGGCGTTTCTCCGCGTCTTGCGGGTAAAGCCAACTCCGTTTCGCCGATTCCGGCCCGCATAGCCCTCCAAGGTGGAGAACGCGCGGGCGCCGATGCGATGTATCTGTCCACCCCATCGACGAAAACCTGTCGCTGCGGGGCCCGTTTGCCCTCCGCAAGAAGAGAGCAACTTCGGGGACCTGCCAGGCGAGAAAACCTAACCTGGCCTCGGGGACCAACCCGCCCATTGATGCCGGATCGGGTTGCCCATACGCATTCATCGTCAAGACACACGAAGAGATGCGTTCTTGCGGAACCTTTTAACAATAACAAGAAATGCGAACGGGGTCAACGGATTGTGACCCCATCCACGAGGATTTCTTCCGGCCTCAGTCGACCGATTGCAGCTTCCAGGCCCCACCATCCAGCACAAAGACGGCCAGGCGGGTGGTGCTGAGCTGGTTACCGGGGTTGTGAGCAATGTTCACCAGAACGTCGGGAACGCCGGTCAGATCGACTCCCTCGGTAAAAGTGACCGTCTTGGTCTTGCCGACATCTTGGATGTCCTGGATATCACGTGCTTTAAGGTGATTGGCTGCCGTCGTCACCATAACGATCGAGTACTTCTTGTCGGTGGGGCTGTCCGGCCGCCACTTGATCACATCGCCTCCGCCGGTCAGCTTGACGGCTTTCTTGCCCTCCGGAGTCAAGGTGAAGTCGGCCCAGTATTTGTTCGGGTAGATCGTGGTCCGGTTCCACAACTTGGCCGTCGCACCCAGCACCATGGCGTCGTTGTTGACGACGATGTTTGCACCGACTGCCGGGGTTGCATCGTACTTGGCCTGGATCATTGCCAGCGCCTGGTCCTGCGTCAGCGGAGGGGCCGGCTTGCACCCGGCCACTAACATCCCCATACCCATGATTGCCAAAGCCAGCAAAACGTTCATTTTCACCGCGTTTTTCACTTTCCCTCCCTAGAACACACTCTACCGTTCGAATTGCTTCGACTGGCCATTTTTCACCTACTTTCTCCTGCTGTCAATGGAGTTGCAAGTGACCGCGCTCACAGCAGAAGCTTTGTCCCTCTGGAAATCGTCAGGCCGCCCCCGAAACACGATGCAAGAATGCCTCATTCGAGGGGCACCTAGCTGCTCAGTGTGGTGGATCTGCTGTCAGACGGTTTATCAAGAAGTCCAGAAATCCCTTTTCGTCGGAGTGGAGGCAGACCTGCGCGTTGGGCTCACCATCCACTGGCTTTGTGAACCCCTTGTCATCGACCTCCAGGCGCATGGGCTTCGCTGGGCACAGATCTGGACGAATCGCATACGTCACGGCCACCGGGTCGAAGAGGGTTGGCGAACGCCACTCGCCGGGCGCGGTCCATTGGTGATAGAGCAGCGTAAGTTGGTCGGTGAGCGGGGAGCCATGAGCGAAGACCATCCCCAGCGAAGGGTTTTCCAGGTGGATCTGTGTCGAGTCGAGCGGCATGACGAAAACCGGCACTCCGGAGCCCAGAAGCGCTGTGGCCCCGGCGGGATCGCAGAGAATGTTCCACTCCGGCGAGGGAGGGGTATTCCTGTCGCCGTTCTTTGCGTCGTAGCCGCGGTAAACGCTGCCGCCCATGATGACGACACGCTTCAACTTCCTGAAGGTCGCGGGATCGCGCTCGATGGCCGCCTGAATATTGAAGAGCGGGCCGATGGCGATCAGCGTGATCTGGCCGGGATGCGTTCGAATCTGGTCGAGAAGGAACGCGACAGCGTTGGGATGCCTGCGGCTGGGCCACTGGCGCGCGTAGGCTGCCTGGGTGAAGTGGCTATTCTTCGTCTGGACGCCGGCCAGCACGGGGATGTCGGTGCTGCCAACAGCGGCTAGGTAGCGGTCGACGAGCCGGGCTCTGAGTTCGGTATCGCCGAAGGCCGTCTCCACGCCGAGCAGATGCAGCTCCGGGCTGCGCAACACCAGCGCCAAGGCAAAGGCGTCGTCGATGTCGTCGCCTATATCGGTATCGAGAATGACCAGTTGGGGCGAGGAAGCCGAGAGCGCGGCGGAGGCTTGTCCATTCACCCTTGCCGATCCGGCAGTGACCAGCGCCAGGACGGCCAACGCGGTTAAGAATCGCGGATTTTTCATGCGGCCCATTGTAGCCGCACGGAGGTGGACCGCTTTGACGTGGCGGGCCGTTTTGGGGTTTTGGATCGCCGCGAGCACTGGAGTTCATGAAAGTACGAAAGTAATCAAGAAGGTGCAGAAAAAGCCGCCTGGGACGAAGTTGGTGCGCTGAAGGAGAAGTCAGGCGGAGCCGGTTGGAAACAGGCAAGTTGCCGGCTTGCTTTGCCTGGTAAGGCCGTGCCGGGAGCATGGCGCGGCCCTGGTTCAGGAACATACCTTGCCATCGCTATCGCAACAGGCCGGTGGTATATTCATTTGCAATTAGCAGGCAAAAAAAGGAAGTTCCTGTTCGAGGGCGGAATCGCCAGTCTGGGCATTGATTTACTTGTACTTTGAGCGGATCTGGAGCCTTTTCTCTCGCGGAACTGCAAATGCGTTTTGCGACTTTGCTTTCGTATCGGGTTGCTTTCTCAGATTGGATCGCCCGCCGAGAGTGAACCAAGCCAAGATCGGAGAATTCGAGCTATGCAGATTGCAACTCCCCCAAGTTTCAAGCTAGCGATTGCCACGTTGACCCTGGGAATGATTGCTGCTTTTACGGTTTCGGCGTGGGGGCAGGAAGCGCCGGCGGTGCACGTCGGCAACACTCGCGTCACTGGCTTGCCTGACGATTGGTCGCATCATCACCAGGTGTTTTCCAATCCGGGGACGGAAGAGGACTCGATCAGAAGAGGCACCCACGACCGGTGGCAGGCTGTCGTCAACGATCCCCGCTACGTGATTAACCAGATGAAGCGAGGGCTGCCCGTGCAGGGGCCAGCGGCTGAAGATGTGAAGATGCGGTATAGGGAAGACAGAGAAGACTGGGAGATTTGGAACAAATTCCATCACGATCGGCGGGACAGACGGAGACATAGAGACGAGGCGCCGGATCAAGACAGTCCAGCGTTCGACCGTGACTGGAGCATGAATCTGGGCGGCGGCGGCCATATGGGAGTGGGGCAATACCCTGCCAAATATAACTTCTCCATCACATCGGCAAGTTGCAATGATTACGTTGTCTTCCCCACTGGGCTTGCGGGCGGCGCCAGCCAGGCAACAATCGTCGCCTATGACAACCTCTATGCCACTACATGCGGGACTGCGGCCTCGCGACCGAATGTCGCCTGGGCCTATAACACCCTAACCGGCGGAACGGGGAACGGCGGCCTTGCCAGTCTGTCGCCCGTGGTCTCCTATGACGGCTCGCAGGTTGCGTACATCCAGCAGGTCGCAGGCGCCGCGGCGACCCTCGTTGTGTTGAAACCCTCACCAATCACGGGAGCCAATGCAGCTTCGCCTTCCGCCATTACCTGGTATTCCAACGCCACCTACCTGGGCTGTGGGGCGCCTTGCTATACGACGATCACTTTGAACGGCAGTCCCACCGACACCAACTCAACACCCTACGTTGACTATCAAAACGACCTCATGTACGTGGGGGACAATGGCGGCAAGTTGCATAAATTCACTGGCGTTTTCAATGGGACCCCCAGCGAGGTCGTCAGCGGAACCGCTCCTATCTGGCCGATTTCGGTGAGTGGAAACATCCTTACGAGCCCCGTATACGATACCGGCACATCCGGCAACATTTTTGTGGCTGACTCGGGCGGGTTTCTTTACTCCTATAAAGCCACTACCGCCGTGCACCAGATGACCAGCAGCAAGTTAACCTATGCGTCCGGTACTGTTGGTATAGTCGACAGTCCGATGGTCGACTCTTCCACACAGGAGGTCTATGTCTTTGTGGGAGATGATGCAAGCACCAGCACGAGCGTCGGCTGCGACAACGCCGCCGGGTGCACCGGCGTCTTCCAGTTCGCAGCTGGTAATACGACGGTAGGGACGGGCGCCTGTACTACGACCAGCTCGTCTTCCTGGAATGGGGCGGGAGCAACTCCAAACTGCGGCGTGGAAGCTGTGTTCGGCGCTGGCACCACTCCCACCCCCACTACGTATGACGGAGCGTTCGACCAGGTTTACCAGGGTGGCACAGGCAACTCCGGATACCTTTGGGCCTGCGTCCCCCATGCAGGGTCTACACCGAGGTTGGGGTACGTGGCCATGCAGTCTTCCGGTAGCATCGTGCCAAGTGGCGTGATCGTGGTCGGCGGCACAGCGATCAGCGCCTTAACTTCGGCCCAAGCGACCTGCTCTCCACTGACGGAGTTTTACAACACCGGCAATGCAAGTGCAGTGGCAACGTTCGCTTCAACCATCCCCAATAGTGGCAGCAGCACCACGATCACGGTGAATTCGAATGCGAATATCGCAATCGGTAATTACATCGAGGTCGGAAGTGAAATTATGCTCGTGACCAATACGAGTGGTGGGACCTCAATCACTGTGAGCCGCGCACAACTTGGGACGAGCTCAGCTTCGCACAGCGCTGGCAGTATTATCGTTCCTGCTGTCGATTACATTTACTTCAGCGTCACCGGAAGCGGGAATTTGGCCGATGAAGCGATTGCCTGCAGCGGGGCCTGCTTATACAGCGCGGGGGTGGGTAGGTCAGGGGCCGCCTACACGGGCTTCACGGTTCCGACCAACGGCCAGACGGCAACTGGAGGCACGAGCGGGATCATTATCGATAACACTTCCACTACCGCTGGCGAATCGCAGATTTACTACACGACACTCGGGAATCAGTCCTGTGTTGGCAATGGGACCTCAGGGAACGGCACAGGCGGATGCGCTGTGCAGGCGTCGCAATCGGCGCCATGAGCGGCGATTGAAAAGCCAAAAACTGGCGCCGGAGCTACTTCTCCGGCGCTGTGACTACGCCTACGAGCGAATCTGCGCAGCCGTAGTAGAGAAACCAGCGGCCATGAAAGACTGCCAGGCCTTCGGCGAAGGTGGTTCCGGCGACGTATTGGCCGGTTTTCTCGTACGGCATTTCGGGCTTGAGGACTGGATGCTCGGCGCGGGCGACGATGCGCACCGGGTTTTCGGCTTCAAACAATGCCTCGCCGACAGCGTAGGCGTTGGGTCCGAGGGATTGATCGCCGGCCTTGCCTGCTGCATTCTTGCCGTTGTAGAGGACCACTATTCCGTC
>JBKQVI010000065.1:0-21324 GCA_052139985.1 Terriglobia bacterium
AAGATCCCCTCGGAGGTCATGAAACCCGTGAGAACTTGGCACGACCTCTCTCCATAGTGACGGAATGAAATCGCAACCTATTGTAAATACAACATCTCATCCCACCAGATGTGGAAGTTGGGTTAGCCACGAAGTGACGGCGCTTAGCTCGCTGCAGTTGATTCTCACCTGGCCATCGTTGATCGAGTTTTGGGTACGGCACCTGATCTGGCCTGTCGGCCTCAGCACTTTTTATAATCTGCCTGCGGTACTCCACCCAACCCTGAGGAACTTTGTCCTTCCCGCCGTCTTCGACGCAGGGGTCGCTCTGGCGCTGCTCGCCTGCGCCCTCAGCTCACGCCGGACCGCCTTCTTCGCGGCTTGGCTGGTGCTGCCGTTGATTCCTCTCCTCAACATCCGCGTTTTTATTGCCAACGACTTTGCCCACGACCGGTACTTGTACCTACCGTCGGTGGGCCTGGCTGTCCTCGCGGCTATACTCCTGAAGAAGATCTGCGCAGGGCCGCCGAGATGGCTAGGGATGCCCGCCTCGCTTCTCGGTGCGGGTCTGTGCCTGACCGCTGTGATGGGCTATGGGACCATCAACGAGAGTTCCTACTTCAAAAACAACCTAACGTTTTACAAACACGTCCTTATGAAGGCGCCCCACAACCCCTATGCCGAGACCAACTATGCAACGCTGCTGGCGGAGGACGGACAGTACGGCCCCGCCCTCGAGAAGTTCCTCGACGTTGCGAATCAATACCCAGACTACTATTCCGACGTCTACAACTTGGCGCTTACCTATTACAAGACCGGAAAGCTCCCGGAGGCGGAAAAGTACTTTCACCAGGCGATGAGCATTAATCCCAATAAACCGGACCAATACTTCTATTTGGGTATGACGCTCTTTAAATCGGGTCATACTCCTGAGGCCATCGTTTGTCTCCGGCAAGCCATCGCGATTTACCCGAAGGGGTTTGTTTATCATTTGGCGCTGGGATTGATGCTGAAAACCCAGGGCAATCTGGCCGGCGCACTGCAGGAATTCCAAGAGGAACTATCCAATCATCCGGAAGAGCAAGCAGCGGCCGCCCAAGCAAAGGAGGTTCAGGCCCAATTGCAGGTGCGTACAGGAACCCCACGTCCGTGAGTGCTTCATCACCTTTCTTTCAAGGAAGAAGGCGGATCGCCAGCTCATCCCTCGTATCACCGAGGCGTGGAATTCATTTTGAGGGCATTTCACCGCGGACGCGCGCGGCGCCGCTCTTATCACCCGCGGCGTCGAGGGCCGCCGCTTCTGCCAGGTAGGCTTGGGAATAGGTAGGATCAACTTCTCTCGCCATGTGGAATTCTTCCGCCGCCTGCGCCAGCTTGCCGAGCTTCATCCAGCAAGTGCCGAGGAAGAATCGCGCCTGGACGTCTCTGGGATCGACCTGAACGGCGCGGATGAAGTATTGCGCCGAGCTCGCATAGTCACCCTCGGGAAAATACAGCGTACCGAGCTCCCGGTAGGCCGCAGCCTGCATGGGATCCACACGGATCGCCGCCGCGAAGCTATGAACAGCCTCTTGTATGTGCCCCTTCCTGAGGGCGATACGTCCGAGACCCAGATCGGCCCCGTAGGACGTCCCCGGTATAGGCCGAAAGCTGGTTTGATTCAAACGCAGCGCTGTCTGGTATTCGCGCGCGGCACCATCAAGATCCCCCTTTTCAAATTCCAGGGACATGGCGTGAAACATGTGCGCCAACGCCGAATCGGGTGTCGCAGCCGCAGCGTGCCGCCACAGCGTATCCTCGTCGTGCCAACTGGGAATACTTCGGATGTCCTGAAGGGTCCACAGAGAGCCAACCACCAGCAAGATAGGGGGCAGGACCTGAAGCCGGTTGAAGCGCGGCATCCTCTGGGGCAAGAGCACCAAGGCGCCGAACGCGATTCCCAGGCACAGCCCGACCGATGGCAAATACGAGAATCGGTCCGCCACCGGGTAGCCCACGAGTTGCCGTATATCCAAGCTGGGTAAGAGCGTTATCCCCCACCACGCGACGACAAAGCCTAGTACCGGCTGCTGCCTCCCCAAGGTGAACGCCGCCAAAAGCGCCAGCAATGTCAACCAAGGCCAAGGCGAGCGCAGGCTGGCGGAAAGAACAAAATCGCGCGCCAAGCTCAAATGAAGGGGCCACACGAACAACTTGGCGTGCTGACCCAGCAGTCCTATCGCCGCAGCGACGGTGCGTAGGGACAGCTTATAGGACTGAGGGGCGGTGGAAAACCGCCCCAGTGCTGAAACCCGCAGTGCAGCGTACGCAACGGTGGCTAAAACGTAGGGAAGCCACCTCCAGGCGCGGGAAGACCACGATTCTTTGCCGCCCAGGAAGAACCCATACACGAGAATGAGTAGCGGAAAACTGAGCGCCAACTCCTTGAATAAGAGCGCGGAGAAATACACGCATGCCGACAGAGCGTGGCGCGCCGGGGGACGGACTGACCCGCTCTCGGCCTCCAGGAAAAGCGAGAAGGCCAGTACAACCAACAGTCCCGAGCACACGTCACCGAGATCGGAGATCCAGGCAACGGTTTCCACATGCAACGGATGTAACGCCCAGAGCAACGCACCCACAAAGGCGGCCACATTATTGCGCAGCAACTTTCGGCCCAAGGAAAAAACCATGCACACGGCGGCGCCGTAAACGCAAAGCTGAACGAGGTGGAAGACCGCCGGATTCGACCCCACGAGCCGGTACAGCAACCCATATACGAAGAATTGCAACGGGCGATAGAAATGGCTGGGTTCAGTGGGGCCGCGAAAAGACCAGATGGAGCCGAAAAAGAGCAGGCGCCAATGCCCGGGCTTCGTAACGTAAGGATTTTCCAAAATCAGCGGAATATCGTCGAAGTTGAACGCGCCCCCCAGCACTCCTTGAAAGACCAGTGCCGTAAGAGCGAAGAGTACTCCGCCCGCGAGCCCCGGGCGCTTGCCGACTTGATCGTTCCACCGAGCGAGCCAGGCCCAGAATCCGGTCTGCTCGGGCAAAAGATTCGCCGGGCGGGGCCGGGAGGTGGAGAATTGGGACGCAGGTGAAGTTTCCGATTGCATGGAATGGCTAGGCAGATAGTTGATCCGGCTACCACAACGGCAGCCTCAATTTTTCCTTATTAATTCCCGAACCTTCACGGCGCCCCCAAAATCTCCTACCGCTTCCAGTGCCAACGCTTCTGCCTGGTAAGCCTGGGTGTAATCGGGATCCACATCGCGAGCGGCGTGAAACTGTTCCGCCGCCTGCGCAGGTTTGCCCAATTTCATCCAACAGGTCCCGAGATAGAATCGCGCTCCCACGTCCAGAGGATTTACACTGATCGCTTGTTGAAAGTATTCCGCCGCGCGCGCGTAATCGCCGCGTGGGAAGTAGACTGAGCCGAGCACGTCGTAAGCAAAATTGAAGTTTCGCAGCAGGTGGACCGCCTTGTTAAAATAATCGAGCGCCTCCTGCTCGCGGCCCTGATCGAGGGCAATCTGACCTAGCCCGATGTAAGAGTTGTACGTCACTTTGACAATCGGCTGGAGGCTTTCCGCATTCAGCCGCAACGTGGTCCGGAATTCACGGGCAGCGCCTTCGAGGTTATTGTCTCGCAATTGCAAGACCACGCCGTGGGAGGCATGGACCTCAGCGGCATTGGGTGAAACACGAAGCGAATAGTTAAAGAGCGCATCATTATTGCGCCAGTGAGGAATGGTCCGCAGGGTTTGGGCTGCCCATAAAGCCGCCACGACCGTTACCGCTCCGACGACCAACCCAGCATGAGCGACCCTCGGAAAGTGGCCGGGCAGCCAGCCGAGGGCCAGATATCCTAGTGCCAGGCAAAGCCCTACCGAGGGTAAATAGGAGAATCGGTCCGCAACGAGCGGGATACTCAGGTGGCGGTAATTGAGGGTAGGCAGGAGCGTAACCACCCACCAGAGCAACAGAAAACTCAAACGGGGATCGGACTTGCGCCACCAGCACGCGGCGACAAGAACCATGATCGCCACCCACGGCCAGGGCGACCGCAAACTGGCCGCGAGATCGAAAACACGGAATTCACTGAGGTTGAGAGGCCAGAAAAAAAGCTTGGCATGCTCGCCCAGCAAACCTGCAGCCGCCCAGACCACTCGGAGACTAAATTCATGGGAAAGCGAAACCTCAGAGAAGCGGCCCATGACTTTCACGCGGATGACCGCGCAAACCGCCACCGCCGCCGCATAGGGAATCCAGTGGAGTACTCTCCGGAACCAGGACTCCTCAGAGGGATGGCAGAACCAGTATGCCACCACGAGAAGAGGGAAACTGAACGCTGCCTCTTTGAAGAACAACGCCGGAAAATATACCGCGGCGGCGGCGGCGTGCCATCGGAAGCTCGCCGGCGCGTGGTCCTCGGCCCACAGGAACATCCAGAAACCTAACAAGCAAAAAAGCGTACACCCGATTTCAGGAATTGCCGCCGCCCACGCAACCGCCTCCACATGGAGCGGGTGCAACGTCCAGAGCAAGGCCCCAGCAAACGCCGCCGGCTCATTCTGAAGGAGCTTGCGACCAAGCCGGTACACGATGTAAATACTGAGGGCATAGAGGACGAGCTGGAATGCGTGGTACGCGCCCGGATCAAAGCCGGCCACCCGGCAGATGAGCCAATACGTGAAGATATGCAACGGCCGGTAAAAACCTGCCTGCCTGGCGCTTCCGAGAAAGGACCACACCGGTCCCAAAAAGATCCGCCGCCACATGTGGGGATTTTTGAGAAAAGGGTTGAGCAGGATCTGTTGAACGTCGTCATAGACAAACCCACAAGACAAGGCTCCCTGGTAAATGATCACTGCCACCAGGATCAAAATCCAACTTCCCAGCGCATGATATTTCTTAAGCAGATCATCCAGACGGGTCAACATTGTTCAGCTTCCCTGCGAACTACGGGGCCCACCATTGAATTATTCAAATTGCAATTCTCTTGGTCCTTAACAAGGTATTCCGCCGCCTTCCGCTCCCTTTCCCCGGCGCCCTAACGTTTTGGAATCAGCGCTCGGACGCGAGCCGCCTTCGCATGATCTCCCGCCGCATCCAGCGCGCGTGCTTCAGCCCCGTAAGCTTCAACGTAGGTCGAGTCGATTTCATGTGCGGCGTGAAACTGCGCTGCGGCCTCGCGCGGCTCTCCGAGCTTCATGTCACAGGTACCGAGATAGAAGCGCGACTCCTCCTCTTGTGGGTCGAGCTCTACCGCCCTCTGGAAATACACCTTCGCTTGTGCATACTCGCCGCGCGGAAAATAGACGATGCCGAGAGCCTTGTAAGCCAGGCTGTAGCCTGGCACCGCCCGGAGCGCCTGGTGGTAATCGCCGACCGCCTCTTGCGTCCTGCCCTGGATGTTGGCGACCTGGCCCAGCAGCACGCTGCATTCCGCGGTAATGCCGGGCAGCGGCCTTTCACTGGCCTGGTTGAGCTTGAGCGCCAGGCGATACTCCTTCGCCGCCTCGTCAAACTTCCCGTCCCTCTGCTGAAGCAACGCGCCTCGCAGCATGTGTGCCACCGGTGAGTCCGGTGAGGCTACGTAGGCCTGATCCCACAAAGTGACATTATCGTGCCAGTGGCGGACCGTGCGCACGTCCTGAACAATCCATAAGACCATCAGAATCGCCACACCCAGAATCAAGGCGGGAGTGGTTTGAGGACCCGGCAGCCTGCGTGGTAACCAATCAAAGGCGAAGTACGCAAGCACCAGGCAAGGGCCCACCGTGGGCAGCAAGGAGAATCGGTCCGCCACAGCGGAGCTCACTTGGCGAATATCCAGACAGGGCAGTAGGGTAACTCCCCACCAAATCAGAAGGAACCCCACCATGGGCTTTCGCCGACGAAGGAAAAGCGCGGTCACCAGAACAAGCAGAGCGACTTCGGGCCAAGGCGAATGCAGACTCGCTGCCAAGTTAAACGAACGGAATATCGAAAGGTGAACGGGCCAGAAGAAAAGCATGGCGTGCTGGCCCAGCAGGCCTGCGGCCCCGGCCGCCAGGCGCCAGGAAGCCTGCAGCAAATGCGGCGCTTCCGAGAAACGGCCCAGCACCGCAATACGGATGGCTGAATAAACCGCCACGACGCTCGCATAGACCATCCAGTGAAAAACCTTGCTCCTCCACGAATGCTTCCCCGGAAAGAAGAACCAATAAGCCAAGACGATGAGCGGGAAGCTCAGCGCCATTTCCTTGAAGAACAATGCGGGGAAGAAGCTAACAGCGGCAAGCATATGGCGGCCGATGGGTCGGTCTTCCGATTGTTCAGCGCGGACGAAGAGGAGAAAAGCGAGCAAATAGAAGAACGCCGCGCCAAGATCGGGGAGCGCCGAAATCCACGCGGCAGTCTCCACGTGTAAGGGGTGCAACGCCCACAGCAACGCCCCTACAAAAGCCACTAGGGCGTTCTGCAACAGCTCGTAAGCCAGACGGAAAACCAGCCACACTGAGGCGGCATAGAAAAGCAAGAGAAATAGGTGGAAAACAGCGGGACTGGGGCCTCTTAGACGGTACAAGGCCCAATACGTGATGAACTGTAGGGGCCGGTACATGTTATCGTGCTGTGCCGGCCCGCGGAATGACCATACCGATCCCGTGAAGATGCGAGTCCACTGTCCTACGTTCCGGAGAAAAGGGTTATCGAGAACCTGAGGAATGTCATCGTGAACAAACAAGTTGGAGAGTGTGCCGCAAAATACCACATAGGTCGTGAGAAAGAGTAATCCCCCGGCCAGACGCGGATGATTTTCGATCCATCGGTTTACTTGTTCAAGCAAAAGCCAGCCTCACGGCGAAACTTCTCGCGGGAATTTCGCCCGCGCTGAGACACTCGTCTAGCCCGCGCGAGATATTTGAAAATCCACGGCGATTATAACTGCAAAGGACTGGGGGGCAAAGCTTACGAAAGTAATATTCTTGAATTGTTTGACAGGGCCGATCAACTGAATGGTCGTGACGACTTCTGCTCCGTGTAGGGGCCGGAACCTAGTTTCCCGGGTTTCATTTCCGCAGATTTCATCCGTCAGTTGACGGACTAATGATATCGTTCCCGTTCGGGAAACGAGGCTAACGCCTGTCCGTCAGCTAAGGTCGCTACCCGGGAGCTGTGTTCGCGGGAGGGTTGGCAATGCGGGAGCAGCGTGACAATTTTGCCAGGTACGCAATAGCGCTATTGGTTTTGGGTGCGTTGGCCCGATTTCCCGTGATGATTCTGCTGCGCCATATTCCGATTCTCGTCTACTCCGACTTTTCATATCTCCAGGCGGGCCAAGCGATTCTCCGGTTTAATTTCCATGCCTTGGGTGATCGCGTGCCCGTTTACCCGTTATTGGTTGCCTTGTGCGGCCTCCACCCTCACGTGATATGGTTTGCGCAATCGGTCCTCGGTGTTACGGCGAGCTTAATGATCTTCGATATGGCTTTCCGTCGCACCCGCCACGGGCTTTTCTCGCTCCTTGTCGGGCTCGCCTGCAGCCTAAGTCCAGAAGTTCTCGTCTATGAATCCTCGCTCATGACGGAAGCACTGACCAATTTCCTCCTCGTGACCCTGCTCTGGTTCATCAGCCGCTACGACGGCACGGAAAAGGACGATATCCGATACCTGTTGGTACTAGGTTCCATCATCGCTCTGGCGGCTTTGACTCGTCCCTTGATGATATGTTTGGTGCCCGTGTGCTACTGCTCCCTGTTCCCGATTTGGCCACCTACGCATATCCTGCAACGCGAGGCCCTCAAGAGAACACTCTACTTTGCCCTTCCAGTGGCCGTGTTCGTTTTAGGCTGGTGCGGGTTTAACTACTTCAATAGCGGCTACTTCAGTCCCACAACTCGCGCCGGTGAACATCTGATGGCCCAGGTTGATCCCTACGTTGATCTGGCGCCCGAGCGGTTCGCGGTGCCGCGGGATGCCTGGCTACAGTCTCGCCGGCAGATCAGAGGTACCGCTAACAAGAATGCCAGTCTCGTCTATGGCGGCGCACTGCCAGAGCTGGAAAGGCAAACAGGGAAAACCGAAAGCCAGATCTCCCATGAATACGAATCTCTCGCCCTTTATTTGCAAATCCATCATCCTCTTCTTTGCTTGCGGCGCGCCGAACAGAGCTGGATGCAGTTCTGGGGGGAGCCCACACTGGACGAGCTTGAGTGGCCGGAGGGAAGCAAGGTGGGACTGGACGAGTTGCTAATGACGATGACCAACTTCCTGGTGCGGGAAATCGAGGCCGCCTTTCTCGTCCTGGCCTTGTTTTCGGTCCCTTGTGCGCTCCTTTACCCAAAGGCATTTGCGAAACTCGAATACCTTGCCTTCGCGATGGCCCTTTCAGTTTCTCTGTTCGCGGCGTTTACGGAGTATGGAGAAAACCGCCGGTACTGCGTTCCCTTTTACATGCTTATTATCTACACCCTCCTCACGCGGGCTTGGCTCTGGATTACCGCAACGTCATCGGCGGCCGTCTGAGCGGGTTGTCGTTCCTGAAGTCAAGGCATCCAACTGTTGACGCGCGGTGATGGTTTCAGGATGATATTGGAGTTCGGTACGCAACTCGGACTCGGCGCCGGGGAGGTCGTTCTGATCGCGCCGGATCATCGCTAAAGCGAAATGATAGCCCGGAGCGGATGGGCGAATTTCAATCGCGTGCTGCACGTAACCTGCTGCTTCGGCTGCCCGCCCTTGGCGCCAAACGCTTAAGCCCAGGTAAATGAATTCGTCGGAATCCGCGGCGTTAATACCGATGGCCCGCCGAAGATAATGCTCTGCCTCCTGGAGCTTTCCCATTTTGTAATACGTATAGCCGAGGTTGTAGTTGGAAAGCCAAAATCCGGGTTCACGCGCTATTACTTGGGAATACAGCGCGATGGCATCCCCGGTCTTTCCCGCGTCCATCAGCGCTGTCCCCAGATCGTTGCAAATCAAATTGTCATGAGGCGCAATCTTGTAAGCTCGAGCGTAGAGAATCAGGTCGCTGGCCCAGTAGATTTGTTGTGTCATGGCCCCCCAAGCGTATGCCAAGGCCAGCACCGTGAGGCCCGTGAGCTGCAGCGTTCTCTGGCTCGCGTGCCATCGTTTCGCCGCTTCGGCCAGGAAAAGCGACAGCAGCAGAACAAAGCCGATGGAAGGAACATACAAGTAACGGTCGTGCGCGATATCACCCTCGGCGTAGGCACGCAGCCAAAGGACGGGGACAATCGGCAGCGCCATCCACGCGCAGGCAAATAGCGCCAGTCGGGTGTCTTCCAGGCGTCGAATGCCCCACGCTAGAGCCAGGATCAGAGCCAGCAGCAGCGCTGCGGGGACCGCGAAGGCCGCCGAAAACGGATGGTCAACGTAGGGGAGCCCGTAAAGCCCGCTAAGCCCTACAGGGAACATCAGGTGGCGATAGTATAGCCATATGATACTGGGCTCCGTCAGGACCATGCGGCTGGCGCTCACGGTCGTGACGGAATGCGATAGACCACCCAATACCGAGGCGCGTAAGGGCAGGTAAACGATGGTCAAGGCGAAAAATGCTGCGGATTGCTTCACCGCGGTAGCGCAGCGAGACATCCAGGGATGCTGCTCCGCGTAAAGCCAGGCATACACAAATACCAGCGGGCCCAGCACGACCGCCGTCTCTTTTTCGAGCAGTCCCAGAGCGAACAGCGCGACTGCCAAACCCATCCAGCTCCAACGATTTCTTTCGCGAAACCGCAAGTAAGCCAGAAAACTACCGATTAGGAAGATCGTCATCAAGGGATCGGTAACGCCGGATACCCAGGCGACACTTTCGATGTGAACGGGGTGTAGGGCGAAGAGCGTTGCGGCAGTGAAAGCGATCCACGGACTCGCCGCCAACCGGCGAACCAGGGTGAGAACCATGTAGGTCGCCACGACATGGCAAAGGATCGTAGTAAGGTGCCAGCCTTTTGGGTCAAGCCCAAACACCGCATGGTTCAGACGAAACCAGAGCAGGAATAGTGGCCGATAGTAGTTGCCACTCACATGGGGATACAATTCCGCCCAGGCATGCGACGTAAAGTAATTCGGCAGATATCTCCAAGCGTGGATGGCGGGGTTCTCTATGATTTGCGGCTTGTCGTCATAGACGAACCGAAAGCCAAGGGTCGGAACATAAACGAGAAAGGCCATTGCGCAAACAAGCGTCTCCGCGACGCCACGCCTCGTAATCCATCTCACGACATCTGTATTCTCCGAGGAGTTCTCAACTTGCATGGTTTTCGGGAGATTCGAATCAAAAGCCGTCCGCCGAGATCATCGGGGTTCTGCTGAGCAAAACGGATTCGTCCGATCGTCACCTCGGCGTTGGCTTGACGCCGGTGACTAGAAGCGCTCCCGCCGACTTGAAGCGTTGCCATTGCGCCGCATCGCGGAACCAACGACCGGTGTAAACCTCGGGAGTCGGCGAAAGGTCAGGCACGCGGCGGTCGCGAACATCGTGGAAACCCGAGGAGCGGAACATCGCCTGCCACTCTGCGGCGGAGAGTAGATGTGTGGGAATCTGGAAGTGGGGCTGCCATTGGTGGCAATCGGAATTGTCGCGATAGAAATTAATCAAGATCCAGGCTGAGCCGCCCGACTGCAGCACTCGAAACACTTCACGCAAACCTTGCGCCGGATCGTGCCAGTAATAAGCGGACTCGACGGACAGAACCTTGGTGAACGAGTTCGTCGGCGCGGGAATTTCCTCGGCGGTTCCCTGTCGGAATTGAGTGTTGGGGAGGCCGGCGCTCGCGGCTTGCGCGCGCCGAATCATCTCGTCCGACACGTCAATGCCCAACACCGAGCCATCCGGCGCCAGCACGGCGATCCGCCGAACCAGCCACCCACTTCCGCAACCGATATCCAGCACGCGGTCGGCGGATTGCAAACTCATTAGCGCAAGCGTGGGCTCGACGATAGGAAGGTGGCTTTCTTCCATCTCTTCTCCGCGGCCTGCTTGGGCCCAGCGGTTGAATTCTTCGCGAAGTAGTTCCTTATTTGTGCCGTCAGATCTGGTCATATGCGATGCCACGGCTCAGTGGGAAAATGATCTCTGGCGCTCGCGAAAGGCCAGAGCAATCTCATATTTCGCGGCGGCGTTGTGCCCCGTGCAAGACCGCTAGAATCGTCACTCGATCGCCTTTCACGGTGTAGGGAACCAAGTACGGTGTATCTGCAATCACGAGTTCTCGTGTCCCAGGCTTTCGTCCCGCGCGCCCGAGGTGGGGATGGACTGCAAGATAGGCAACAGCCTTGCGAATGGCTGCCGCGACGCGTTGGGCAGCTTCCGGCTCTTCTTGTTCAATGTAGGCCTGGATGGCAGAGAGGTGCCGAACGGCCGTCTCGGTCCAAACTATTTGCATGAGGGCGGGCGAAGCTTCCGTTTGGCTCCCCAGGACCTGAGCCAGCGCTCGATTTTCTCGTGGGAGACAACGCGACCGGCGTCAGCATCACGTAGCCCTGCCTCAATTTCCGCCAATTGCCATTGTTGGTCCTCTACATAGTGCTGAAGGGCATCCGTGGCCAGCCATGACCTACTCCGGTCAGCGGCCTTGGCTAATTGGTCGAGGCGCCTCTTTAAGTCTACGGGAACCCGAACGCTGAATGTCGCGGTTTCAGCCATCGTGCGTACACTCCAATGCTTAGTTTAGCACAAAGCAGAGCACTAGATTGTAGCTCCAAGTGGAATGGCCATTCGAGACTGAGCGGTCCTCAGTACCCCTACTATCAGTAAGAAATGATCACCGACATCGGCAATGGGGGCTGCCGCAAGTGCTCACAGCGCGTGAAGCCGGCATTCCTGAACATACGCTCGTACTCCGTGAAGGTGTAAGCGTCGCCATGCGGGGTCGAACCCAGCATGACCATGCTGAAAGTGGCGGCTTCAGGCGGCGTGACGCGGTCATCGTTGGGCACGAATTCCAACGTCACGGTGCGACCGTTCGGCGCGAGCGCGGAGCGGACTTTGCGCAAGAGATCCTCGCAGGTGGGAGGATCAAAATGGTGCAAGAAGTTCGTGAGTAAGACGAGATCGTAGCCCTGGCCGAACTCGACCTTAAAGGCGCTTCCCGGAATGGTGGAGTAACGCGATTCAACGCCGGACTTGCGTGCATTCTCTTTGGCGACTTCCAGAACGTTTGCCCAGTCGAGCGCGAAAATCTCGGCTTGCGGATTGTGCCGGGCGATGTTGATTCCGAAGAGCCCGTGGCCTGCGGCGATATCCAGAACTCGGCATTTCTCACCCTTGTCTGCCTCCACCACTTGGGAGATGACCTCGGCGGGCATCATCATCATGGGCGCCATCGAGCGTGCGAATTCCACCCAAATGGGATTCTCGACGCCCAGTGTCCCGTCTTCACCCATCATCGTGCCGCCCTTGCGGACCGCCTCCGTGAGGTGATCAAAAGCCTTGAGCATCTCGGGTGCGTCTAAAAAGCGTGCGGCACTGCCCATGTAGGCGGGCGAGCGGCGATCGAGAAACATGGCGGCATCCGGAGCGAGTCCATAATGAGATTCTCTCTTGGTCAGGAAACCCATCACCGTGAGGAAATCACAGAGAATGCGGATGCCGCGCTCGGCAGCGCCCGCACGTTGGGCAATCTGTTCTGCCGTGGTCTGCCGGTCTCCAATGGCCGTGAATATATCGAGTTCGATCGCAGCTCGCATAGCGGCGGTCTGCTGATAAGCGTTGAAAGTCTGAAGAAGCCGTCCGGGATTGGGCATGGCAGCCGCCGCTGGAGGCGCTCCCAATGTTTCCCCCTGGGGTTTCCTTGCAACTTCGGGTGCCGCGGGTTGGCTCATCGAAAGTCCTCCTTGAGAGCACACGGATGCTTTGCGCGGTCTGTGCAGAATTAAGTTGTTTTGCGATCAAGCCCTGATTGAAAGCTACAACGCCCGACAACTCACGCCAGGACAGCCCGGGCGTTTTGAATCGTTACCTTCGGATCTTTGGACTCGGATGGAACGGGTAAACCCTGCTCGCGAAGCAACGAAACGTGTTCTTCCATACCCCAGCGGGCTTTGTAGAGGCAGTCCTCAATGGAGTTGCCTACCCCGGTAAAGCCCTCCAGGTCAGGAGAATAAAACCCAAAGAAATTGGGATCCTCGGTTGCTTCGATCACCAGGGAGTAACTCAGGTTAATCATTGATCCTCTCGGACTGTAACCCCAGCGGCCTTCATTATAGCGTGACAAGTGCCGGTAGGCACCTCTTTCGAGCCGTGGAAGTCGATGCGAATCAAGCGGGGCACCCCGGGCTTTGTGTAATACCGGATTGAGCCCTTTTCCTTAACGAGCCTAAATCCTTCGCGCTCCAGCAACCGAACCAACTCGCTGAATTTCATGCGACAGACTCGTGGTCGGCTTTCGAAAACGTCGCGACGACTAGCTGCAGGGGCTTAGCTTCAAAGAATCTCAAAGGCCCCGCATGTCTCCATGGCAAGGGGTAGGATCTGGAAATCAATTCCGGAATCCTCTTCTCTGAATATCCAGAATATGTCGCGACCGCCACGCTTTGGGCGGCCTCGTCGTGTTCAACCAGATGGAGAAGTCTTTTTAACTGGACTGGCCAATCATCCATCTCCTGCGAATCGGCTCCGTGTACAAAGCATTTAAGTTCAAATACCGAGAGTCCCCACGACCCCTTGACGGCCAAGTCCGCCTTTTGGCGAGTCTCAGGGTAGTCGTAGTCGAGTCGTACCTCCAACCCAGCCCGGAATAAAAGATATTCCAATTCGACTTTGAACCATGCCTCGACGGCGGCCCCCCCAGAACCTGCGATGACACCCGAAGGCAGCCGACGACGTGTTTGGCAAATTCTTCAGCTAAGCTGTCAGCTTGCAACACGCAACCACCCTGCTTCGAATTTGGCAACAAAACGGTCGGTCGGGACTAAGACCGGCTGGCCCCCCAGGGCCCAGCACCCAAACTCAGCCCTGCACCTTCGTTAACAACTCCACAAACTTCTGCTCGCGGTCCTTTTGGTCGATTCCCATGTGCTTTTCCATAACCTGCGTAGTGTTCATGGAGCAGAACTTGGGGCCGCACATGGAGCAGAACGCGGCTTCCTTGTAGTATTCGTCGTGCAGAGTTTCGTCGTGCATGGAACGCGCCGTTTCCGGATCGAGGGAAAGCTGGAATTGCTTGTTCCAATCGAAGAGGAAGCGAGCGTAGCTGAGCGCGTCGTCGCGATCGCGGGCACCCGGGCGATGCCGGGCCACATCCGCGGCGTGGGCGGCGATCTTGTAGGCGATGATACCCTGCCGTACATCGTCTTTATTCGGCAGCCCCAGATGTTCCTTGGGGGTCACGTAGCAGAGCATGGCCGCGCCGTGCCAGCCGATCATCGCGGCGCCGATCGCTGACGTGATGTGGTCGTAGCCGGGAGCGATGTCCGTCACAAGCGGTCCCAAAGTGTAAAAGGGCGCCTCGTCACAAAGCTCTTTTTCCTTGTCCACCTGAAGTTTGATCTGGTCCAGAGGAATATGGCCGGGGCCTTCGATCATCACCTGTACATCGTATTCCCAGGCTTTGCGGGTGAGTTCACCGAGCGTTTTCAGCTCCGCGAATTGCGCTTCGTCGCTCGCGTCCGCCAGGCAGCCGGGGCGCAGGCCGTCACCGAGCGAGAAGGAGACGTCGTACTTCTGGAAGATTCTGCAGATGTCCTCGAAGTGTGTGTAGAGAAAGTTCTCCTGGTTATTCTCCACGCTCCACTGCGCCATGATGGCGCCGCCGCGGCTGACGATGCCGGTGATGCGCTTGCGCGTTAAGGGAATGTGCGCGCGCAGCACCCCGGCGTGAATGGTCATGTAATCCACGCCTTGCGCTGCCTGCTCTTCGATGACTTCCAGCATAATCTCTGCTGTAAGTTCACGCACCTTGCTGACTCGCGCGAGGGCCTCGTAAATCGGTACGGTGCCAATGGGTACGGGACTCGCGCGCAGAATCGCTTCGCGGATTTCGTGGATGTCGCCGCCGGTGGAAAGATCCATCACCGTGTCCGCGCCGTAGTGCACCGAGGTATGCAGCTTCTCGAGTTCCTGGTCAATGTTGGAGGCAGTGGAAGAGTTGCCGATGTTGGAATTGATTTTGCACTTCGCTGCTACCCCGATCGCCATGGGCTCAAGTTCCACATGGCGGATGTTGGCGGGAATGATCATGCGGCCGCGCGCGACTTCCTCTCGGACAGTTTCTGCGGGCAGGCTCTCGCGCTTCGCGATGTATTCCATTTCTTCCGTGATGATTCCCTCGCGAGCATAATGCATCTGCGTCACGATGGGCCCCGTGCGCTTCTCTACCCATGGCGCGCGAATTGGAGACGTCATAAGACAACCTCACTCTCTGGTAACTTCACCCTGAAAATTGAGTGTACAACCACGCCGCACCTTCCGCAAGTTTCGGACTTGCACCGAAAATGTGGCGGGGGAGCGGGACGGAGTTGAGCATGTTGGATAGCCTGCGATTGGGGGCAATTGCCCAGGGTCCGGAGCCGTTCCGGGCGCTGCGGCGGGCATTTTGTCGCTTAGCGGGAAACCTCAACCTTCACTTTTGAATTATGGGCGTATGATAGCGCCGCAGAGTGGGGAATACATGAGTGCGGATTCCAGACGCGAACATTCGAGGCGGTCAGATGCGAAGAACCTTGGCAGTAGCGGTTCTCGCGACATTTTCAGTCATTCTGTCGGTTCATGCGGAGCCAGCGCCGGCTCAACTGGCTTCATCCGACGCACCGACTGAATCCGCGGGCCGCTTGCCGGTCAAGCGCGTAGTGCTTTACAAGAACGGCGTGGGATACTTCGAGCATTCCGCCCGCGTCCGTGGCACACAAGATGTGAATATCGATTTCACCTCCGTGCAATCGAACGGCGCCCTGAAGTCGCTGACGGTAGTGGACTTAGGCGACGGGCGCATCACGGGGGTGCGCTTCAATTCCGTGGCGCCACTTTCCGAGCGCCTGAAAACCTTACGCCTGCCGCCGGGCGAGGAGGCTTCCCGCAACGAACTTCTCGGAGCGTTGCGCGGCACTCGCGTGGAAGTCGGCAACGGCGCCACCGGAGCGACGGGCAAGGTATTGGGGTTGGACGTGATGAAGAAGTTCGGCGCCAAACCGGATCGGATGGAAGAAGTGACATGATTGACGTTAGTGACGGACGCGGGCGACGTGCGCAGCTTCGACCTGGGGCCGGGAACTTCCGTGCGCATTGCCGACCGCGAGCTGGCGGATGAGGTGAATCGTTACCTCAACCTGATCGGCTCGGCCAAGGCTGTGGACCTGTGCCGCCTGACCATCTCCGCCGGCACGGGCGAACGCGAGATTTTCGTCAGTTACATCGGCGAGGTGCCGGTGTGGAAAAGCACCTATCGAATCCTGCTCGACCCCGAGCATCGCGATAAGCCTCTGGTGCAGGGGTGGGCCGTAGTGGACAACACCATTGGCGAGGACTGGAAAGATGTGCAGCTTTCACTTGTCGCCGGTGCGCCGCAATCGTTTGTGCAGAATATCTCGCAGCCCATGTACGTCCGGCGGCCGGAAGTGCCGCTGCCACAGTCGGCCATGCTCACGCCACAGACGCATGAGAGCGCGATGAATGCGCTGGCGGCTCCGCCTCCCCCCGCCGGCTCGATTGTGAACGCCTTTGCTTTGCGACCACCCCCAGGGTACACGCCCAAGGTCATCCAGGCGAAAGGTAACGCCGCCGTGGTCGAATTTTATCAAGACATGGGACTGCATCTGAAACAATGGGCAATTTATGACTTAAAGAGCGGACGAGTTACCGCGCGATACACCTATCTCCCTGACGAGGGGCTGGGGTACCTTGGTTGCTTCAACAAAGTTGGTGACCTCACCTTTTTTGGTCCGGGCTCCTAATGAGGGTGTAGCAGACCTCCGCCTTTGAGGTCCGCGGCTCTTCCCGTCGAACAACCACAAATCTCGACGATGGGGGACGCCCTCGGAGTCAGGAGTGTACGCGTGGGGAAGAACCGCAGACCGCAAAAGCGGCAGTCGGCGCTACGCTGCTCCCGTCCCCCTTTTTGAGGTTTCTATGAATTCGTATTGGGCGTGCGCGGATTGGGCTCCTGCAAAGGAGTATCGAAGAGGAGAATATGTTCAAGAATCAACGAGTCACCCGGAAGCAGTGTATGGTCGGGTGCTTTTCTAACCAGCAGTCCGAGAACCTTTGTGAAGATAGGTGAACCAATCTTGTGCCTGATGATGACCGCCTTAACGTCCAACGGCGATACCGTAAGCCCACCCGCCAACTCCAGGGCCTTCCGGACGGTAATCGTATCTCCCCCTTTGATGAAATACCTGCCAGGTTTCTTGACGGCTCCACGAACATTAACGGATTTGGCGGTGTATGTGCGCCGCGACTGAACTTTACAGTCAGTGAGAGCCGTCGAGACAAGGACAAGAATCAGGGATGTGATTGAGAGGACCCGCGCAATTTGCAATCGGTGCTGCATGATCCAAACCTGGCGATCAGTGTACCCCCGCCGAATTCGCGTTGCAATATTGACTTTGGAGGCGAGAATTTCAAACTGAGATACCCCCACCCCCCAGCTTACAGCACATACGACAGTTTGTCTGTTCCACAAGCAGCCCGGCTCAATCCCTCTTTGCGCGAAGCCGAATCTGTGCGCGGATGGCGTAACGTCGTGATTCGCTCTTTCGTATAACCTTTTAGATAATCCCCGGAGGCATCCATACGCTTGCGTCTACCGCTTGCAGAGCTTCTGTCGAGGGTTTCGCGTTCCGCCAAAACGCAAGCAAGCCGGCGGAAATGGTGCCGCCGCGGCCAGGAGTCCGCCAATCCGAGAGTCGCATGGCCCCAAAACTTGGGGACGTCTATATGCGACTCGACCCCAAGCGATGTGTGGCGCTCTTCGCCTTTCTAGTGTTCACGACCGGCTTTTTCCCAAGTTCATATTATGCCCAGCAGGATGCAGCCGTTTGGGTTCCGTTCACGGCGAAGAAAGTGGAGAGATTGTATGTGCCCTCCTCGAGTGGAGAGAAGCTCGTCCGTGAGAGCACCGAATGGGTGGCTAGGGACTCGGACGGTTCGTTTTTCTTCGCTGATGTCCATGGGCTTAGAGGAACTTTGCTGGACGGGCGGACTGGCGATCGCTATGACATCGATTACGCGAACAAAACTGCAACCCTGCATCGCAGCTATTCGCCGGCCCCCTTGCAGCCGCCGACGGGAGAGGAATACAAACATGTCCCGCCCGAGCGCTCCTTGGGAACCAGAATGATCGGCGGGGTTGAGTGCATCGGGATCAAAGAGCGCACGAGCCGTGGCGATGAACAGACTACGGAGACTTGGGTGGCGCCGTCTTTGAACTTCGAGGTCGTCGAGACCACTGTTCTGGACCCGGGGATACCCTCGGCAAGGAAATGGTTCGGGAATAAGAAGATTCTGAGTGAGGTCGTTCTTGAAGACATTCAGGTTGGCAGGCGGCCCGATCCCATGCTTTTCCGCATCCCTGAGGGGTTTCAAAAGCTGTACATCGGTCCGCTTTAGATGACCGCGTTGGTCGGGTAGGAGCACGTAGCGCTGACCTGCTTTCCGAGGTCAGCGGCTTTTAAGCTTCGGTGTTTCCGGCACCGAGGGGCTTGCGTTCACGCGGGCGCGCGAGTGAATTGTCGGCATGTCACGATGGCGCGGGCCATTCTGATACGACGGAGCGCGTCCGCCTGACCGCCGACGGGAATGCCCCGATCTGAACACCGGAAGAGCCGCGGACCTTGAACCGCAGGTCCGCGCTACTTGCTGGTCCGCGAAAGACAAGATGCTGGTTCCTGTAGCAGAGGTTATGAGATAGACTCCGCCGCGCAAGGAGGTGGCGGAACCATGACATTCCGTCCAATTATTCTTACTACTGAGATTTTAATGTGCTGTGGATGGCTACAAGCGCAGGCGACTGTGCCGCTGAGGATTGTTGAGCACCACAACCTGGTGACCACTGAAAGAGCGTTTAATATTCTGATCTCGCACGCGGAATGCGACGGAACCGGCGACATTTTTTTCTTTACCCCTCCCCCGCCGCCCCCAGGGTCCACATTAATATCCACGCGACTTGACGTGCTGCATCGCCTCTCATCTCTCACCTTCGAGGACGGTAATATTGCCTTGGATCCGGCCTTTAAGGGAGGCAGTATAGTGGACTTTGCGGTGGAGCCGGAGGGAGCAGTTTTTGAGCTCATCGACCAGGCCACTGAACCCTATAACCGAATCGTGAAACTCGATAAAGCCGGAAAGGCCCAGTTAACGATCGAGCTGAAGAACAGTGAATGCATGACGGGGTTAATGACCGCTCATCGTTTGGGAGTTTTTGCTTCGGGCAATTTCTTGGTTTTGGGACAGGCAGCGCCGAACCCCCTGCATTTGAAGCCGTTCGCGCCGGGGGATACTGGGCATGCCCCCCAGTGTGGGAGTTACGGTACGACGCGACCCTTGATTGCTGTTTTCGATCCCGACGGGGCGTTTGTGGCCGAAGTTTACCACGGAAGCGCATCGCAAACCGACGAGGAGAAACTGAAGAATAAGCTCCTGGTGGGTTCGGAGAGCCCGGACGACGCAAGCCAGATCGGACTCGCACTTGTCGCTTCGGCCGGAGACATCGTATGCGTTATTCTGCCCGGCCAAACGCGGCTCTTGACCATTTCCCCCGCCGGCTCGATTGTGAACACCTTTGCTTTGCAACCACCCCCAGGGTACACACCCAAGGTCATCCAGGCGAGAGGTAACTCCGCCGTGGTCGAATTTTATCAAGACATGGGACTGCATCTGAAACAATGGGCAAATTATGACTTAAAGAGCGGACGAGTTACCGCGCGATACACCTATCGCCCTGACGAGGGGCTGGGGTACCTTGGTTGCTTCAACAAAGTTGGCGACTTCACCTTTTTTGGTCCGGGCTCCGATGGCCTCAATCGCGTGAATCACGTGACGCCCTAGGACGTTGCGATTCGGCCTGCGATAAAGGTCAGCTTCCCGCGAAGCGGGATACCGTAACTTCCGTGGGCAAGTGACGAACAGTTTTCGTAGCGTGGGCGTCTCGCCCGCTGGGGCGTGGGCATTCCTTCGCGGTGCTCAGGACAGGCTCTGCCCGCGCGCTGGGCGGGAGCGGGACGCTCCCGAGACAGCGGGCAGGATGCCCGCGCTACGGGGTTCGGACGACGCATGTCCTCTACCCGTGTCCCCTATCCCGCCTCTTGTCCCGTATCCCGTTTCCCGTGTCCCGTTTCCCGTTTCCCGTTTCCCGTTTCCCGTGTCCCGTGTCCCGTAGTCCCCTTTCACCTTGACATTCTACCCGAGGGGCGGTACTTTCACCTAGTATGTCTACTAAAGAACAACGCGAACGCATCGAACTGCTGCAAGGAACCTTGGACCTGCTGATACTCCGCACGCTGCTGCTGGGCCCGGCGCACGGACACGCCATTGCCAAGGCAATCGAATTCAGATCTGAAGACGTCTTGCAGGTCGAGCAGGGGTCGCTGTACCCCGCGCTGCACCGGCTCATCAAGCGGGGCTGGATTTCGGTCCAGGACGGCACCTCGGAGAATAACCGTCGCGCCAAATTCTATCGTCTGACGGCCAGGGGAAGGCGGCAATTGGACGTTGAGACCAGCAAGTGGGACAAGCTGGCGGGGGCGATCGCGCGGATTCTGATGCCTGCCGAACAGGAGGGCAAACCATGAGCCTCTTGCAACGGTTGTTCAGCCGCCGCAAACGCATGATGCAGGACCTCGACCAGGACATCCGCGACTTTATCGAGCGCGAGACGCAGGACAACATCGGGCGCGGCATGCCGCCCGAGGAAGCGCGTTACGCGGCTCTGCGCAAGTTTGGCAACGTGACGCGGATTAAGGAGGATACGTGGGAGGTGTGGAGTTTCGTCTGGCTTGAGCAGATATGGCAGGACATCCGCTTAGGCCTGCGGATGCTGGCGAAGAATCCAGGTTTCACGGCGGTGGCGGCGCTGACGTTGGCGCTGGGGATTGGCGCGAATACGGCCATGTTCAGCGTTGTGGATGCCGTGCTTCTTGAGCCGCTGCCGTACGCACACCCCGAACAGATCGTGCAGGTGATGGAGAAGCACCCGGACGGCCAGCGCCACTTGACCTCAACGCTGGACTTCCTGGACTGGAAGAACCAGAACACGGTTTTCGAATCCATGGCAGCCGAGTGGTGGGATTCGATGGCGCTCACCGGGGGTGACGTCCCGGTGGAACTCGGGAGCCTAATTGTATCTGCGTCGTACTTCCGTATCTTTCGTGCCAAACCCTTGCTAGGACGCACTTTCGCGCCCGATGAAGATCAGCCCGGTAAGG
>JBKQVI010000066.1:0-18094 GCA_052139985.1 Terriglobia bacterium
CGGGTAGGAAATTACGGGCCGGAATTGTAAAATCTTTTCCTACCGGCAGGAAATGGGGCGATTTTCCTGTTGACAACGTATCTTGCCTCCGCGCTAGGCTTAGAGGGTGAGCAGCGCGGCGCTAGTCTATATTGATGGGGGCTGGCGCGCCGGCCTCCGGCCGCCACCCCCCCGCCAAGCCGGCAAGATGCCGGCGGTACGGGTCGTAACGCCGGCTTCCAGCCGGCACAGGCCCGCCCGGATGGGCGGCCTTCACCCTCGAAAGGCGCTGGCTACCCCACGATATGTATGAAAACAGAAGTACTTACAGGAAATTCGTGGAACCTCCAGGAAATTGTATGTGGTTGATTATAAATAACTTACCGAACCGGCTGGGTGTCGGCCAGGGGAAAAAAGGGGAATAAAAAATAAGGGATAGTCCCACGATGTTGATGAAAACAAAGGAAGAGAGAAGTGACATATTGACTAATGCCACGATGTTGATGAAAACAAACGGCTTATTTTTTATACCCCACGATATGTATGAAAGGAAAGGTAGTTAGCTAAAACCGCAGAGGAGAATGGAGATGGGGGCGCGCCCAAGACCGCCTGGGCTTTGTTTCGCCGGGCAGCTAAAGATGTGGAAACTCCCGGCACGGACAGGGTGCCTGTGGCAAAACTTGTGGCATGGCCATCCTGGCCATGACCTCACACGGCAAGACGTCGTGCCAGGTCCAAGGGATCCCCGGCTCTCGCTTTTATGTCGCGCACCCGCGTCCAGGTCTGTCATTTGGTGCCTCTTCAGGGTGCTAAGTTTCTGTCTATTCCTCTTGGGGATTGTCTCTACGCCTGGCCGGACGCCTCCGTTGCTTGGCGCAGCTCAGGCCCCTTCCGCAAATTACGATGAGTCCAAAGCTGGCACCATCCCGCTTCCCGACCCGCTCGTGTTCAATGATGGCAAGCCGGTCAAAACCGCGCGCGAATGGAGGGCGCGCCGCTCAGAAATTCTCAAGCTTCTGGAGGCGAATGTCTACGGCCGAAGTCCGGAGGCGCCGAGGCATATCCGCACTCAGGTGCTTGATTTAAACAAAGGAGCTTTGAGCGGCCAGGCGATCCGCAAGCAGATGACGATCTATTTTCCTACTCCGAAGGGCGAGGCCCACGAGGATCTGCTCGTTTATATTCCCGCTGACGTCCCCAAGCCGGTTCCGATAATCCTTGCGCTCAACTTTGCCGGCAATCAATCAGTGACCACGGATCCTGGAGTTAAGGCGTCGACTCTCTGGATGGGTAATCCGCCCACGCCACAGCAGGTGCCGGAACGATTGCGAGGCAGCGACAACGAGTTTGACATTGGCAAAGTTCTGGCGCGGGGATACGGCTTCGCCACGGTTTGTTACCAAGAGATTGAACCGGATTTCAAGGAGAGTTATAAGCGCGGCGGCCTTCGGCGGCAGTTTTTTGCCCCAGGCCAGAGCGAACCGGGACCGGATGCGTGGGGAGCGATTGGCGCGTGGGCTTATGGCTTGAGCCGCGCCATGGATTACCTCGAAAGGGACAAGGATGTTGACGCCCATCGGGTGGCGATCATGGGTCACTCGCGCCTGGGCAAAACGGCGCTCTGGGCCGGCGCTCAAGACGAGCGCTTCGCCATGGTGCTGGCGAGTTGTTCGGGCAGAGGAGGGGCTTCCCCGTGGCGGCGCAACTACGGCGAAACGCTGCAAAGCATGTCGCAGGCTTTTCCGTTCTGGTTCTGTCTCAATCTTTGGAACTATGTTGGACCGGTGGACAAGCTCCCGGTTGATTCCAATGACTTGATTGCGCTGATTGCTCCCCGCCCGGTTTACATCACCGCGGCGCAAGACGATCAATGGGCGGACCCGCGAGGGATGTTCATGGCAGGGGCGTCGGCGGGCGCGGTCTATCGACTATTGAAGGCGGAAGGTCTGGGCACGGACCAGATGCCGGCGATCAACCAGCCCATCGTGCACACTATTGCCTTTCATCTGCGCGATGGAAAACACGCGGTGACGGCGTTTGATTGGGACCAATTTCTGGCTTTCGCCGATTTGCATCTTCGCGTTCACTAATACCGAGGAGGCCGCCCGTTCGATGTGGAAATACTTTCTTTCACTGGTTGCATTATCGATATTCATCATCGCCAAGCCACTACCGGTTGCGGCAGGAGTCTTGCGCGCGGGCGCGGCCAAGACCGTGGTCACGCCTGACGTCCATGCCAACCGCGTCTACATGGCCGGCTACGATCAAAACCGCGTCGCGAGCGGCGTTCACGACGATCTTTACGCACGCTGCCTTGCATTGGGCACGGGTGACCAGACCCTGGTGGTCTGCGCTGCGGACTTGATTGGCCTCTTCTATGACGACGTCGTGAAGATTCGCGAAACGGTGAGGGCTCAGGCGCCGGAAGTGACTCACCTAATTGTGGCCTCCACACACGACCATGAGGGGCCGGACACGATGGGACTTTGGGGCCCGGGGCCGTTGCAATCCGGAATCGATGAGAAGTACATGGCGTGGCTCCGGGACCGGATCGCCCAAACTGCGGTGGACGCGGCGCGATCGATGCAGCCGGCACGGCTCACGCTAGGACGCGACGATCATCCCCTGCTGGCGCTGCTGCAATCTGACAGCCGGCCCCCTTACGTCAAAGATCCCTATCTTTTTGTCATGCACCTGGCCGCCGCCTCGGGCGGGAAGCCTATTGCTAACTTGATTAACTGGAGCGACCACCCGGAGACCTTGGGCGGGAAGAACACGGAGATCACGGCCGATTATCCGCATTGGCTGTGCCAGTACGTGGAAGCGCATCTGGGCGGGACCGCAATATTTGTGAATGGCTCGATTGGCGGGCTGCTTTCCACCAATGGCAGTTCCGTAGCGCTCGAAGATCCTGATAACGGCAACGTGGCCGCTGACAACACTTGGCGCAAAGCGGAGCTGTTCGGCGATACCCTTGGCCAGCTCGCCGAGCGCGCCGTGAAGGGCGGGGAAGAGACCAATGTGGATTTCATCGCCATGCGGGGAACCACGATTTTCGCTCCCATGCACAACGACCACTTTCGTGTCGCAGGCGCCGCCGGAGTCTTTGGCGGCCGCAAGCCGCTCTACACCAATGGCCAGCTTGATTCGTCGGTCGCGGAAAAGGAAGTTCCCGGCGTGGGCAAGCTGAAACTCACCACGGGCCGGGGCGTGCGGACGGAAGTCAGCTATATGCGTCTCCTCCTGGGTACGCGCGTGGTAGCAGAAATCGTGACGGTGCCGGGCGAGATTTATCCTGAACTCGTCAATGGGGGCATTACGCGCTACCCCGGCGCCGATTATCCCGACGCGCCCTTTGAGCCGGTGATTCGCCCTCACCTGAAGAGCACATACCAATTCATTTTCGGTCTTGCCAACGACGAACTCGGCTACATCATTCCCAAAGCTGAGTTTGACGACCAGCCGCCCTGGCTGCTGAATAGCAAGCACCGCTGGTATGGCGAGATCAATTCCGCCGGGCCTGACATTGCCGGTGCTGTTAGCAAGGCGCTGGTGGCGCTGATCGATGGCAAGTAATGAACAGTGGGAATCTCTCCCTTTGCCCCTGGCAACTGCCCACTGCCTTCTGCCTACTGCTTTCTTTCTTTACCCCGGGCCGTTAGGGTAGGCGGGAATATCCGGCGGCCGGGGGGGCAGATGTTTCGGATGCTCCTTGATCGCTTTCATCACCTCTTCGATGGCCCTTTCAAGCTGCGGGTCGTGGCCCTTCATCACCAGGTCGGGCGTGTTATCTACTTCAATATCAGGTGCCACGCCATGGTCTTCGACCACCCATTCGCTGTTGAGTCCGTAGACGGAAAATTCCGGCCGCGTGACGTAGCCGCCGTCGAGCAAGGGTATGTAGCCGCGAATGCCGCGGACCCCGCCCCACGTTCGCATACCGATGAGCGGCCCCAGGCGATATTTTTTGAAGTAGTAACTGAAAATGTCGCCGTCGGAAGCGGCGTAGGCGTTGGTGATGCAGACCATGGAGCCGTTAAAGACGACGTCGGGAATAGTGCCGCTGGCGAAGTTGCGCGCCGAGTCCATGCCTGCCAGGATGCGGCGCAAGCGCTCGAAAATAAGCTGGTCCACAAAGCCGCCGCCGTTGTAACGAACGTCGATGATCAGCCCCTCTTTGCGGACCTGTGGGAAGAATTGTTTGACGAACTCGTTCAAGCCGTCGCCTTCCATGTCAGGGATGTAAATATACCCAACCCGCCCACCGGTCGCTTGGTCAACCTTGCGGCGGTTGGTGCTGATCATATCGAGCTGGCGCAACGGGTACTCAGTGGCGAGGGGCTTCACCACCAGGTCGCGCGCGCCCGTGGCAGTAGGCTTCGAGTTGACGGTGAGGGTCACGTTCTCATCGGCGGTGTTCACGAATAACTCATTGGGCGCCTGTGGAGCTTTGAGGTCGCGTCCATTCACAGCGATGAGGTAATCGCCTTCCTGCACGTCCACGCCGGGTTCGGTAAGGGGAGAGCGCAGGCGGCTTTCCCAATTTTCTCCCGGGTAGATTTTCTTAAAGCGGTAAAGGCCCGTGGCCGCGTCGAGTTCGTAGTCCACGCCCAAGAGGCCGAGGTTGACGGGATGGAGGTCAGGATAATCGCCACCGCCGACGTAGGTATGCGAGTTGCCAAGCTCGCCCACCATTTCACCCAGCAGGTAGGTGAGGTCGTAGCGATCGGCGACGTCGGGCAGCAGCGGGGCGTAGCGGTCGCGTTCCTTGGGCCAATCGACACCATTCATCGAAGCTTCGAAGAAAAAGTCGCGCTCCTGCCGCCACGTTTCGTTGAACATCTGCTTCCATTCGGCCCGCGGGTCGATGCGCATTTGCAGCGAGGAGAGATTCAGCGCTCCATCACCGACGTTGTGGGGCGAGCCGGAGGGCTTGGCGTCGATGATCCCATAGGTCCGTTCGTGCGGTCCGGGGTCGTCCTGATCTTCGGCTTCGCCGCTGCGCGACCCGGCATAGAGCAACTTGGAGCCGTCAAAGGAGAGCGTGAAGGAAGCCGCGCCGTTCAGAAGCACCTCGTCTTTGCGCTCCTTCAGATCGTACACGTGGATGGCGGGACGCTCACCCGGCAGCGGTGCGGAAAGGCCGGAGACGGGATTGGTGGAGTAATAAACCCCGTTTTTGCCTGCTTGCAGTGCGAGAACGTTGGCGGGCGGCATGGGCACGGCCACGACGCGACTGTCTATGCCGGCCAAGTCAATGCGGAAACTCTTGGCGACATCCTCTGCTTCCTTCTTTTCCTTTTCGCCGGGCTTGGCTTGGTCTTTGTCGGCGGATTCATCGGATTTTTTCCCGGCTTCGTCACTCTGCGGCGCGAACGGCGAAGGCGAATCAGCGCGCAAGGTGACCACGTAGACGCGGGTGGCTTTGGGATTCGAAAACTCGAAATCGTAAACCCCGATCACCTCGTTGTAGTCGCGCTGGGAAAGGAAGAAAAGGTACTTGCCGCCCGGGTCAAAGGAGGGAGAGGTGCTGCTGGTAAAGCTCGTCGTAATCGGAGTGATTTTCTTGTCGGCAAGCGAGTAGAGATTGAGGGTGCTGTTCGTGTTCTCTTCCTGCTTGGCGTAAGCCACCCACTTGCTATCGGGCGCCCACACGTATTGGGTGATGTCAAAATACTTGCCCTGGTCGATCAGCACCGGAGTCTTCTGTTCGATGTCCACGTAGAACAGGCGCAGGTCTTTGTCCGCAAAGAGCAATTTCTTGCTGTCGGGAGACCAGACGGGGGGCATGCGGAAGATCTTGCCATCGGTGGTGATGCGTAGTTCCTTGCCCATGCCGTCTTGCGGCGTGATGTAAATCTCATCTTCACCGGTGCGATCGGAAAGGTAAGCGATCCATTTGCCGTCAGGTGACCAGGCCGCGTACTTTTCTCGAATGCCTGGGGTTTGTGTGAGATTGCGGATGCTGCCTTGTTTGGCGGGCACGGTGAAGATGTCGCCGCGCGCAGTGAGTACGGCGCGGTTACCTTCGGGAGAGATATCGAAGTCCGTAACAAAGCGAGAGACGTTGGCCCAGTGCGGGCGCGCCAGGTCGCGATCGCCAGGCAGAAAAACTGTGAGCTTCTTGGCCTTCTGGGATTTCAGGCCGAAAGTGTAGAGATAGCCGCCGTTCGAGAACACAATCGAGTCAGGTCCGAGACTCGGCCAGTCCACGTCGTAGTCCTTAAAGTCGGTGAGCTGCTTCGTCTGTTTAGTTTTCAAGCTGTAGCTGTAAAGGTTGATGCGGTGTTCTGGCCCGCGGTCAGAACCGAAATAAATCGTGTCATCGTGCCACATGGGGTAGGTGTCAGTGCCAGGGTAATCCGTGATGCGCTCGTAGGCGTTGTTCTTGAGATCATAAATGGCGATGTCCTGAGCCATGCCACCGGTGTACCGTTTCCAGGTGCGAAAATTGCGAAAGATGCGGTTATAGGCGATCTTTGTGCCGTCGGGTGAAAACGAGGTGAGCCCACCCTTGTCGATGGGCAACCGCACCGGCAGACCACCGTCAATGCTGATGGTGAATAGGCGCCCGAACCAGTCATTGAAGGTGTCGCGACGAGAGAGAAACAGAATGCGCCGGCTGTCAGGAAGCCAGGTAATGACCTGGTTATTCGGCCCCATGCGTTCGGGCACCGGGGCGGGATCAGGCTCGAAGGTTAGTTGCTTGGGCTCGCCGCCGTCCGCGGGCATCACGTAGACATTGAAATTGCCGTCGTATTGCCCCGTGAAAGCGATCCACTTGCCGTCGGGAGAGAATTTAGGAAAGAGTTCAAGGCCTTGGTCGGTGGTAATACGCCGCGCCACGCCTCCCGCGGAAGAGACTAACCAAAGATCGCCGGCGTAACTGAAAACGATCTTGTCGTTGTAAATGTCGGCAAACCGCATTAGGCGGCCCTCCGGGATGTCCGCCGAAATAACCGCAGGCGCAACTATGAACATCATGAGGATCAGCAAACGGCAGATGCGACCCATAAACTCTCCCTTCGACTCGCGTCAAAGTGCGTGCTGAACGGAACGGCCAATCCGGCCGGGCGATATTGTAACAGGAGAAAAGCGCTAATGGTTGATCCTTGCGAGGCTGATGGTTCACTCGGAGGGGAGCGCCAAGTCCGTGGTGTCTCTGGGGCCGGTGTACGCCGCGCTAAAGGGCGGCGCTACAAGCGCTGCTTTGGTGCCCATGCATAGTATTGTCTGCGGTGACCTATTCGGCCGGTTGACCGCGTGGGCTACGGCAACATCTTGGGGCAAGTCCTTTATGGCGTCGATGTGAAGCTTGCCGAAGAAACAGTCCATAGGCCTGATGTCATGTTTATCTGTCGCGAGCGGATTAAGGACATCGAGCTTGGCCCGGTACCTGTGTCGATTTCCTCTGATGTGGTTATAGAAGTTGTTCCCAAGTACGACCAGCCTGACGACCTGATGCTCAAGGTTCGCCAATACCTGCAAGCAGGCGTGCGGGCCGTTTGGCTTTTGTATCGGAAGACGCGGGAAGCATACCGCTACGTTCCCGGCGTCCTGCAGCCGAGTGTTGTTAATGCCGAACGACGGGGCAAGTTCGAAGAGCCCGAACTGCTTCCCGGGTTCTCCCTCCCTGCTCTTGTCTGAAGTCCTCCATCGACACATCAGCCGGCAATGGCGCCCGTGACTTTGAGCACGATGGCGTAATCGCAGGGCTTCTGCGCGGGCATAACAACCTTCAGGCCCGAGCTGTCTTGTGACCAATCGAGTTTGCCATCGAAGCCTAGGAGTTCGACATTCTCGATTTTGCCAACGCGCAATGCGGTGTTGGTGGCCAAGGGCCGAACGACGGCTTGGTAATCCGGCCAGCCCATCACGAACGCATAAAGGGTAGCGCCCTTGGTGGTGAAGCGAACGTCCGACGCGGTAAGATCTTTCCGTTTCTCTTCGTTAAACGATGCGTCACTCGCGGCTGCGCCCGGAGCCGGCCCCTCGCCAAAAATCTTCCAGGGCCGCGTGCTGTAGATGGCGTCGCTGTTGACGCTCATCCACTTGGTGATTTCTGCAAGGATGCCTAGCTCTTCCAAATCCAAAGTCCCGCGGGCGGGGAGAGGAAAGTTCAACATCAGATTACCGTTGCGGCTGACGATGTCTGCCAGCATGTCAATAATGGTCTTGGGGGTCTTGTATTTCTGGCCGCGCTTGTAGTGCCAGTCGCCGATGCAGGTGTCCGTTTGCCAGGGGCGTGGCCAAATGTCGCTTACGATGCCGCGTTCGACGTCGAGCACTCCGGTACCGTGCTCGGTGTCTCCGGGGCGCTTGGTGGTATAGATGGTCTCGGGTTTCCCGCCATTTTTCTTCGCACTCAGATTGTAGTGGTGCGCGACAAGGCTCAGCCCGTATTCCTCGAAAGGAAGGGGACCATCGGTGTAAAGCAAATCCGGTTGGTACTGGTCGATGAGGTCCTTGATCCGGATAAACCAGTGGCGCTTCCACCACAACGGAATACCGGTTTCGTCCCAGTCCAAGTTCTCTCCCCAAACCTGGTCGGAATCGACGTACAAGCTGGAATTGGCGGGGTCAGCGCCGTCGTAAGGCACGCCTGCGTAAGGACCGGTTTTATCGTGTCCGTGATTCACTGAAAACCACTTGTAGGTGATCCAGAGATGGTCGCTCACGGCAAACTTAAGTCCGGCATCACGAGCCGCGCGGGCCCACATTCCGATGATGTCTTTTTTCGGCCCCTTATTGGCCGCATTCCACGGCTGATGGGTTGAATTCCACATATCAAAGTTGTCGTGATGCACGCCCATGCTCATGAAGTACTTCGCGCCGGCCTTCTTGTACAGACCGATGAGATAGGCGGGATCAAACTGCTCCGCCTTCCAGAGCGGGATCGTGTCCTTATACCCAAACTTGGACGGATGCCCGTAAGTTTCCATGTGATAGATGTTCTGGTCTGATCCTTGCATGTACATGTTCCGGGCGTACCAATCGCCAGCCTCGATTGCGGATTGCGGACCCCAATGCGCCCAGATTCCGAACTTGGCATCACGAAACCATTCGGGGATTTCGTACTTGCTCAGGGACGCACGCGTTCCTTCAAACGGCCCGCGTTCGATCTCGATTCCGGGGGACGGTTCGTGTTGCGCGGCGCCGAGTTTCAGCGCCGGGAGCGTTCCCGCGATCAGCTTGCAAGCAGTTCGTCTGGTTATTTTCATCGACATGGCATTCCATCCATCCTCGGTAGTTTTTCAAGTGGCATCTTCGCCTCTGGATGCGCGAGCAACCCTATCACGATGGAACACTTCCGCGCAAATGGAGTTGGTAGCATGCCAGCGGATTCGTAAACCTGGGACCAGGGGAGATTACGCGACTGCAAGAGGGACGGGGTGTTGATTTGCAACCCGGCGAGGAGAATAGCCAGGGGCGGTTAGGAGGTAAGCACGAGGGGATTTCTATCGAGGGGGAAGACTACGGAGTAGCGCTCCGGGGGGGAGCGTCAAGTGTTGAATTGGCCCGGCATCTTAGCTGGTATCCACGGGTCGGGGTAAGAAGAGATACGCCCGCAGCCGGGCCATGGCGCTGAAGGAAGGTGGAGTTGGGCGGGCGTGGCTCACCACCGGACGATGATAAAAGACGAGGCGCAGAGTATAGGCCAGAAGGCGGAACATCGCCAGCCGTAGCGGCGCCCGAGATTGATGAACGGAGGGCTGCCGGAGATGGGTCTGGGTGGTGAGAGTCTGGAACACTTCCGTGTTGACCCGCCAGCGGCTGCAGCCGAGTTCGTAGATGAAGTGAGGCGGGATCAAACCCTACTCCAAGTTGGTGCGTAATCGTTGGTACTTTCTTTGGGGACGGTCTGCCGTGTTTTTTTCTTCTTGGCCGCCGCATCCCTAATCACTTGGACGCGGCTCACCTTCTGGATGCGGAAGGACTTGACCACTTGCAGCGACCGCTCCGCCACAGGCCCGTGAACCCCCGGTGCGTGCCAGAGTTTGACCTCCGCTGGGATACGGGAAAGTTCCGCTTCCGCCGGGCTTCGGCCAGCAGTTCGGGTTGAGGGTTAATAACCCATGCCAGGTCCAGTCCTCGAGCCTGTTGACAAATCCCCGTGGTAAATAACTGACGCCGCTGCTCGGGTCAGGGCTCCTGCTATTTTGCCGGCTTCCCGATCATGCTTCGACCTAACCAGCGGCGAAGATTCAAGAAGGCAATCCGCGCTGCCGTCCGCTGAAAACGCCGGTGGAGGTCGACTCGCCACCGGACCTCCGCGGCTTCACCGGCCGGAACGTTATAGGTCTGCAATTTCCCTAATGAACTTTATAGGAGAAGAGAAGAGGAACTTATCGCCAATCAAAGGCTTAGTCTTGGCACACCCTATGGTTTGCGAATTCGCTGGGAAGAGCCACTGCGAAGAGCCGCGAAAGACTTGGTGAATGCAATGGTTTGCGCGGATACTTCCCGTAAATGAAAGCACTAGGCGCAGTAGTAACCTGCCTGTCATGAACACGATTGATGACGTCAGTTCTGCGCTCGGCTGGAGGGGAGGCACGGCCAAACCGCTCACGCCTCCCCTTACCGCCGACTATCGACGATCAACTCTCAACCGTCGATCTTCAACCTTCAGCCTTCACACTTCTTTACACTTCCAGCTTCCAAGGCGCGCGGTATTCGCGGCCGAGCAGCTTCTGCGCCATGGGACCACCCTTTAATAAGCTCTGGTTCGCGACGTCCCATTGCAGGTATTCCTTCGACCGCAGGGCCACGTTGCCGAGCAGGCAGCAAGTGGTGCTGCGATGTCCGTATTCGATGTCCGTCTGCGGGTGGGTGCGGTTTCGCATGCAGTCCAGGAAATTGCCAACATGATTCAGCAATCCGTCATCGGTGCGCTCCATTTTCATGACAGGCGCCTTACCCTTTATCATGTGTTCCGCGCCGCCTGCCTCGGGCCTGTGCACTTCGCGGTAATCGCCTTCCACCAGCGGTTCCGGAAAGACCTCGAAGCCATCACGATCGAGGAACATGGTAGCGTCGGTGCCATAGAACTCGATTCCGTACGAATGCTTGGAGGCGGAGTAGTTGTTGCACTCGCGGCATTCGTAGGAGGCGGTAAAGTTGGGATAATCCCAGGTGATTTGCAGCGTATCAGGAGTTTCGGTGTTGTCCTTGATGAAGTGTTTGGATCCGATCGCAGTGATGCCGGTCGGTCCCTCTGTCTTCATGGCCCATTGCACGATGTCCATCAAATGCACGGCCCAGTCACCAGGCCAACCATTGGCATAATCGTAAAAGTAGCGGAAGGTGGACCACCGATTGTCGGCCACGCCGAACCGTTGGAAATTGTATTGGACCTTCGGCGCAGGGCCTAGCCAGAAGTCCCAATCGAGCCCGGCGGGTGGATCGGAGTCAGGATACGTTCCCTGACCATCGGGAAACGTGTTGCCATAATTCCAGGTGCGGACGAAGCTTACCTTGCCCAGCACGCCGCTCTGGACCAACTCCACGGCTTTCTGGAAGTGCACGTTGGAGCGCTGCCAAAGTCCGACTTGCACGACGCGCTTGTTCGCACGCGCGGCCGCCACCATCTTTTTCCCCTCTTCCACCGCTACGCAGATGGGCTTTTCCACGTAGACGTCTTTGCCCGCCTTGCAGGCCTCCACCATTGGGAGCGCGTGCCAGTGGTCGGGAGTGCCCACCAGGACCACATCAATATCTTTGTCGGCTAACACGTCGCGAAAATCCTTGGTGGTCTTGGCCTTTCCGCCTGCCGCTGCTAGCCCCTTGTCGAGATTGGGCTGGTAAACGTCACACACGGTTGCAACCTCCACGCCATGGTGCATAAAGTTCCTCATATCGTCCGTGCCCTGCCGACCCACGCCGATAACCCCCAGCCGAATACGGTCGTTCGCGCCGATCACCTTGGTCGAGCTGAACCCCCTCATCGATAGGCTGACGGCCGCCGTAGTGAATGCGGCACGCTTCATGAAATCTCGCCGATTAATTTCGTCCATCATGATTCATTCCCTCTTTTCCCTCGAACGTTAGAAAAATGTGCGAACTTGCCCGCTCGCGTTTGACGGAGAGGTTATATCGGGAAGTGGGAGGAAATTCAAGCCTCTTTCGCGGCGCGGCTGCGTGCGGGTTCTGGGTACTGGGGGCTAGGGACTGGGGATCGGGCTCCAGCTTCGAGGTTTGGGACGCGGGAGCGGGACCGGCGGCGTGGAAGTTCGGGGATCTCAGCCGACTGTCACAACATCTTCGACATAATGATGAGGTGGCACTCAGCTCCTGTCTTCAGCGGTCGGGAGGGATGGAATTCCTCCGTGGCAGTTTCGAAATACCCAAGCTTGTGGTAGAAGGGCAAGAGATCCGGACGCAGGCTCAAGACCGCGATGTCGATGGCGGTGCAACCTTGCTGGCGGCAATGGTCTTCGGCAGCTTGAGCCATCGCCCGCCCAAGGCCGCGGCCCTGCTGCGAGGGATCAACTGCAAGCATGCCGAAGTATCCCCGTTCTCCCCGTAGCTCGATGTAGATAGATGCAAGAATGTGGCCGGCGGCGTCTTCCTCGACGAGGAAACTTCCTTTCTGCATTTGGGCTGCCAGCCGTTCCTCGTCCGTGCGGGTGCCATCGAGGAAGGCCTCGACCTCAAACGCAGCGTTGGTGACCAGAACGATTGATGAAGTGTCGGCGGGGGTCGCGACGCGCATGGGAATCTCCTAATTCGCCGTCACGGGGGCAGGAGTAATCCATTCGCTCAAGGGATAACGGGCGCCACAGTCCAGGCAAGTCGTGACCGCGTACTGTGCCCCACAGTGCGGGCAGACGGCTCGCGATTGGAACGTGTCGAAGCCCTGGGCGCAGCGGCTACACTTCCAAAATGGTCCCACAGGCGGCGCGGTTCTGCATGACGGACAGGCAAACCCTGCATGGCGCGGCAACTTGGCCAAGCGCGACAGGGCTCGCGCTTGCTTCAGTCCGCTCCAACAATTCATGAGGATGAATGCGGCGATAATGCCGAACCAGACGGATCGCATCCACAGGGCGAGGACAATGAGCCCCGCCACGCCGGCAAAACCGATCGCCGTGGCGGCCATCAAGCTGCGGGCCCGCCCTACCACAAACCAGAGCAAAGAACGAAGGATCTGGCCGCCATCCAACGGATAGATGGGCAACATATTGAAGACGAGCAATCCCAGGTTAATGAACCAGAGTGTCCGCAAGAACGCATGGGCGTTAGGTATGGCATCCGCCCACCCCGTCGATCGATTCACTGCCCCGAGCAGAGACAAGATGACAAGAAACACCACGTTTACCAACGGCCCCGCCGCGATGCTCCAAAGCGTTGCGCCCGGCCGTTGCGGCGGGTTTACGTATGCCACTCCGCCGAGAGGCCACAGGACGATTCGATTCGCGGTCCCTCCTACCTGACGGCAGGCGAGCGCATGGCCGAACTCATGCATCATGACGATGAGAAACAGCGCCAGATACTCCAGTACGTTCCAGGAGATTGAGGAATAGCTTTTGGAACGGCTGTCGATCTCAATCAGCGCAACCAGAAACCAGGAATAGTGGAGGAACACATCAATCCCGGCGAAACGGAACAGATGCATGGAGCCTTGGCGTAAAGTTGTCATGGACGGGCCTCAATTCCGGAGCTAAGTAGTTTTCGGAGGCACGAGAGTCAAGCCGTTTCGCTTCCGAGCAGCTCGCCAACGAGTTCCCGGGTTTCTTGGCTGAACTGGCTGATCTCGTCATCTGTCAGAACGCCAAGACCCTTCATGGAAGCGATTTGAATAACGGCTCTTGATCGTCGAAGTCCATCGAAGGCTCGCGCCATCTCTTTATTCCTCTGCCGGAGTAGACCCCAAGCCTCCAAGTACTTTTCGTGGAAGCTCTTACTGTGGTCCGAGTTGACGCGCTCGACCTCCCGCAGGATCCGCTCACAAAAACGCTCGAGCGCAACCTTGTGTAACTGCCGCAGAATCTTCCAATCTGGCTCTTTGATTTCGCGCATCGCTGCCCTCCTCGATTCCTCATGCAGGAAGCTAAGGGCCCTGGTGCTGCATCCTCCACAATTTGCCGATCTTCCGAATGAACTGGCTGAGCAGGAGAGTGAGTTCAGCCGGTTCGTATCAGGAATTGAAGCTGGCTGCAAGGAATAAGATTCCCGCCGCCGCTGACCTTGCGGATGCCACCTGAATAGCGGTTCCTTGCACTCCGGTGAGGTAGCCCCGGTCTGCGATTGAACGAGCTTTGCGCAGTGTCAATCTGTCCGAGCGCCTTCGAGGGAGTCAATAAATCGACAAATGCCACCAAACGTCACCTCGGAGCCTGACCTATGACATGGACTCCTTCCTAGGCTTGTGGCTAATATTCAGCGCACTTGTTTTTGTCGTACGGTGCGCCGCGCGGGAGGCTCTGCCCTTGACGAGATATCCGAATCCATCGCCTTCCGAGACTTCCTCGAGCGACAGGCCGGGGCGACGCGAGTTGCCGCTTGGCTACCTCCTTGTGCACGGCAGCAGCTTATCACGTATTTACGTCCTTTGGATCGACCTCTCCCACCAGCTATTCGCAGCCGCAAAGAAATGACGCATCTTTCCGCTGCTTTGCGCTGTCTTGGTGAAGGGCCAAAACGAAATGTCCCGACGTAAGAAGGGGACTCGGGTTCCTTAAGGTCCGGGAAGAATCGTTTACTGATTTTAGGAGGCATGTGATGACGTGTTTGAAACGCATGGGGTTACTTACCGCAGTTCTTCTAACTGTCTGTGTCCTGCCGGTTGCAGCGACTTCCGCTGGAACTAGAATTGACTTTTCCTCCCTCGATAAAAGCCAGACTTACCAACTATCAGGGACACTTTACCTGCCGGAAAACACGTCAAGTCCATGCCCGGCAATCGTGTTGGTCCACGGGACTTCGGGGATCAATCAGGTCGGCAGGCTTTACCGCGAACCGGTACTGGGCGCCGGGATCGCCATCTTCGAAGTGGACTTCAAAACCGGCATCTTCACCGGGCCCATGGACCGCCCGCATATTGATACCTTCCTGCCGATGGCCTTCGCGGCGCTGAAAGAACTACGGAAAAACCCGGCGATCGATCCCAATCGCATCGGCATCATGGGCTTTTCGATGGGCGGTGGCGTCACAATGAGGGCCGCCGTCGATGAAAACCGCCAGGCATGGATGGGCAGTGAAAAGGGATTTGTCTGCCATGCCGCGTTTTACCCGGTATCGAAGCCCCTGATAAAGATTATTGAACACAGCAGCGGATTGACCGGCGTGCCCGTCATCGTCTTTTACGGAACGGAAGACTCGTACGGGGAGGGGAAGGCAGTTCCCGAACTCAAGAACATGCTGAAGAAGAAGTTCAACTTCGACCTCGCGACAGTGGAGTACGCCGGCGCCACGCATGACTTCAACCGCAATGGCCCCACGTTCTCCTATGCCGACCCGGCCGCCATTGGGGGCAGGGCCACGATCACATGGAACCCGGACGCAGCCAATGACTCGGTAACCAAAGTTGTAGCGTTTCTGCATGGGAACTTGGCGGCCAAGTAAGAGGTTGTAGTCCTCTAGCAAGGGAAAAACCGCGGACCTACGGAACAGGTCCGCGCTACGACCGCTACCCGCTCCCGCGAGGTTCCGGGAAAACAAAAAGAGGTGAGAATGTTCTGCAATTATAAGCGCTTTTCCGTGTCATCGGTTCTGTGGCTGATCTTACTCGGTATCTCTGCGCACAATGCTTGTGCTCAAACCCCACTGAAAACCATTGACAACCCCCAGGGCGGCAAAATCGTCTACGGGCTAGTGGACGGGGCCACTACCCAGCCGGCGGCCATGGCCAAAGTGCTGCGCATCGTGCATAACGACTGCGGCGAAGAGCCGCAAGTAGGAAGAGTCTTCAAGGTGCGCGGCACGGATTCAGACGCGGTCTTCTTCACGGTGGTTAACCACCCTCAAGGAAATAAGCAGGTGGCGGGCTTGGTCATCGCCTCGGCGTCCGGCCCCAATCGTATGGAAGCGGCCCTGGTCTCTGACGATGCGGCACGCTTTGGCTCGACCGTGAACCCCATGCTGAGGCAGCTCTTCGGCGAGTGGCATCCGGGCGGCGCAGGGCAGCCTTCCGGCCCCGCAACCGCCGGCCGTTCGGCGCCGCCGCTCCCGCTACACCGGGTAGTAGCCCCTGACAATTCTGCCAGCGTCGGCATTCCCGACGGTTGGAACTTTAAAGGCAACGCGGGCACCATGATCGTCAACGGCCCAAATTCCGAAGTCGTCGGTCTGGACTTTGCCCGCTTGGCAGTCGATCCTAACGGTGCTGGGCAACGCCAGTCCCAGTACTACCGTCGCCCCGCCAATAACAACGGCAAGATTGTCTACCCGTCCAGTGTGGACCCAGTCAGGGCCTTTCCGGATCTTTTCCAGCAGTTTTGGCGTGTGAACGGCGGAAATCCCGTCCTACGGATTGACCACGCCCAGCAGGTGCAAGGTCCCTCTGGCCAACGCTGTGTCCATGCCACAGGGCATGCAGTCCTGGGCGGGCAAGTCGGGGCGGCGAAAGACATGCCGGAGATGGAGGCGCTGCTTTGCTCCGCTGCCCCTGGCCCGATGGGCAACTACATGGTTTTGCTTTCCATGAGCCTGATTCCCCCCAACCTTGCTGACCGGGAGCGTGCCACCGTGGGCTCTATCCTCGCCAGTTTTCAGCCCAACCAAGCGGTCATCAGCCAGCAATCCAATGCCATGGCTGCTCCCGCCATTGCCCAAATCCACGCCATCGGCCAAGCTGCGATGCAACGGGCCCAAGCGGATTCTGCCGCCCACGATCAACAAAACCGTACCTGGGAGGCCGGACAGGACAGCCAGGACAGGCGTAATCAGGCATTCAGCAACTACCTGCTCGATCAAACCGTCCTTCAGGACAACAATATGGACGGCAATGGCACCATCGGCCACGGCACGGTCTGGAACTCTACCGCCGACGCACTGGTGCGAGCCGACCCCAATCGCTACGAAATTGTGAACGCGCCTAATTTTTGGAAGGGAGTGGATTTCTGACCCCTGGCCGAAAACTTTGAGCTCGGTCTGGTGATTACGCAAACCCTAAATTGCAACCCGCTGCCCCACCCCGCGGATGGAAGCTCAGCTAAACTTCCGCCCGGTTGCGGGAAAACGTGAGGAGATAACAATCATGGGTAACTATAAACGACTTTCCGTGTCCTTAGTTTTGAGCTTATTTTTCGTGGGAGGCTGTGCGTCCGTTCCGCGCGCCCAAACCCCGCTGAAAACCATTAACAATCCCCAGGGCGGCAAAATCGTTTACGGACTGGTAGATGGGGCCACCACCCCGGCCATGGGCATGGCCCGCATTCTGCACATCGTGCAGAACAACTGTGGCGATAGACCCCAGGTCGGCAGGGTCTTCCGGGTGCGCGGCAGCAATTCGGACGCGGTGTTCTTCACTGTAACCAACCATCCGGGGGGCAACGTCCCGTTGGCGGGTATGGTTATAGCTTCTCAGACAGGTCCCAAAGCGGTCGAAGCGGCCCTGGTGAGCGATGCGGCGGCCCGTTTTGCCTCGACCATGAATCCCCTGCTGACCCAGTTGTTCGGCGTGTGGCATCCGGGCGGGGCGGAGCAAGCTTCCGGCCCGGCCCCTGGTGGGCATTCAGGTCTGGCAGGCAAGCTGCATATGGTAACCGCCCCCGACAACTCAGTGAGTATCGGCGCCCCGGAGGGGTGGACGGTGGATCCAGGCAGTGGCCACGGAACCATCATCGCCAAAGGTCCACAAGGAGAAGTGGTTGCGTTCGGCATGTTGAGAAACGCCGTGGACTCATCGAGCCAGTGGCAGCAGAACTTCTGGCGAATGGGCGGCAAACCCATACCAGGAACGATTCTCTATCCCTATCACGGGAACCTCACGCGGGAATTTCCGAACCTGGTGCAGGCATGGCGGCGCGCTGGCGGAATGGGTCCGGCAAAGCTTCAGATTGAAAAAATCGACCAGATGCCGCCACCCCCGGGGGGCTCGCAAGGCGAGGAGTGCGTTAAAGTGAAGGGGCAGTTGGATCCCGACGGGAGCGGTATGAAGTCATGGACCGAAATG
>JBKQVI010000067.1:0-39735 GCA_052139985.1 Terriglobia bacterium
CACCGCAAGATGGTCTTGCGGCTCGTAATTCGTTTTGATGTATTCCTCGGGTGTCAGACGACGGCCCTCGGAAGGGTTCTGTGCTAATGCCGGCATATTTCCTCCTCGCGAAGGTAAAGCGGAGTGAAGTCGTAACGGTCAGCGCCCGGGTCGTAGCCCTTGATTTCCAAGACTTCCGAAACCAAACGCTGTCCTGGTCTGCGCTCCAGTTGGACGATGACGTTCAACGAATCGGCAATGTTGCTCTTGATTGCGTGATAAGGAAGCTCGATTCCACTTTGCAAAACGCAACTAGTAAAGCGCGACAACCCCTGTTGGGCGGAGGTGGCGTGGACCGTGGATAGCGTGCCGGAATGCCCTGTGTTGAGCAACTGTAAAAGGTCGAAGGCTTCCCCGCCGCGAATCTCACCCAGAATGATCCGGTCGGGACGGTGCCGTAGGGTCGCTTTCAGGAGGTCGCGAATAGTAACGGCTGGGAGGCCATGCTGCTCCCGACGCGCCTCGAACCGGACCAGGTCACTCTTTTGGATTTGGATCTCGGAGGTGTCTTCGATAATGACAACCCGCTGATCGTTGGGAATATAGCCGGCCAGGATATTCAGCAAGGTCGTTTTTCCGGTGCCCGTCCCGCCGCTGATCAGGATGTTCCTGTGCTGAATAATGTGATTTTCAAGTTCGGAAGCCAAGCTTTGGGGCAGGGTTCCGATTCGAACGAGGTCATCAATGGAGAAGTGCCGGGCGTTGAATTTGCGAATCGTGAGCGTGACCCCGTTGACACTGCAGGGCGGAATGACGGCAGCCACTCGGCTGCCATCGGGTAGGCGGGAATCCAGGATGGGCTTGGCCTCCGAAATGTCGTCTCCGAGCCGTCGCGCAATATTCTTGACCGCGATCATCAAAGATTTTTCGGTGAGCGAGACGCCGGGAACGGGCTCCAGGTAACCTTGGCGCTCGACAAAGACGTGGTCGTGCCCATTGACCATAATTTCGCTGATGTCTGCGTCCAAAATCAGCGGTTCGATGGGCCTTAAGAAAGGAAGAATCAGCTCGAAACCATTCATACCTGTGCATGCTCCTGTACGCTCTGTCGTCCGTGTTTTAACGCTGGACGACCGGTCTGCTGGACGTCTTGCGCCTCGATGGCTGCCTTTTTGGAAACGTCCCTGCTGAGGCGGTCGGCGAGCGTACTCGCGTCGTTCGTATAGACCTGGGCATCGATCCGCGCCCGGGAGACCGCCACGTAGGCGAACCGCTGATTCACCAGTTCTGAGCTGGCCATGTCCTTGGCAGGGACATGGACGATGACGCGGTCAACGGTCTGCCCCTGGCTCGTGTAGCTTGTCATGGCGTATCCATGGTCAAGGTGCGGGTGCTCCCGAAGGTTGAACTGGGCGGTCTTTCCAGATTCCAGCCGAAGACGAATGTTCCCTGCAGAATCGATCTTCTCGATTCTCCCGAGTTCCCGATTCGCGATCCTTGCACGACTCAAAGGGGCGGTGAACTGGACCCGGTCGCCCTTCGAAAACTGCCGCTCCTCCCGTTGGTAAACGCTGACGCCTTGAAGCCTTTTGGGATCGTAGGTAGACTCCACGCCATTCTCACGGCGAACCGTAACGAGATTCTCGCGTTTCTGTATGCGAACGACCGTCGCATAGTCACCGGCTTTGACGCCTGTGTGGCGGCTACCCCTTGTGTAACGGATGACATCTCCCAGCTCGTAGGCGGCTGCCCACTGCCGGTCCGCGCCGGTCAATTCGGGGCGGTTTACCAGAATCATGGCCTGATGACTCTCGCCGCTAACTTTCCCCTGCGCTTGGAGAAGATTGTGGATGTGGCGGTTAATCTCGAGGCGGCTCTGGTTGTCCGGTGAGACGACGAGACTATTTTCGGGGTCTTTGAGATACTCTGCCGCCACCGCTTTGAGGCGCTGTTCGGTATCGGGAATTTCATGAATGCGTTGCTGCTCCGCCAAGCGTTTCACGGCGTCGTCCGTCTGTCCCCTGGCGAGGGACTCGACGGCCCGTTTAAGCTCGGGATCTCGCTGCCGGAGGATTTCCTCGAGGTGGGCAGTCCGCATGCCGCCGTCCTGCATTTGCTGGAAGGGCCGGCCAGCATCCACAGCTTGATGTTGTTTGGTATCACCCACCAGCAGAACGCGGTCGCCCGAGGCTAATCGCTTAAAGAAATCGTTCATCTGCCGCGTACTTGCCAAGCTCGATTCGTCCAGCACGAAAAGGCGGCGTTTTTCGGGGTCAGGAGCTTGCTTTTTGAGCAGAAAACTCTGCAGGGTCGCGGAAGGGATTCCAGCTTCCTCCAGCCGGTGGGCAGCTCGCGAAGTGGGGGCAAATCCCTCAATTTTGTACCCTTGAGTCTCAGCGGCGCGGCGAATGGCCCGAAGCGTCGTCGTCTTCCCACTGCCGGCCACGCCCTGGAGTCCCGTGATCTGGTCATGGCTTCCAAAGATTTCCCGAACGGCCTGGCGCTGACCGTCGCTGAGGCTGCGAAGCTCTTGGTCGAATTTTCGGACGGTACCAGAGTCAACCAGGGGAGCATCCATGCCCTGGCCGTTCCGAATCGAAGTGATGTTTTCGTGCTCGAAGGTCCGCATCTGGGCGGTCGTAAAGGAGCGCTGCACGGTACTTTCGGAAGTCTCCCCCACCGGGATAAACTCACCGCGGGTGATGCGGCTTTCAAGGCTCGCGCGAATGTCCTTGAGCGTCGCTTCGCCCATGGCCCGGCGCAGAGCATCCCGGAGGAGGGGGCGCTCTTCCACCACCGCCTCGCGCTCGATATTGCGGTCGCGGGCATAGGTCACGGCTTCCCTGGCTCTAGCCACGGCTTCATTTGCGTTCTGGGGATGCTGGGAGTGCTGTCGCCGGGCCTCAGCAGCGGAGACAACCTCCCGCGGGTCATTGCCATGCTGCGCAGCCAATGCCAAGTTAATCCGCTGCATCTCTGCCGGTGTGAGATGGGCTTTTCTCTCTCGCGTCCGGTGCGCGCCCATTTCCGCCGCTTTGGAACCAGAAAGCTTATTGGCTTCCAGGTATTCCTTGATCTGCTTCCGGCGAGGGCTACTCGCGTCCAGGTATTCTTTGGTATAGCCCTGAATTTCAAATTCACCAAACTTGCCACGTTCGATTTCGTACCCGAGTTGTTTCAAGCGGGAGGCCAGCTCGGCGCGATAGATCGCCGTGGCATACCGTTGCGACCTGTAAAGCTCTTGCGGTTGGAGGGCATGCGGTTTGCCGTCTGAAGTTTCCGTCAAATTAAAGATAACGACGTGGGTGTGAAGCTGGGGGGCTGAGTAACCGTTCACTGGGCGGGCGCTATCATGTTCGAATTTGGCGGCGACCATCTTGCCGGTGGTCTCTGCGGGATGGTTGCCGCCGATCCGAGCCTGGACGTATCTTTCCAATTCATCCAGGGCGACTTTTACACTTTCCCTGTGCGCTTCTCGAACCTTCTCGTCGGTCCCTACGAGGGCAGTGATCGAGACACTTTTTGGTGCACTGAACGTGGCGTCCCATCCGGCCCGGTGTTCGGCAGACTTGATATTCCTCCCCTGCGCATCGTGGTATTGGGTCGCCGCGTGGTGCTGAACAAGTTGCTCGCCCGAGACCGGGTGCTGCCCCTCGGCGAGACGATAGAACTGCTGCCCCGAAACTTCTCCTGTCAGACTCCATTCAGAAGCCAGCTTCCCGTACCACTCCCCGTTCACGCGACGCGCCTCGGAGTAATAATTCTGCTCGGAATTAGCAAACTCCTGCTCGTGATAGGAATGAGCCTGGCCGGTGGTAAGTGGTTTTGAAATCGTCAGCATCGGTCTAATCCCTTTGCATGAGGGAACGGCTTTCGCCGGTTTCCTCAGGGTCTTCCTCCATTTCGGTTTCTCGGTTCCGCACCACACCTTCGTCACCGGGAGATTCGTCGGCGCCGGGTCCTGCATCTGCGATAGAAGTGGTATGCGGGATGGGTGTCCGCAGGAAGAGCTGCCAGTCCGTTCGTTCGATCAGAGGCGGGTGCAAGTTCCGGGCTTTAACGAGAGGAAACTCCAGCCATAGCGTGAAACCGGGTGTCTGGAAAAAACCGTGCAAATTCTCGAGGTTCTCGATTTCTGACGGCAAGATCGCTGACTCGACGCGGCTGTCGATGCTTGCGTTTTTCGAAGTATTCGAGCCGAGCTCGCCGCTCGTGCGTCCTTCCCGGAGATGTTCGATATCGACCTCGCCAATGCACTTACTGATCCACGCGGCGGCTTCTGGTTCGCCGGTGCGCAGGAAGAATTTGGTCCGAGGTTGGGAGAGCATGGCTTCAGCTCCCTTTCCGTACTTCTCCTCCAGCTGGCTGCGCCCCTGCAGGCCCACCACCATGCGGGTGTTCGATTTCCGTGCCTCCGCCAGGGCCATGGGGAGATTGGGGAGATTCTCCAGACTCGCCACTTCATCCACGACGACCCAGGCGGGCGGTTGGGAATAATCGGTCTGGGAGGTGAGCCGGAGAATAATGAAATCCAGCCACAGGCTGATGAGCGGCCTCAAGGCGTCACGGGTGGGAGGAGTGCTGGTGACGAACACCCATCCGGCCCGGTGTTCGGCCCAACTCGTGGCGGTCCAGTGGCGTCGACCCTCGGGAGAGGGAATCAAACGGAAAGCGCTGGCCGGCTTTTCCAGCATCCCCAAAACGCCGTCTCGCTGGTTTGGAGATTTCTTGCTGAGGACGAGTTCGAACTCGGTCCCCACGATGCGGGAGTCGATCTCCGGGTCGGCGCGGGCAATCCATTGGCAGAGCTCCTGGGGGGTAGGTTTGTAGAGGAGCAGATGGGCGAGAATCTTGCGCGGACTGTCAATGAAGAAGGGATTTGTGTGTTCGCGTTCGGGGAAGAGCGACTTGGCAATGGCCTCCGCCTCCAGGGGGTTAAGGATCTCGTCTGACGGATTCCAGTAGGGCATCCGGGTATCCAGCGGGTTCAGCACGACATCGCCGCGCTCCGGGTTGTAAAACTGCGGTAGATATTCGCGGGCCGGATCGTAAACGACGGCGGTTTGACCGCGGTTTTGGATCTGCATGAGGAGTTGCCGGATCAGGGAGGATTTCCCCGCCCCGCTGTCACCCAGCATCAGGAAGTGCTGCGATTCGTTCTGGCGGGCCACGCGAACAACCGCACGTTCCTTCCTGGGCATGAAGAAATACTCCCAGCGGCTGGAGAAACCCTTGGTCCTAAAACCCACGCCGGTGTGGTGACGGGTGCGCTGATGAAATTGAGTGCGGGTCGCCAGATTGGTTCCCTTCAGTACCCGGCCGAGATGGCGCCTCCACGCGATCTCTTTATCCTGCCGGATGGCCGAAGGGAGCAGGGCGGCCAGGAGCACAAGGCAGGTGTACCAGGCGTCACGCCAGAGCTGCCATAGGGAGTGGTCCCCATAGACCATGTGCCCAAGCCACGCGTGGAGCCACGCATCGTCGAATCTCAACCCTTGCCACGCGAGACGCATCCCTCCGGATTCGCGGGCTCCCGGGGAGAGGACGAACCGAAACTGAGACGGCGCTTGGCCTTGCGGGGCTGGGATGATTGTCAAGTCGGAATCAACGGCAAGACGGGTGCCGCGGCGGAATATCACCACCAATACCGGAACGATGCGGGGGGGCCGCAGAGTCCGGTTGCGGGTTTCGACCAAGTGCGCGGTCTGGAGGTAGGCGGAGAGATAAAGCCGCTCGAGGGGAGTCCAACGCCTCTTGAACTGGTAGGCGAATTCACCGGCGCCACCGGCCAGAGCGAGCATCATCGCAAGGACGGAGCAAACCGGCATCAGGCGAGGCCACTGGTGGCCGTGTCCTGGATGACGGGCGGGAATACGCTGTTGTTCAGTCACGGTGGTCTGCTCTCCCCTGGCGCTCCTCCGAAACAGCGGCCTCCAGGCGGAATCTTGATGCCATAGCCTGGGCAAATCTCACGAGTTCAAGGGCTTGCCTGTACTTTCTGCTGTCGACCTTATCGACGATCTCTTGGGCCTTCTGGGTGGTGATCTTTGCGCCGCCCCCCACCGCGGAAAACATTTCGATAATGATTGCCTGGGTGGCGGCGATCTCCGCCATTACGGCAAAATCCATGGCGGAAGTAGGCACTCCCTTGGCGCACTGGAGCACGACTTCGCGGCACCAATCATTCACAGGTTTTCCCGCTTTATCCGCGAGCAGTTGGATCTGGTCGAAGGTGCTTGGACGGAGGCGAAAGCCCACATGTTTGGTGAGGATGGCTTTCATTTGCTTCATAGGCTGAACTCCCAAGGCATTTGGTTTCTTGAAGTTGACGAGCGTACACGCGCGCGTACGAGCGTGAACGCGAAGGCGGCAACGCCTTGAGCCGAAACGAGTTGACAGGCGTGAACGAATGTTCGCGTGCGTGAACCCAACATGGGGTGGGGTGTCAGGGTCCGGTCCTTTCGGACCCCTCCTGCCGCCGCTGCGCAGCAGCGTTCTTCGCGCCCGGTAAAACTCAAGATGTGTCTACGACGCCGCATCGGCGTGCACTCCTCCCCTCGTCACGCCAGATTCACCCTTGGCCACACTGGGTGAGGTATCCGGCAATGTTTCTCGCGGTGGTAAACCTTTGGGCGAGGGTTGTGGTTGGGCGTGTTGCTTCTTCTTACGGGCCTCGGAAATCACCCCCGGATGAGCCGCGACCCAAGACCGGAAGTGCGTGTCCTTATCGAAGACCATCTTCAGACCTTCGTTGATGTAATGCGAAAAGTCTCCCCCGTTGGCGTACACCACGTAACGCTTCAAGTCCTCGAAGATGTCTTCGCGCAAGCGCGCGTTGACGGTGTGCTTCTTGGGCGGCAATGGCGGTGGCGGTATCAAAGGTGTTGACATGACTCCTCCTGGTAGAAATTCACTTAAAAGCTTCGTCCTCACGAAAGTACGTGATGGTCAACCCCAGCGGGTTAATCGGAATCAACTGGCTGGGTACGTTGGAGCGAAACATAAAGACGAAGGTGGCGGTGTAGAGGGTCTTCTTGAGCACGGAGTGATCGACGGGCGAGTATTGGATCATGTAGAAGTCCACGCTGGCCTTATACGGAGGCTTCAGCATCGGCTCCAGTGCCACCTGTTGCACATCGATGTCAACTTCCGGCGCGGATGGGTTCGCCAGGAAGTTCTCGATAACCTTTTCGTTCTTGTAAGCGCCCATGATGTCATTCGCGAGCTTGCCGTCGAGGAAGTAAAAGGATTTGGTGAAATCGTCGTTAACGGTGTAGCGGTTCCGGCGGTAATAAAGCTCGCAGAACTGCGTGAGAAAGTATTTGGCTTCCTTGTCTTCCGGCTTATATGCGAAGGTGTCGTAACCGACCGCCTGCGCCCGGCCCAATTCGTCGATGCGAATCACTAGCGGCTTGAAATCGTGAAAGGTGCTAAGAGTCCGCACGTCCAGGAACACAAGCGCCAGAATCACGAGGGACAGCACGGCTACCGCGATCTTCAGATAGCTGTTGGTCACAATGGCTTCCCCAAACTGTTCCATATAGAGTTGCTTCGCCTCATTGGGGGCTGCGTGGTTGCTCATTTGAAACCCCTTTCGAGAAGTCCGCCCGATCCGAGGCCGGCCGACCCGCTGAAGATGTGGCTCGTGAGTGACGGCACCTTGAGGAGCACATAGATGGAAGAAACCGCGACGATGATGAGCGGCGTTATCAGCGCTCCCTGCTGGTCAATGGTGATGGGTTGGCCGTTATACATGGTCAGAAAGGAAGTCAGGATGTTGCCGATGATGAAGATCACTGCGGCGGCTACGACTTGATAGAACGAATACTGGACGAAGCACTTAAACCAGCCCCAGAAAAGCCAGTCGAGTTGGGGAACGATGAAAAAGGGGATGAAGACCGGCCCCAAGAGGACGCACACCGCCGTGGCAATGACGCCGAAGGCGATAACAATCATGGCCACAGCCTGGGCGAAGGCCAGGAGAATGATAATCGTCCAGTAATGGAGGTAGACCGCGATCTGCATGGTGGTGCCAGGGGATTCCACGGTGCCTTCGAAGGCGGAGATCCTGCTCACAACCGTGTCGAGCATGTTCTGGGACAAGGTGCTCGAAAGGGATTGTGCCTGGTCGGTGATGAGGTGATGGAAGTCCGTACCGATGCCGGGAATGGGGGTGGCATAGTAATTGATCATGGCAAAGCCGAAGCTGATGCTGAGGACGAGGCTTGCGAACTGTGACATGTGGATGCCACCCCAGTGATCGCCTGAGGAGAGGGCGGTCTTGATGCCGAACCATGCCAGCATGATGGTGGCAAGGCCGCGGAATAGGTTTTGGCCCATGCCGACGAACACATTCGTATTGGCATTCAGCAGGGCCGTAATCGCCCCGAGTGCCCAGTCGAAGTAATTGGGAGTCGTAAACATCTGATGCATCACCTCCGCTCGCGCTGCCGCAGGGCCTTAGGGGAGCCGGTAATTGTGGAGAGACGCTCCCACCCCGGTCGTAATCTGATTCACCTGGGAAACCATGTTTTGACGCTGGTAAACGTCACCGTTAATGACCTTGCTGATGTCATCGCGCTCTTGCTTCGAGTGCACGATCTGCTGTTCCAGTTCAGCGAGACGGAGACTGTTGGCGTCCTGCAAGGTGCGGAGGATGAGGATGTTGGTGGCGTTGATCTTGTTGAGCACACTGACTTCGGTGTTGAGCGTCGGATCATTCGACAGCGAATCCTGCTCGAGCCTCGAAATCTTGGATTGAATCACCGGGGCATTCGCTCGCATATTTCCGACCGTCTGCATGGCGTTGGTGTTGACTCCATCCCGCAGCTCTACGGTGGCAAAGTTGGCGATCGCGCGCTGCAATTCGGGGGCGCTCATCCTGGCAATGGTCGCCGGGCTGTAAAGCTGGAGAGGGTTGGTGGCACTCTGGTATCCGCTTCTGATCACTGTAGGTGAACCCGTATTGACGCCGTTCACCCATGCGCCCGTATTCCGATAAACGTCAGGCACGGTCGAAAGGTTGCGCCACGACGAGAAGAGGGCTTGGTAGCGCGCCGGCATGTTTTGAATGTTTCTGGACATAGTGACGGCCAGGTTGTACTGGTTGACGATTTGCGTGTACGTCCTTTGAAGTTGGGTCAGATGCTGCTGGAGTTGGTAGTAACGCAGCAGGGCATTGTGATAGTTCGTGGGGTCGTAAACGACTCCGCCGAACTGAGCACGGCCCGCGCGTGGAGCAATGACCATCAACAACAGAGCGAATACCATTAGCTTTTTCATGGTTTGGAATCTCCTGATTTGGTCTGGGGCTGGGTGGGAAAGTTATATGCGGGAATCTGGTCGGGGCAGCCGGTCTTATCTTCGCGGGTTCCCCAGAACTCCCGCCCGTCGCTGTCATGAACGGAAGCCACGACATACTTGCCGCAGGGCAAGGCTCGCTCGCTTACACCTTGGGACTTTTCAACATTGCGAACGGAAACAAGATTCGCATTCTCGCGGTCCGCAAAGTTTTGTGCCTCCGCTCGGGTCTTGTAGGTGCCGAGAGGAGGGATAACCTCGATGTCCGGCTGTTTCTTCTGCCCACAAGCCAATGTGGCAGCCAGGACGAGAAATGTTGTAATAACGCGTGTGTTTTTCATAAATGCTCCTTACATATCTGCCGGCATGGTGTGGTTCGCGTAGTCGGGAAGGAGAAGATCATTGGACAAATAGATTTTGACCCGTGCGCCTTCGCGGATGGTGATGGTGGGCATGAGGTTGAGGAAGCGATCGAGAACTCGTTCGCCCGACATCGCCAAGCCTTCGCCGAAACCTTGGCGGGCCTGGTCAAAAGCGGAGGCGGTCAACACACTGCCGGTACCCACCTCCGCGATCCCTCCCAAAATTCCAACTGCCAGCGATGCGCCGAAGATCTTTACGTAGTGGTTGTTGACCTTGTCGTGCAGCGCGGTGGCGCCCTGCTGGTCGAGTCCCTTGAACTGATCGAGGCTTTCGGAGTAACCATCCGGCATGATCAGGCGATGGAAGTACACCGCCAAGCGGTCCTGGCCAAAGGCGCTCACCTTTTGTGCTTCGCCAAGCACCTTCGTTCCCGCCGGGACCAGCACATGCTGACGATCATGGGAATACACATCGGTGGACACAAGGCACATCACTGGGCCGGCAAAGCTGCCATCCAGCCGGTTCATAAGCACGGTCTCAATCACCGCGCCCTCGAAGAGGATGAAGTTCTTGCCCACCGACTGATGCAGACGAGCTTCCGCGGCAGCATCTCGGCCGCGAGACTCAGGGTTGCCCTTGCCGAGTACGGGCGCTGCCGGGGGATTCGGCAACAGGTTGACAGGCCCACTCGCTGGGGTGGATTGAGAGAGCAAAGATCGTAATACCGTCTCCTCACCCGCGAGCCCTTGCGAGGCGGGAGGAATCGCCTGGGGGACGCTCGGCGGCTCCAGTGGGAGGGAAGACGTTGCGGCACCCTCAAACTTGTGCGCATCCTCGCCGTCGCGATACGTCAAGGCAACGTTTGAAGCAAATAATGACTCATAGGCACGCTTCTTCCGTTCTTCCTTCAAGGGGTCCTCCGGCGGTGCCTGCACTTGCTGATATGCCTCCGGATTACCGGGCGGCGGGATCGGGCCGACACCCTGACCGGTGGGAGGCCCGTAGTAACCGGTTTGGTTGGGGATTGTGGCGTTACCGTACATTCCCGGTGCGTTCAACCAGCCCTGCTGAGTCGCGTCAGGCGGTGCGACGGGCCGACGTGTGGCTTGCTGCTGGGCCTGAATGGCTTGCTTCAACTCCTGGAGTTTGGCGTTGTCGGTGGGATTCATGGAAGGAAGGGCTGCGGTGGGATTCGTGGCTGCTGCGGGCTTTGTTTTATTACCCGTGAGCCACATGATGAGCACCATCAGCACCGCCACGCCCATAATTACCAGCGATTGCGTGTGCTTTGACATCACGCCGGGAGGCCTGGGGGCCTTGTCTTCAATTAGCCCACGTTCAACCGGGGGTGTATTGGATGTCTCCGTCATGTTCATTCCCTCCGTAATTCTTCCCTGCACTTGCGGATGCGGTTTTCGAGATCTCTCAACACCTTCGCGAGTGACCTTCTGCGGTGCCTGGGCTTGCTGACGCAGCCCATCTTCAGTTCCCGTGCCAGCAAGCTTTCTATCTCCTCCCACGTGGGAGATTGTGGTCGTTCGATCTGACTGTGGAGAGTGGCTCTCATGAGTGGGGCTCCCGGTCAAAGTTGATCTTCTGTTTCCCGACGGCGAGGTAGCCGTGATCCACGATTTTGGGGATGACGTAAACTCCGTTCTCGAAATCGAAGTTGACGAGATTCGGCTTGCCGTCCTTCAGCTCGTATACGATGGGCTTTTCCTGGGCGCTGCACTTGATGTAGGTGAACCTGTCGTCGTGGTAGATGGCAGCGATGAGAAATGGCACTAGGCTGGCTTTGGGTTTGTAGGTGTAATCAAAACGCAACTTGCCCGGATATTCTTTTCGATACTGTTCGATCTGTTGCTGGACGCGATTTTCAGCCTGCTGGATTTCTTTTGCCGCCTGCGCGCGGGCTTCCACGGCCTCTTGCTTGTAGGCTTCAACTTCGGATGCCCGGACGAACTCCACGTGACCACCCACGCCGCCGAGGGTCGATTCTTCCTTCAGTTCCACAAAGACCTTGAGGTCGGGATCGACATCGGGTTGGTTGCTGGTCTCCGACAAAAGGAACGAGTAGACCCGGCCGCTCGCCGTCACCAGGTTCATGTTGCTCCGAATTCCGGTTTGGGCAGGATGGAGATAGCAGAGGTTGTGGATGCCGTTAACGATCCAAAAATCTTTGTCACCCACGGTGAAGTCGAGAATCTCCTCGTTCGCGGGCAACACTATGAGTGTGGTGAAGCGAACCTTGGCCCGAATCGGGACAATGTCGGTCTGGGAATACTTCACGACGCGCGCGCTGTCGCTGGCGGCAATGCCGATGGCACAGGCGAGCGATGAGAGAATTACGACGGGAGCAAGCGAAATCCTTTTCATGTTCGATCTCCTAATGAAGATTGATTCGAGCGCCAGATCAGGAAAACCACCGAGGCGAAAGTGAAGCCCATAGCGAGGCCAAAGAGGAACGGTTCGACCCAGTAGGCGGCAAGGATCTCCACATCCAGCCAGAAGATGCGCGCCAAGTCGAGGCCGCAAGCTACGAGCGCAAGCAACGTGATCGCGTGAACGGGAGAAGGGCGCTTCATTTTTGTCCCCCTGCCAAAATCTCCAATCCCTTTTCGAACCCATAAGTCTCGAACGCTTCCCGCCGCTTGCGGTTGTCAAAGGGGTCGTTGGTGTAAATCCAATAGCTCTTCGGGTCCACGTCCAGATTCGCCACTTTGGCAACATCCGGGTTTTTGATGAGCATTTGGCGTTTGGGCGCCAACGTTGAAACGAGTTCGATTTCGTTATCGTTCAGATGGAACTGCTGGCCATACAACTCACGGTCCATGTCGGGATTGGAGAGGAAAATCTTGGTGGGGCAGCTTTCCTGGATGACATCCAAAATTCCGGACTTGCGCAGCTCATCAAGGGATTGCGTCGAGAGCACCATCGCCGCGTTCTGTTTGCGCCAGGTCTTAAGGGCCTCAACGATGTAGTTCTTCACGGCGGGGTTGCGGAAGAATACCCATGCTTCGTCAATGAAAAATGCCTTGAACACATGTGTGAGCTTGCGGTCCGCGAGGACCTCGTTGGCACGGTGCAGGATGTAAAAGAGCAGCGGTTCCACAATCTGCGGGTACTGACTCATGCCCTGGAAGTCGAAGCACTGGAACCGGGAAAAAGTCAGGGTGTCCTTGGCGTTGTCGAAGAGGAATCCAAACTGCCCGCCTTCGGTCCACTTTTTGAGGCGGGCGGCAAGGCCACGTTCAAGGGTATTGGCGAGAGTGCTGAGCGTCCTGAGGTCGGCGTCAATTTCGAACAGATTCTCGATCTGGTGGTAAAGGTCCTGCTCCTGGTCTGTCGTGAGCCGGGATTCCCCGTTCGCCTCAGCCAGCACTTGGACGAAGAGGCTGAGAAAATCCAGGTTGGCCTTCGTAGGGGGAATTGAAAAGGGATTTATCTTGAAGTCGGGTGAATTCATCCCCACCCGGATGTACGTTCCAGCGAAAAGCTGCGTCAGACTCTCAAAGCTCCCGCCCAAATCAAAGATGAACGTGTACGGGTCGTACTTTTGGAGGTTCGTAATTAGGAAATTCAGCAGGAACGATTTGCCGGACCCGGTGCGGCCCAAGACCATCGTGTGGGCGACGTCCCGGTGATGCAGGTTCAAGTAATACGGTGTCCGGTGGTTTGTCTCCAGCACGGCGAGGTACTCCCGGTTCAGGTGCTGGTTAACCCGGTCGCCAGTGTGGAGTGTGAAGAGGAAAGAGTAATCGGCGTAGTTGGCATTCGAAATGGTCACGCGCCGGAGGTTGAAGGGGTAGTTGCCGGGGACGGTCGCGAGGTAAGCATTCAGGAGGTTGTACCGTTCTTCAAAAACCTGGGCGTCGTGAACGCTGAAGACCTTGTAGAACTCCGCACACGCGTTTTCAACCCTGGCAAGATCAAGGTCGTAAATGACGACGGAGAGGGAGAAGTCGCCGAAATAATTGCCCTTCAGCTCCAACTCCTTCAGCGCCTCGCCGAGATCGCGGACCTGCGCTTCCTTGGAGTCATCGATCAGCAGGTCTTCGGTCTTTTCGGGGCTGTCCGAAAGGCTCATCTGGCTGACGAGCGACCTTTTCGTATTGTGAAAATGGCGGCGACGGGAATTGATAGAGCCGCGGCTTTTGTCCGGCGATTGCTTCTTCCACTCCGTCACCACGTAGAAGTTGGCCTCAACCTCCAGCAGCCGCTTGAAGATTAGAGGGAAGCTCTGGGCAGAGGTATCCTTGAGCGTAAGGACCTTCACGAAAGAATCATCCAGCCGAAGATGGCCGCGATGGCATTCGAGGTGCGACTCACACAAGGAGCAATCGAGAAACGTGTCGCGGGCCAGTCGGGCATTCTCGACCTTGAGGGGGGAGAAGTTGAGAATCTGTTTCAGGACCTTGAAGGCATCGCCCTTTCCCAAAATCTGGGCCGGAAGAAAATCGTTCACTTGCAGGACGAAGCTGCGGGCTTTGGCCAAGAGAGTCAGCCTTGCTTTCTCGATTTCGGTCTCGATGAGAACAACCTGGTTCTTGGTTGACAGGAGCGCGCGCAATTCCGTGAGTGCGTTCCCAGGCCGGGCGGCAACATCGGCGATTCCGGTGAGGAGGGTTTTCTTGTACCGGAAGCCCTCGAAGAGGATCACGTAATAGATTTTGAGCGAGTAGAGGGATTCGGCTTTGCTTCGAAGGTGGGCAATGCGGTTCTCGATGGCCGCGTTAACAATGGGGTTTGGGTACGTCTGGAAAGGAACTTCAGCGTAATTCCGCTTGAAAAGGTACTGGTATAAGCGGCACTTTTCGTCGAAGAGTTTGAAAGCCGATTCCAGACGCTTAGTGAAGCTATCGATGGAGGCTGAATCGAGGCATTCGTAATCGACCCCCGCCACACTTAGCACGACTCCCGCATCCCCGCTCTTCGTCAGGAACACCTGATCGTCGATGAAACCGAAGAGGTTGATCTGTTCGTTGAACGACCCCGCCTCGTCGTAAGCCTCGGTGACGCGCTCCAACTTAAACATTCCTGAGCCTCCGAACGGTGACAGGTGCAAATTTCAGGGGGTCGTACTGCGTTCGCGTCCGGCCTGAGTTCAAAAGGAATCTGAACATCTGCGGATCGTTTTTGGTGGCCCATCGGGCAAGGGCATAAAGCAATAGGAACATAAGGATCCCGCCAAACAGCGTTTTGAGCAGGTTGAAAACGCCGGCTCCCATCATGAGAGCAAAGAAAAAGAGCTTTCTCTCGGCCCCGAGGATGGTGAGCGGGCGATTGAGCGAGCGGAATACCGGATTGGTTCGTCTTTGTGCCATGTTACGTTGCAGGGAAGAGCCAGGACATGAAGTTCACGGCGCCGATGGCCATGCCGACGCCGAAGATGATCCCGGCCATGGTGCGTTTGGCCCCGCCTTCTCCGAAAGCGAACATTAGGCCTCCGAGCACGATGGCGACGAGCGCGAGGCCCGTGGCGATCGGGCCGGTGAAGGCCGCTTGCAAGACTTGCACGGCTTGCGTCCAGGGTGACATCTCGTGACCTCCTTATGAGAATAGAAAGCCCCAATACAATGTCGCCGAGCGTAGAATAGCTGTACAGCAAAAGTCAATAGGAAAGTTTTACATAGTTGTACAGCAATTCAGAATTAGCTGTACAGGAATATTAAGGGTCTGTTACCGTGGGGTTCTGGACGGTGGGTCGGACGGAGGTGGGATGACTTTTGCGGGACGGCGTCCGGAGTTCTGGGAAAGAACCTTCTTCGCCGCCTTGAGGGCTTTCTCCATAACGAACCTGCTCATGCTCAAGCCGGCGGCCGTCGCGGCCTGCTCGATGCGCTGCTTTTCTTCCTCGCTGACCCAGAAGGTGATCTGTTTACTGAGTCCCTTCTTAGGCCTTCGCGAACCGTGAATGCCGGCTGCGAGCTTCCGGGTCCGCTGCACACGCTTTTTCATCGCCAGTTGACAAGTCCTTTGTAAAACATGGTTTGGAGCGGCACCAGCACGAACGGAAATCGAGCGAAGAATACCATAGACACTGATTATAGACAATTTCACAGTTTGGGGCGTCGCACCGTGCGAGGTTCCTGACAATGGTGCGTAAGGGGAGTTTCTTCAAACAATGAGGCGACGAATTTCGCGGGAGTGCCTGAGCCGCTACGGGTTGCGGCCTTGCGGAGGAAGGCAGTTTCTTTTGGGGTGGCCCGTACCGTAATCCGCATCAGTTTGACTCCGTGCATGGGGTTTCCCTCTCTTTACTGGTGCCTACAAGGAGTACCTTCGAGAAAACGTGTAACCCGAGGCAGTTTGCCCCTACTAACTAAGAGGTTTTCGAACAGCAAAACTTAAGCACCTATGCCCTTCACTTAATAAAGGAACATCCCAAAGCCAAAACCGGAGGAAGAAGATGAACGAAATCTTGCGGGTACGATCGGCAGGGCCGGTTCCAAGCGTAACTGATTGGAATCAGGCCAATTTCTCACAGTCGTGATACTGTCCTCCCGGCCTCCGGATAAATACGCCCCTATAATAGAAGAGGCAAAAAAGGGGAGAAATCTTAATGGATAATTTTGGCTGCAGAGCTCCAGGCGCCGCAGGCATTGGGGATTCAGGCCAAGCCAAAATAAATTTGCGAGCGCGCTTAAGTTTTTGCGGTTTTTTTGCCTCTTAATAGATAGGGGGCAAACATTCTCAGGTTTTGGCGGGGATAGTCGGACTTTTCTGGAAGGGGAGCAGCGAGATTAGATCGCATTTATGCCCAGGGAAATCGAGCCCAATCCACGAGTCCATGTTTGGCCACGGGATAATTCTGGCCGGGCAATCGAGCAGGACCTCGTCGATGCTGCCGAGCGAAACTGGGCAAGAATCGACGCTTACGCCCGGCGCCATCAGCAGGATACAGCGCGAACTTCCAACCTCCTCGAAGCCACACTCCTCGCCCTCTCCCGCGCACGGAAGAGTAACGGACGGCTCATGCGGCCCATTCGAAATCTCGACAATTACCTCTATTGGGCCTTTGTTCGGCGGCTGAATCGAGTATTGGCCACAGAACCCCAAATCGAGCACGTCGGCTCTATCCAAGACTTGGAGGCCCATAGAGACATCCGAGCCACCGCGGTCTCGCCGTCCATTGAGGAGGAACTGCTTGTCAAAGAGGTAACGACTTTTCTGGACGAAAAAACGAGAGAAATGTTTTCCATGAGAAAGACGGGTTACTCTTGGAGGGATGCCGCCGGTACTCTGAAAATTACCGCCAATAATGCGCAGGCGCGTTTTAGCCAGGGGCTCAAAAGGGCACAAGCGCGCATTATGAAACCCCACGACCCAGGAAAGACTCGCCATGAAGGCGGTGAGCGCCATGAGTGACCGACGGCTAATGCGCAGGGAAGAAACGAGATTCCTGAAGGCCGCGCAACGCGTCCTTCTGCAGGGCGGTTTTCCGAACCCCGAGCGTACGGGCTGCCCCGAAGAGTCTATTTTGAAAGCGATGGCTTCCCGTGAGGTCAGCCCGGATAAGGTGATGGACTGGATCGAGCATGTCGGTATGTGCAGCCCGTGTTTCCGCGAGTACACGGAGCTTCGACAGCGAGTCGTGTGGCGAAGGCGTGCGGCGTACCTAAGCATGGCCGCCGCCGTCATCATCGTTATTCTCTCGCTCGGCTGGTGGCGGTGGCGATCGGGTCAGGCGACTCTGATTACCGGACGCTTTCAGATCGTTGCCGACATGAGGAACCGGCTGATGCTTCGCGGGGAGCAAGGGCCCGGCAATCGCCCGCTTGTGTTCCAGCGTGGATATGACGACGTTTCCTTCTACCTTCCGGAAGGGAGCAAGGCCGGCAATTATGACGTGGCGATTTTCCACCAAGAGCCCACAGAGCCACTCGCGAGCACCACAGGAGCGGCGAAAATGGAATATGATAAGACCATCATCAAGGTCACCCTCGACCTTTCTCGGATTGCCCCTGGAGATTTTCTGGTGGGAATTCGCCTACCGGGGACTGACTGGAGCTACTATCCCGTGGTTCTAAAGTAAACATCCATTATACTGAGAGACTGCTGAAGAGGATTCGGGACACGCGTTTAGCGGAACGAGGTGCCGGGCCTGAGCTCAATTTCTCGTTTGCCGACCAACCCTTACCGCACCCTGACCTAAGCAGAGATCCTATTTATGGAGCAGAATTTCGCCGCAATTATCCTCGGTGGTACTGGGCAAGTCGGTGGTGCAGCCGTCGCGGAGCTGCTAGGAATTCCGGAATGTCGGGAAGTGGTGATGGTCACCAGGAAGCCCATTGCGGCGCGATCGCGAGTGCGCAACGTCGTTCTTGATAGCGGCGCTGCTGACTTTGCCGAGCGCACTGCCGCCCTTGCCCGCGAAGTTTTAAGCCAAGGTCCCGCGAGCGCAGTGAGCTGTGTGGGTGTCGGTTCTGGATCGATGCACTGGAGCGAAGAAGAACTGCAACGACTTGAACTCGGCGTCGTCGGTGCCTTTGCGCGCGGCTGCCATGATGCCGGAATCGCCCACTTCTGCCTGCTTTCTGCCGTAGGAAGCACAGCCCACAGCCGGTTTCGCTATGTCCGTGTAATGGGCATGAAGGAAGACACTGTGCGCAATATCGGCTTTACCCGCCTCGCCATCTTTCGCCCTGGCATTATTGTCGGCAACGCTCATACCCCCGCCTGGGCCGGTTGGTTGGGAAGCCTCGTGCCTGGACGGTTTGGCAATATTGATCAGCGAATCCTCGGTCGCTCAATCGCCGCAGAGATAGCTTTGCACAGTCGAGAGGCTGGTGAAGTTACCTGCGAAAATGCAGCAATGAAGAAACTCGCTGCGCAGTTCAATAGCGAGACTTCGGAAGTTTTCGTGGGGTCTAGCCTAAATTAAATCTGCGGCATACCCTGGGTGACGCCCGACTCGGAAATTGAATGCCCCAGCGGCCAATGTCCGAGTTGCCAACGACACACTCGGAGACAACGGCGCCGAACCTGCGCGATCGCCGTTCCCGTCAAAAGTGGCCCTTCGATACTGCCTTCACCGTACGTAAACGCTAGGCAAGGCAGAGCTAATCCGCAAAGGTGTGGACGAATGTTTGAGTGGTCCATTTAGGCACAATGCGGCGATTTCACTCCCAAGCAGACCGGCTGTGGGAAATGCCCCGTTGGGCACATGGTTCGCACGGAAGACCTCTAGCCAGGCCGAGCGGTAATCATCCGGGTCACGAGATCTTCGATGTGGGCCCTCACACCTGTCTACCTGCAGTGAGACGAAGCAGTATTGGTCAGGTGAACACTTCCAGGGCCAGCGGGGGTTCGAAGGAACGGGGCACATCCCCGCACTCTTGGGCCCGGGCGACGATCTCATCCATCACCCGCTGCAGGCTTGCCCAATAAGCTCGCCGCAGCGCGGCAAGCTCGGGATCTTACGTCGCCACCACGTGGCTCATCGCATTCCCAAGCGGCGTGCGCAGGGGAGAAGCACGTAAACATCGTGGGCGGCAATGGCGGACGGCGGTCGGGACCCGAGCGAGGACGCCAAAGTTAGTATTGCTCTTCTATCTCCTGGCAGTGCAAAGTGCAGCAAGGCCGCGCCTTGGTCCCGATTGACGGCAAAGAGCCTTGCTTCTTACCTCTCGTCGCCGCGCCAAGGCTGACCAAGAGGAAGGGTTAAACGTGGCGAACATTCCCACTCAAGCAATTTAGAAATGTTAATTTCGGGATTCTGGCCTCACGGGGCAAATGGGAGTATAGTGTGCCGAATGAGGAACGCTGCACTTCTAGTGCTACTGATGCTACCCCTCCCTGTGACCGCTCAGAAACTGGAAGTACAACCGAGCGAGATCCAGGAAGGTAAAACCGCCACTGTGACCTGGGACGTCGGCAAGGCTCCGGCGTTTCTGATGGGCTACGGCAAGGTTTCGGGAAAGGGTTCCGCAATAGTCAACCCGGACTCAACGACTAAATTCATCCTGATAATCAAATCCGGCAGAACGGGCGGAAATTACAAGTACAAGACCCAACAACTTTTTGTCACCGGAGGAAGAGGAGGCGATGAGTTTCCCCCCCTGAGTGACTTCGAGGCCCCGATCACCGGGCGTCGGACAGGTGTCGATTATTTCAGCTTTCAGTCTGACGCCTGGAACATGCTCCAGCGCGAGGGCTATAAGCTTCGAGGTGAGTTTGCGCCCGCGCGCCCGTATGTAACGATTTACACCAATTTCATCCTGCGCCCGGACCTCGTTTCCCGAAATGAGAATGTTCGCGCCCGACGTCTGGCGCTGGCGGTCGAGGTCTATGAGCCAGGGAAGAAAGGTGACCCCGTGTCGTTCGGTCTCCGCTCCAGGCTGGAGTTCCAGTACACAGGGGGGATCGATTGGCATTGGGACAAAGAGAGTCCGCTGGCTTCGACCGCGGCAATGAAGGTGATGCGGTTACTTCAAGGCACAGAATGAAATTGTCAAGGCAGAGGGAATTTCTAGCGTGGCTGTGGGGAGCGTCTTTCACGCTCGCGATGCTCGGGTATCTTTACCTGCGTTGCGTCGTACGGATCGACTCGGATGTTTCCTCTCAGCTTTTGAACTCGATTACCGGTCAATACCTGCCGCTCGTCGGCGCTATTTTGGGGTTCTATTATGCCGGGCGGAAATCAACCCAGGCGGCAAAGAAGGGCCAGGCCATACCTTTCTATCTGGCGATAGGGATGTCAGCATTGTGGAATCTCTTCGCATTAGTGTTCGTCCTGCACGCATGCTGGGATCCCAACATGTCACCGGATGCCGTGAAAGGCCTGAGCACAGACACTCCGAAGTTGTCGTGGTTGGTAGCAGGCGCGATGATTTTCTTTTTTGGCACGTCTCCGGAGGCGCAAAAATGAGTCCCTCCTCAAAGACCGTGATAATCACGTGTGCGCTCATCGCTGGCGTGAGCGGCTTCCCCCTGATCAAGAGCCAAACCGCACCCGCAGGCACAGCGACGTCCGCCACTCTGCAGCAGGAGTACGCTCTGGTCATCGGAATCAATGGGCCTGCACCCTTTGGCGGAGAGGGTACAGTGTTGAGGTACGCGGACCGCGATGCCGGAGATTTTGCCGCTTTCATCGAAACCGAGCACGGCGGGGCGTTCCCGTTAAGCCACGTGCATCTGCTCACCAACCTGGATGCCACCAGGGACAACGTCTACAAGGAGTTCGATTGGTTGAGGCGGACCGCAGGGCCCTATGACGTCGTGTATGTGTTCTTCGCGGGTCATGGCGTTGAATACCACAGTGAGTTGTACTTCGTGCCGATTAATGCCACCGAGGATAACCTGACGTCGCAGGGGATCCCCATGGCTGAGTTCCGTAAAAAAGTCACGACGGACTTGATAGCCAAGCAGGCTGTGGTGTTTATTGATTCTTGCCACGCCGCGCAGGCCGAACAGGGCGCACGTGGCGGCCCTTCCGCTGATCTCCCAAAAGAGTGGGCTCAAATAAACGATAAGGAAGGCCAGGTGAGCATGGTGCTTTTCTCCTCTCTGGAATACCAAAAATCCTGGGAGGATCCGGAGTTGGGCGGCGGGCATGGCCTGTTCACGTGGTACCTCCTGGAGGCTCTCAAGGGGGCGGCGCCCTCCACGCCGCAAGGCTGGATTACGGCAGACAGCGTCCTGGATTATGTCAAGCAAAAGGTGGAGGCTCGCTCTCAAGCCAAGTTTCCGACGCTACAGACCCCGATCAACTCACCGGGCTTTAGAACCGACTACGTCCTGGCTTACTCCACCCCTCTCCCACCAAGCAAGCCTCCCGTCGTCCCGCCTCCTTGTGGGGGTACTGCTAATCAAGGGCAAAACACAAAGGACTGCTTGAATTATGTGTGGGTCCCAGCCGGTGGGTATCCGATGGGCTGCGTACCTTCGGATGAAAAGAGTTGCTACTCAGATGAAAGGCCAAGGCACAAAGTAAGCATCAGTAAAGGTTTCTTCATATCTGAGACGGAGGTTACCGTTAACGCTTACAGGAGGTTCGTTGGGAATACAGCAATGCCACCTCCCCCTCACTTCAATGCCACCTGGGCTTCAGGGCAAGAGCCAATTGTCAACGTGAACTGGCAACAGGCCGGAGACTATTGTTCGCGGCTTGGGGGACGGCTGCCTACAGAAGCAGAATGGGAATACGCGGCGCGCGCAGGCGATGAGTATTCGAAATACCCTTGGGGTAGTGATGTCATCACTCGGGACAACGCGAACTATGGCAGGGAAGACCATAAGGGGCCAGTCCCTATAGGCAAAGACAGATGGAAGTACGCCACACCCGTGCGCCAGTTCCCGGCGAACAAGTGGGGACTCTTTGACATGGCCGGCAACGTTTGGGAATGGACAGCGGATTGCTATGAGGCGGATTTTTATGTGAAGAGCCCTGCGAACGATCCACACAATGATCCAGCAGGCAGAGCTTGTAACATGGTAGTCCGTGGAGGCTCCTGGGAGGACGATTCATTTTTCCTCCGTTCCTCGATGAGAAATAACTTCAGTCCCGCAAAAGGGTATCCCGACGTTGGTTTCCGATGCGTGCTTCCCAGCCTGAACAAACAGGAAGTGACGTCAAAGAAATGATCGGAGCGCAGAAGCTAAATTAGAACTTCTCTCTGAATTCAAACCGCGCCTGGCTTGTGGGTATTGTTTTGAAAGGGGCGTCCTGGGCGATCTGGTGCTGCTGCTGCAGGAGAGAATACATATCTTTAACCGTGTAAGATACGCTCGCCGCGTTCGAGGCATAGAAAATCAGGTTTGTAATATTCTGAGTGTAATTTGACACCTTGGCCGCTTGGGTCACTGAGTACGCGCTGAACGCGATCGCGAATACATCCCACCCGATCTGCACAGTCTCCTTGCGGGTCAGGCCTTCTTTTCCCAGGGCAATGGGGTCGACGCCAAGGTATCTCCGAAACAATAGTGCGTACTGATTGGTGTACTTGCGGGCCAACGGACCCTTTGGGGACGCGGGCATCGCGAGCCGGGCCGGAATTATACTCACGGATGAACCAGTCGTGAGAACCACTATAATCGTGTCTTCATGAACTTCAATTTCCTTCACAGCCTGACGTGGGATGCCATCTCGAAGGGACGAGGCGAGGTGGGTCGCGTTCGTATCGGGCGCGTCAATGATGCGGAACCGATCGCCCTGGATCTCGATGCGCCTGCCTCCCGAGTCAAAGAATGTGACGGTGCGTCCCTGCGTCCAGAGAACGTCAAACGATCGCTTTGCCAAGCGGGGGTTGTTAGTGAGTTCATAAACCATTGCCAGCAGTTCGTGGGCTTCGATCCCCAACGGAAAAAAGGAAATCGCTTGGCCGAGGTCACGGAAGACTATGTCCAGTCGGTCCCGGACATACCTCTGGCGAGTGTTGCGGCCATACTTCACGTAAGCCTGTACGACCTCGGTGAGAGGCTGTCTGGCATCCTGCACTGCCAAGTCATACTTCGCCCGGCGCGTATCCAAAGATTCCAGCTTAGAGACGGCTTGCTCCCGCTGCTCCTCGTTTGCCGCACATTGAAGATAAGCAACGAGATGCTGGCGCGCATCTGCAGTGAGGCCGAAGGCATCGTAAAACAACGCCAAGCGCCATTTGGTTTCGCAGAAGGTAGGAAGGGTTCTTTCGGCTTGACTTAGCTCTCGGGATACGAGGTCATAGCGGCCGACGTCCAGGTAGCGGGCAGCCTCAGAGTAGTAGGTTTGGAGCTGCTTGCCTTGGGGGCCCGGAACAGAAGCCACCGACTTCAAAAACGACAGGTGCGACTCCTCCTGCTCCCGATCGAGAGCCTCCGTTGCCGAGTTCAGGTAAACTTCCAAAGATTGGGCCGCCGCCTGCGGGTTTTGCCCCCCCGTCTCGAGGCATCTGGCCTTGTTGAATAGAACCGATGGCAACTGGGGCATCTCGGAGCGAGTCAGCAGCGCGCACGGCTCCCGGCCCGCTTCGGGATTTCTCTCGGCATCATGGTAGCCCTTATCGTCAGTCTGTCTGAACCTATCAATTTTCTCGATATCATCTCTAACACTATCCGGAACATGCACTAAATTCTCAGGAGTTACTATCTGTGCGCGCATCAGTTCAAGTTCATCCCTTTTCCGTCCCTCAGGTAATACGTACAGGCATTGGTCCAAATAATAGATGGCCACGCTTAGCTCGCTATCACGCAAAAGGCCGTTTCCGCCACGGCCCGCCAAGTCTCCGAGCGCTCTATGAATAATGGCGAGATCGTAGTTGAGCAACAAGCGGTCGGGGTCGTACTTTTGGGCCTCTTCAAGTTTCTTAATGGCTGCGGTGTAATCCTCAGCACGGCCGGGCTCGTCAGCACGGGGATGTTCGTAAAGGCCTCGTGCTTCGTGAACCAGGCGATTGATTCCGCTTTCAATCAGACCGTTGACTCGCTTTCGAGCTTGCGAACCATCTTTGGTGTGCGCTTCCTGTTCCGCGTCAAGATACTCGTACTGCGCCTCCAAAAGGTGGTTGTCGCGTTCCAGCTTTTCACCTTCCGCAATATGCTCTCGCGCTCTGGTCAAACTCTGCGCTTGAGCCTGTTGCCGTTGTGCTTTATCAGCGGCCTTCTGCTCGCGCTGTTGCTCTTTTTCCTGGGGTGACAGTTTCGCGCACAAGAGGGGAGGCGAGGATAGGACAAGCGCGAGGACCAGCGCGGCAAGGGGGGGCATGTAAGAGTTGCGCCCACGCATGTTATCCTCCGATTTATACCATGATCTTATAACCGCCGTGCGCGAAAGGCAAACCGTCCTTGAGATGACCTGCATCGAGCGCTGAGGTTGGTGCCGCCGAGGGCGTTTTCAAACGCCCGCAGAACCTCGGCGCCTGGATCGATTCGTCGCAAGGCGCTGCTTGCGGAACAGTTGTGAGCTCGGCTCGGGCTTGGTCCTAAGAACTCGCCTACCTGGAGAATGGTCGCTGGCCAAGATAGACCCTCAAACGGCGCAGTGTTTACCTTCGAAACGCCGACGATAAATCTTAGCTGCCGACGCGATGTCGCACCGGGTCACCGAGCGGGCGACGCCCAAACCGGAAGTTGGCCGGCTCCAGTCCCCGGTCGCAATCTCCAGCTTGACCATCTTGGAATTAGCGGTGGGGGCACCCGGGCCAACAACAGGGGCGTCGTTTTCCATCCTTAAGGCTTGAACAGCCCCACTCGATCCGGCGACTTCTAGTTTCTGCTTTTTTCGCTGACTCAATCCAACATATCCACTCGTTACGCGCGAGCGGCGTAATATCCTCCCATGCTGCGAACGCTTGCGGGTCGGATGTAAGTGCATCTTTTAGATCTACGGGCACTTCGTGCACCACGCCGCTCGAAATCCTTTTTTGCGTCATAGTCCCTTCGCTACGCGTATCGCCTCCTGCAATTGGTTGTCTCGCCCGTCCTTGAGGGCTTCCCGCGAAAGGTCTACTGGACAGTCGGGGACGGTTCCCGTTCCTTCAAGATCGTTCCCTCCCCAAGTACGGAAGCTCACCACCGGCAGGCGCAAAACGAATCCATGCCCCATCTTGAATCCGGTTCCCCCCAAGACCTGGCCCGCGGTCTTCGTGCCGACGATGGTTGCGAGCTTATTCTCTTTCGCGAATCCGGTGATCGTCTCCCCGGCGCTAGCGGTATGTTGATTGACCAACAGGACGATTCGCCCGTGAAACGGCTGCGGGCCAAGTCCCTCCGTCACCATGAGAATCGACTTGTCGCCCAGCGCGAAGCGAAACAGCAACGGAATCAGCGCAATCTTGCGGGAGGGTATTTTGTCGAACCTGGGGAGGTCTTCTTTTTTGTAACCCTTTGCGACCCGCTGCTTACTCAGGCTGTACCCAACCGGAAGCTTGCCCGGCGTGAAATAGCTCATCAGGCGGAGGCCTCCAGCCCCGCCGCCAGGATTCCCTCGAAGGTCGACAATCAATCGTGGGCAGTCCTGAAGATTCGAAACGGCCTCATCGATTTCGCGTGCCACGTCGATCCCGACTTGGCCGGGAAATCCCGTGGCCTTGAGGACAGCAACCCCGGGTTCGGGTTTAAACCATGAAACCAGTTTCGGGCGGATTATTGGATGCCACTTGGATTTGGGTCTGGGAATGCCAAGGGGTAGAGGAACCCGTTCGCCGGTCAGCCTCTCGATTGTGACGTTGGAGAATCCGCCCATGCGGAATGTCGGTAAATCTGGTGGCGCAACCGGCATTCCCTCAACGTCAAGCAATAGGTCGCCAGGCCGCATATTTGATAGATATGCCGGCCCTCCCTCATGGACGTCCTGGAACATCCAATTGCTTTTCCCATTTGTCCCGTATGCCTGGAACGTCGCGCCGATGGAGTAGTTAGGAGGTATCTTGAGAAAGCTTTGGTGAAAGAAAGCCATGTGGCTGATCTTGAGTTCGGTGATCAGCTTTTGAATTTCGCCCTCAAAGGCCTCCACGCTTTCGGCATCCAGTATTCGCTGCCGATTAGCATCAACCAGCGTTTCCCACTTCGCGGCGTCGAACGCGGGGGCGAAGATTTTCTTCCGCACAACCTTCTCAACGTTGGCGAAGACTTCCGTGCGCTGTTTCAGGGTAATTGCGATCATATTCAAAAGTTGACCGGCGACGAGCCGTCACCCACCAAGACAAATGGCGCCCAATAAATTGGCGCACGATTTCCCATTTTCTCCAGGTAATCAAGCTTGGCGTGCCGCAGGGCCGATGCCTTGTCCTCCTTCTCTGCCAAGTGAGTATAGAACTGCTTCATCAACAGTTGGGTCGATGAGTCATCTGCGCTCCAGACCGAAGCCACCACACTTTTCGCACCCGCGAACAGAAACGCCTGAACAAGCCCGGTGCTGCCTTCCTCGCCTTGAAGTTCTCCGGTAGCCGTGTCGCAGGCCGACAGAGTCACTAAATCAGCGGTGAGAGGCAACTGCGCGATTTCACGGAATTGAAGGAGCCCGTCGTCGGGACGGCGCGGGTCACGCCCCAGCACCAGTGCCGACCTTTCCGGGAAATGCGGCGCTGACAATCCATGAACTGCGAAGTGGATCACCTTGAAATTGGCGACGGGTTCTGACTCGAATTTTGCTTTCGTTGCATCCCCGCCCAATAGAAGCAGGCTATCTTTCGGCCTTCCCAGGGCCGCCTCAGCGTCCATCACTTCCTGGCGGGCTGCGGGCAGATGAAAAAGGTGGGCGCCCGAAATGTCATATATTCCCCTCGCGACGAATCGAAGTGCTTGTCGCCCGGCTCCTCCTCCTTCGCTAGGTGGCTGGAGATCGTACGGAACGTCGCCAACTCCCAAGAACGCCATCTCAGTTCTGATTTTGTCCTGACGATTTCTGAGGAAACAAAGCACGGTGGTTGACGGCGCGTAACTGATGACGTGGGTTTTGAGAACGTAGTTTCCATCGAAATCGATCAGCGCATCAAAGGGCAACTGATGCAAGGAGCCGTCCGGCACGATCACCATATGCTGGAGGCGAAACGATTCCGGGACCGGCTCTAGCAGCAGTGAATAGAGCTGTTTGGCATCCTCCCCGGCGGATTGTTGTTGAGTCACCTTGGTGAGAAAGCTTGATAGGAGCTTCTGAATTTGAGCCTCCCCGGCGGGCAACTTCACAATCGCAGCGTGAGTGCGCGTGAGAGCGATGCAATAAGATGCAGGCTCAGCCAAAACGTATTCGAGTACCGATTCGCCCGGCAAAATGCTTTCCTGGGCAGCCGCGAGGGCGATCGGGTGCGTTTCGACGTGGCGCTGGACCGGATTCAGCATATCGCTCACATAGCCGAACTGCTCTTCTTCTTGCGTAAGATCGTCTATAAGTTTGCTCCGCTGGGCCGGGTCCTCGGTATTGAGTAATTGGGTTTGGATCTGAACAATTTGCCCTTGAATCGAGGCGTCTGTAGATGGCGGGGGTGGATCTCCGGTCCTGCTTCTCAGGATGTCAGCAACTGCCCGCCCGCGTGCGCGCTCGATGACGTCGAATGCCATGGGAATCGCGTTCTGGTCCACCGCCAGTTTGAAGTCCCCCAGGTAAATCTCGCTCATCGTGCTGAGTAGCGAACTCTCAAAGTATGCGCCGGAAACGCGGAGCAGCATCCCTTCGATAACATCGGAAGCCTGCTCGTACAGACGGTGCGCTTCCTCCTTTTGACCCATCTTCACCTTCAACTCGGCGATGGCGTTCAAGGTGCGCGGCAAATAGATCGTATCGCCAGTCGTCCCGCTGATCTGAAGGGCTTGGGCGAGTTCATCGCCGGCATCGTTCAGCTTGCCCTCTTCCTGAGAAATTTGGGAGAGGTAGAGGTACGATTGCTCGACAACCCTGACGAGGCCAACGCGCTTCTCCGATTGGATGGCTTCCTGCAAGTATTCGCGGGCCTTTGTTTTGTTCCCGGAATCCATTGCGAACTCTGCGAGGATCAAGAGGTCTTGGCCCTCGTGCTCCCACATCCTCTCGCTCCGAGCTTCCGCAAGGGTCCGTTCCATCAGCGCCTGCGCTTGATCTTTGTGATTCAACAAAAGAAGTGCTTCCGCCTTCCCTTCGAGGGCCATGAATGGAGTGCCGACATCTTTATCGCGGTCGGCAATAGCAATTGCGCGATTGCAAAAAACCACGCCTTCGGAGGGGCGGTTGAGCCCGTTCAATCCATTCCCGATAATTTCCAAATACCGAACCTGGGTTCCGATGTCGCCATCACGAATCGCAGTCAATAGGGTGTGGCCCACCAAATAGCTTGCCTGGTGGTAGTTGCCTTCAAGGAAATTGACAAGGCCCAGTTCGCCCGACGCGCGATTCGCCCACTGCTTGTCGCCTAATTGGTCGGCCAAGCTCTTGGCCTGCTCCCAGTCTTGACGCGCCGGCCCTGCCTTAACCTCAAGATCGGCGTCGCCCTTGATGCCAAGGCAGAACAAGCGCAGTGCGAGGTCGTTTTGAACCAAAGGTGTCTTGAGTTGGGCCGCGAGGTAGTCGGACATTTCTCCGAACGGCATTTGCAATTGCGAACGAATCAGACCGATTCTCGCATATAGCGCGTCGCGGTCGTCGTGGGACTGCTCAAACAGTTTTCCGGCCCGTTCGTAGAGCGGTGACGACGCCGGCAAGTTGTGGGTCCAATAATAGCGGTTGGCCTCGGAGAGCATCGCGTGCGGATCATTGGAATTGAGAAGAGTTGCGACCTTAACTGCGGGAGGGGCGCCGGACTCCGGGTACAGGAATCGGTAAATGACCCAGGCCACAGGGATCGAAGCCACTACGACAAGGGCCACCAGAGCCCATAAAATGAGCTTTCCGGCTCGCACCTTCATATGTCATTGCCCTGTTAGTAATCATAGCATAGCCAGCCGAAAGTCCAGCTCAACCATACAGCATCTTTCGAATCGAAGTCTGCGGTCGCGGAACCACCACAAGGTACGGGATAACGCCATAGTGCTTGTACATACATATCGACACCTAACCGGGGCGCGACTAACCGCCGCCCCGGCGCCCTGGCCTTCCGTCTTAGGCAAGTTCCGAATGCGATACCTTGCCGAACGTTCGGTAACCACAATCGTCGAAACGGATTGAGTAGGACGGTTCAGGTCAAGAAATTGCCTCACCGTGAACATAAGTTCGGCGAAATTTGATCGCCAATCTCAATTTACCGTGCAGCTAGCGCGCTACGGACTGTACGATCACCTCCAAAGCGGCCACGACCTCTTCGGGCTCCGCCCGTCCAGTCATATAGTCCACGTTGACATGAGCGAAGCGAACCATCCCACTCCCATCGATAACGAACGTAGCCGGGACAGGAAGTTCGTAAGTGTCCTCCCCATTGCGGAGAGAAAGATCATTCTTGAACACAGTCCTGGAGAGGTCCTGCAGTTCGTCGCCAACTCGGAACACAATCCCAAACTGCCGCGCGACCGCATTTTTGAAATCGCTCAAAACAGGAAAGGTCAGCTTGTTCTTCTCTGTCACTATGATCCCACCGTCTGGCTTCTCAGGAGAGATAGCGACCAGGTTAGCGCCGAGCTTGTTTATCCTTGGAAGTGCCTCCTGTAAGGCGTGTAACTCAAGATTGCAGAACGGACACCACTCGCCACGGTAGAAGCTGATCACGACCGGACCTGCTTTGAGCAACGTCTTGAGGGATATTTCATAGCCGAAGGCATCCGGCAGTGAGAAATCAGGAGCGAAATCGTTGACTTTCAGCGCATGGTCTAGCACACCGGACGAGCGGACGCGATCCATGTCATCGGTAACAATTTTGAACTGATCTCCCAAATTTTTCTGGGCCTTCACCTTGTATGCTTCTGCTTCCTGCTTGTAGGACATGTGATTCTCCTTGGTGTGAAGAGTTGACTATTTGTAGCCCCCGTTAAAAAGTAATGCTGTAAAGGAAGAAGTGATCGCGCTCGCACCTCCTAACGCTGAACCACTCAGGAGAGCGCGGGATAGCTCGTGTAGCCGGCAGCGCCTCCTCCGTAGAAACTCTTTGGGTCCGGTTCATTTAGAGCGGCTCCGAGTTGCAGCCGCCTCGGGAGATCTGGGTTGGCCAGAAACGCTCGGCCGTATGCGACAGCGTCGGCATGCCCGGTCCGTAATGCTTCCTCTCCCCTGAGCCTGTCATATCCGCCATTCACGACGTAGAGACTTTTCCAAAGTGTTCTCAGGTGAGCCGACAAAGCGAGATCCTCCTCGCTGCTTCCTTTGCTGTTCTGTGCCGTTTCAACGACATGAAGGTACCCGAGTCCATAGCTATTAAGTCTTGCAACCGTGACGGAGAAGGTTTCGAGTGGGTTGTCATCCGTCATATCGTTAAAGCCACCCGTCGGAGAGATTCGCACACCCACCTGCCTGCTATCCCAAACTTCCAGGACGCGTTCAACTGTTTCAGTCAGAAAGCGGACGCGATTCGACGCAACACCTCCATAATCATCAGTCCGCCGATTCGATCCTATTTTGAGAAATTGATCGATCAAGTATCCATTCGCCGCATGAATCTCGACCCCGTCAAATCCGGCTTTCTTCGCGTTGGCCGCCGCTCTCCGATAATCGTCCAAGGTCTCTTTGATTCCGCTGGCCGTCAAGGCAACCGGCTCCGACACCGGTGCCAGACCCGTGGCAATGAGCGTTTGGCTATTGGCGCGGATTGCGGATGGAGCAACGGGTTGCGCGTTGTTCGGCAACAAGGACGAATGAGAGATTCGGCCGACATGCCACAACTGGAGGAAGATCCGGCCTCCACTCTTGTGAACGGATTCCACGATTCTGCTCCACCCTTGCACCTGCTCGGCGGAATGAATCCCGGGAGTGTTGAAATACCCTTTGCCCATGGGCGAGATTTGCGTCGCCTCGGTCACGATGAGTCCAGCCGAAGCTCGTTGTGTGTAATAAGTCGCGGCGAGTTCTCCCGGAACCCCATCTGCGCCAGCTCGGTTGCGGGTAAGGGGCGCCATGAAGACGCGATTTGCCAGGACCAATGATCCAAGCTGAACAGATTCGAAGAGATTTGTCATTTTTATGCTCCTGTTGTTCAACGACACAGTGGGTTGCTTTGGATGAGCCGGGGGTGAAAGAACTCATGTCAGGTTCGACACTCCTGCTCGGCGCTCCGACCGAAAATGATTGGGTTCGAACTCTGTTATTGAGTCGGTATATTGCTAGCCTTCTCTGCTCGCCGTTCCTTCCAAACCGCAAAAGCACTGAGCAATGCGAGGAGGAGAACGAAAAGGGGAATCACAGGTGGCTTGATACCGAGAGGAAGAACGCTGGCAGGCACCTGAGGCTGCAGGTGGACATAGATTGCCGTGCCCATCTGAGCAACGAGGATCGAAGACGCCAGCAGGAGGAGTTGATCTTTGCCTTTTGCGGTCAACGATTTTCGAAACCATGGCAGTAAGAAGAGGACGCCAGTTACCATCTCCCACACATTGCCCGCGAGAATCGCCTCGTGAGGTAGATGACTCTGTTGAATCTGGATATCAAACCATCCACTGAATGGCTGGAAGAATTTCAGGAATCCGAATAGGAACATCAGAACTCCCAGTAAAAGCGATAAACCCTTGCTTAGGCTGCTAGCCATTTTCTCTCACTTCCTGAATTTTCGACTTCACAGCGCCAGCCCACGGGGCATCTTTCAGAATTGGCGCTGATCCAAGGTTTAACGCTCGGACCGAAACGCAGGGGCCGATGCAGCTATCTCCCACTCAGCCTGAAACCCTATTTCTTCCAAGTCCTAGACTTGATCAAAATCCAAAAGATCATCAAATGCGAAACGATTACCAAGGGAGCGTAAAACGTGTAGATATACCAAACGGTACCCAGGTTGAAGCTTGGAACATTCAAGTGCAAGACGCCGCGAATTCCGTTCAGCAGGTCCAAGAATCCCCAGGTATTGGCCACCCACACCAGAGGAATGGCAATACGCCAGCTGCTGCGCAGAGCAAAGATGCAAGCGAGAGCCAGCGCCGCTTCTAAGAGATCACCGTACGCAGCACCGGAAAGGAACTCTCTGGGCAGTTTCGGGTCGATCATGCCCGTAACCAGCAAAGTCATTCCCACATAGCGCGGCACATGTACAAAGAGCAGCGGAATGAGAGCTGAATTACGAGGAAGTCTGGTTAGGTACGGCCAGACATACCACGCCACGATAGCGGCGCAGACGCCCAAACTCAGAAGAAGCTGCAACCAGAAAATTGTGACGTTATTCATCGCGAGTCACTCGCGCGAATTCATCTCCGCGCAAACCGCTATGTGTGTTCATCATCTTTGGTTCCCTTCATGCAGTAGATGTCAGACAGACATGTCTGTCTATCTTCCAATGAGTATAGACAGACCAGTCTGTTCTCTGTCAAGATAAATTCGATGAAAACACAAAAACAATCCGATCCGCGAGAGAGGATTCTAGCGGTAGCCGACCGCCTCTTCTACGCAGAGGGGGTCCGCGCGACCGGCACCGAGAAGATCATGTCCACTGCCGAAGTCGCCAAGGCGACGTTTTATCGGCATTTCAAAAGCAAGGATGCCCTCGTTCTCGCATACCTCGAAAGCCGCGATCGAGCTCTTTGGGACTATCTCTCTCATCCCACTCCCCCAAAGGATCTGCGTGAGGCTCTGACCAAACTCGACCAGATGGCGAACCGGCCCGATGTCACCAGTTGCCCGTTCCTTCGCATCGCATCCGAATTCCCGGACACTGCCCATCCGTTCCATCGCCGGGTGATTGAACACCAGGACAAACTTCTTGACTATCTAACCGACCTGCTAAAGCCCTTCGCAATCGACAGAAGGGCGGCGGCGGAGAGGATACTTGCCGTTGTTGATGGCGCGCTCTCCTTGCGGCTGGTCTATGGGACTTCGAAGAAGGTCCCACTCCTCTCGTCCGCTGAGGCAATTCTCAAGAGCTTTCAGAGCACGCGAGCTCAACGCCGCAAATAATTGGCTGCCATTATGAAGCATCATCCCGGCAAGTCGCCCCGGGTTGGGCTTTTGGGGCGCAGTCTGTGCTCTTTCGATTGACGATCCAAAACTCTAGGTGAAATGTGCGCATTTTTAGAAAACCCCTCGCAGACTTCCTGGCCTTTCTCTGCGCCTTTAGCGGGGTCGCCTATGCTCTTGTAATTCACAGCCATCAACGAATCCGCAGCACTCAGCCGGTTCACGATGTGGTGTCCCAGTTTCGCTGCGCTGTGCACCTGCTTGCTGCTCCGTATCCGGCTGGGAACATTGGGCTGGGATTAGCCCGCACGTCGCTTTCTCAGGCTCGCGTATTTTCTCCCACTGATCTATGCCACGCCAGTTTACCTGCTCACCTGGCTTGCCATCTGCGGTGCGTTCTCCCTCAAAAGCGTCCTGGTGAAGGCTCTTCGCTTGGTGGAGAGATGAGCCCCGAGAAGCCGAGTGACCAATACCGATCCAACAGTTGAATCCGAGAGCTACCTCGCCCACGACCTCTGTCAAAGCAATGTAAAGAATTTGGAGTTCCGGAGCGAAGGCGACCGTTAGGTGGCTTTCATTTGAAGTACTGCCCCAAGCAGCTCTGTTGGAGGGTCTTCGTGGATTTCAGTACGGTGACAGCATGGACTACCGAGCAACGGGCAAGAGCAGCGCATGGAACACACCGGATTTCAGAGCCGACTTGGCGTTCCAGACTGACAGAAGATATGGTGCACCGCATGCGGGCCTAAGCGTGCGCGCGTCGTCGGGCGCGAGGACAGCGGAACATTCCGGGAAGTTTGTACGCTAAGCCCGCACTATCGTTGGGTAGCCACTACCGGCGTCGACCGATTGCCTCCGGCGCCGATGCACCCAGAAAAACTCAAGTGCGGCCATCCGCGTTCCGTCGCGGGAGGCGGCCCGCTCCACTTCAGACGTGCGCCAGGGAGTACACACCGGTTCCGTCATAATGAGTTGCTCGATTGCCTTCTCGATCTCTTCAAGGCCGCCGATTCCATTCTTGAATTGTGCTTCAAGCTGCGCTCTTGTGATGTTCTGGGCTTCAATCCGCGCAAAGCGATATTGCTGAAATTCACGATCCATTCCGCGCCTCCTTGGTTCGCAGTCGGTTCCACGAAAAAATTGCGGAACGCGCAATTTTTTCGAAAATTTGTCTGGACTTCCCATAAGGTTACCGGGGGCACGCGCTGAGCGTGCCCCCGCGTACGGTCTCAGTGAATCTGAAATAACCCTCCATCGGCATTAAACGCCTGGCGCAAAATTACTCTCGCTTGGCAGAGATAGCGATGTACGTCCCGCTTCGGAATTCCCATCGCCTCGGCTATTGCGGTAGGATCGAGAATCGGTCTCCGGCCCCTTTCCCGCTTCCATTTGTCGGGGTCACCCGAAGCAGTGAATGCGTGCTCCTTCAGGGCAAAATCCGGGCCGAGAGCCGCAATGCATTGAAGTGTCGCCCGAACTGGAGGGCGCAAGTTCGCGTAGTTGGTCACCTGGTCCAGCAGTTCTCTCGCGATAATCTCCCGCTCGACGGTGTTAGGGATACCCGTCTTGCGAGTGCGAACGGCCCTGACATCCCCAGCCGGGCGAATCCGGCTGTTTTCCTCTCGCATGAAATAGCTCCGTAACATCCCGCGGGATAACCCGCGTACGATGTAGCGCCGAAAAGCGTCGGGGATGGGGCGCAGAGGAGGGTTGAGTTGAAACATCTCAATCGCTGCTGCGACTGCGCCGTCGTACATCAATTCAACCTGCCAATCCGAGGGCTGACCGAATAACTTTTCCGCCTTGCGCCGCGCGGCCTTCTCTGCGGAAGGGAGAATGCAAGCAAGAAAGAGGTCCTGTGCGTTTGGATGGTCGCGGTCATAGCGGTAAACAACCTCCGCAATCTGGAAACGAAGCGGGCGGTCTGCTCCGTTGAACAGATAGTGCAGTAGGGCCAACATCTGTACACCGTCGAGTGGTGGAATTCTTTTACTCTCGAGCAATTCAAGCAGAGCGGTCGAATCGTCCGTTGGTTTCCTGTCGTTTCTCTCAGCGCCATAGCGCGCGCTGCCTGTGCGCCCCTGGGGGATGGAGGGAGTCGTCACGGCTTGCTCCCCTGCTGTCGGCTGGTTTGTGATTTCTTCGGTCATGATGTTTTCTCCTTTTCTGTCCCGCTTCTCGCGGGGCGCCCAAGGGCGAGTGGGTCCTACTCCCTCCGCTGCCTTGGCGGGGGTACCGGAAAAATCTCGTTAGGTCGCGTGATTTGTTTGGGGGGACCGCCACCAGAAGGGCGGCGAAGCCGGGGCAGAGCGTGCGTCGGAAGGGCGTAGGAATCTTTCCCATCTCGCCGTGCCCGCGAGAAGAAGGGGCGTTAGAAAAGGGAAGTGATCGAAGAAATCAAGCTCGACTGTAGGGAAAGGAAGAGCCGGTTCCCCCGAGACCCAGGGGCTGACAGACTTTAGGGTTTGGGGCTGTTGTTAGCGCGGGAACGCGATGGGAGTGGGTACGTATGGTCTATATAGATCAAGGGGAAGACTACTTGACAGGTGGTTCTTGGGCGCCCGGCTTGAAACGGGCCTGGCGCCGTGCTGTGACTGGCTTTTCGATCAACTGGCGGATGGCTTAATAAAGTCTTTGAATGTGGGCATCATGGCGCTCGTACTTTTGTTGGAGTTCATCATCAAGCGTTTGGGCGAGTTCCCGGTGTGTGCTGGGCGTCTCCCTGAGGGGCGGATATCGGGACATAAAGGACGTATGGGGTACTAAATGCCTTCTTGGCCCGATCGGTAAACATGCCTTGGCGACAGGGCAGAAGCTATTTCCTCGAACCCCGTTTCTGGGGAGTTTGCATGATTGCGGACTGGAAGGGCGTTTGAGCGAATCCTTACGAGCAACCAAGGGTGGTCATCCCTACCGCGACAATTACTTGGAAGTGGTCACGGATGAAGATCTTCGCCGTAATCTCTCATAACGGGCCCTAAATGGCGGAAGTGGATAATGCCGTTGGCATCATCGCCAATGCCCCCTGCCGCTCAATACGCATACGCGCAGGCCACTTCGGTCACGGCTGCGGCTGCACTGCCTGCAACTGAGTCCAATTGCCGCTGAGGTTGCCATTCGGATTGAAGTTGGGGTCATCACTCATGACGTACTGATTCGACCCATTCAGCCAGGCGTGGTCGTACTGGTTGCTGAGCTCAAAGGTTGAGCCAGTGGATGGGTCACGGAAGGTCTGTACCTGGCGGATACCCTGACTCACGCCATACGCAGACTGCATGGAGCCGGCCTGCTGCCTGGCGGTTTCGCCAGCGAGGGTGTTCGCAGCGTCTTGATAAAATTTTGCCATTATCTCCGACTGCTTCGCCAGCTCCTCCTGTTTCTTGCGATACATCGCGGTGATGATCCCGTTGCTCCACTTCTGCCATTCCGGGTCCGGGTGAACGGTGCTCGCAATCAGTTTGAACAGCCGGTCGTTTGAATCAAGCTGGCCCTTGGGCGTCCGGAAAAACATGACCCTGACGGCGTGCCAATCGTAGAATGTCCTACCGCCGCCCGCCGGGATCGGCCGCACCACGATGGCCGCCGCGATCCATTCCTCGACGGGCCTACCTTTGTCGTCATCGTAAGCGAGCCGGGCGCGAGCGGCATCGGTACGTATCCCACGCGTGTTGCCGCCAGCGCCGGCAGGGGGCAGTCCCATCTGGTACCGGACGAGCTGATCCAGTTCCGGAAAGGGATCAACAGAGATGACCTGCTTACCCTTGCGATACTTCGCGATGAGATCCTGCCGCAGGAACTCCGCCGCCGGCACCGGCGCCCGCACCGGGCACGGTTTCAGTCCCACCTGCGCATCTCGCTGGTTCTGTACCTGCATCTGGCGCTGCCCGGCGGGGTCGTCGATGTACTGCCACGTAAATTGGGGGGTCAACTGAAGCTCAATCGCGTTGTCGGCGCTCTTTGCTTCTCCGAAGACTTCGACGAAATCGGCGAAACACCCACCCTCCATAACGCCCTGGCCCTTCATAACGCCGCTGTCCACCCATCCTTTGAATTGCCATGCGGTCGGAAGCATGAGGTGGTAGGCGGGTTTTCCCCAATCCGCATGCTGATCGATGAGTTGGACCTGCTTCATCAAAAAGTAGCGCGGTCCCGGACCACCCGATGTGGGAGCGGAAGCGTGGCTCACTGGTGAAGGCACGGGATTCGGCGCGGCGGTCTTTGGGCTGGTGTCGTGATGCTCAACCGGCGCCGTCGTCCTTGAGCTGGCGGCGTGGCGCTCCACGGGCGCGGTTGGGGTGGTGGTGCCAGAACCAGCTCCTGGCCCGGGTTGTCCCATCGCGCTCGCGATGGCCTGCTTACAGCCGGCCGAGACCTCATCCTGGTGCTGCTTGAGGCACGCGATGATTCTTCCTCCGCCCGACGGTACATCGGCGCACAGCCTTTGCACGTCACCGGCGCACGCGGCGCGCATGTTAGCCAGTGCCTGGGGCGATGCGGTCTGGGCGAAGGTCAGTTGCGGTTGAAGCAGGCCGCCGCCGATTGCTGTGTATGCAGCGACGATGGCGAATAGGACAAATAACCTTGTTGACCTGGACATCTTGGCCTCCTGTTTCAATCGGGCGTTGAAATGAATGCGCTGGCGTGAAGAGTTGGCTCGTGGGGGGATGAGGCTTTGTCGTATTCTCGCCTCGCACGACCAAAGTTGCATACCGGAATTTGCATGTTGTTCGGATGAGTCAGTAGTCTGAGTCGGAACTGGTTTCTTGGCCCCGCTCCTGTTTCGATTATACATTGTTGCGTTACCCGCCGCTCGGTGGTTCGCTTCTGGCTGCAACAGCCCACAATGACAAGAAACGCCCGAACCGTAGAAGTTCAACCCCTGGGTCCTCCGAAGTCCCCATCGGGGACCCGAACCCCTTTTCCAGGGAGCTTGCAGGATTCCGGGTGGGAAGGGCGTCTCTCAGGCACAATCTTCCAAAGTGGGTCGGAAGCGCTTTTCTCCTTTTGTTGTCATGTATTCCAGTCGATTCCCCAACTGCGCACGTACGGAAGGGAATCGTATCGGAGGCGCCCGCAAGAACTGAGGGGCGCAAGAGCGAGGGCGCCATCGCGCCCAGCAGCTTTTATCCACAAAAACCGGACCGCGCCACGCGCGTCATCATGCCGTTCCCTCCCGCTCGGACGGCGAAATGCGCTTTAAATTCGCCGCGGTAAGGTTCTCGACAAATTCGATCATGGCTTGGTTCCCAGCCAGGGAATCGAACCCCAATCTCAAGATTCAGAATCTTGCGTCCTACCATTAAACGAGCTGGGAATGATTCTGGCCCCTGGAATCGAACCAAGATTGACTGAGTCAAAGTCAGCCGTCCTACCATTAGACGAGGCCAGAGTTTACAGTTCACAGTAGAGCCGGTTGGATTTCGACCATTGACTGACGACGCTCAACTGTGAACTCTTAAGGGTTGGTCCCCGGTCCCCGAGTCGAACGGGACTCTATGGCTTTTCAGACCATCGCAACGACCGCGCTTGCTCACCGGGGAATTACTTTTCAAGCTCCACGTTCCAATAAATGTATGCCTTGTAGTCGGACCATTCCGGCCGCAACGCGTGGATGTGCAGCCGGAAATTGAATCTCGGGTCGAACTGTTTGGGCTCCACAGGCTTCTGTCGAAGCGTAAGTCCAGCCTCCTGGGGAGTTCGATCCGATTTGCGCTTGTTACACTGAACACACGCAAGCGCCAGATTCGTCCAGACTGAACTTCCGCCGCGAGCCCTGGGCAGGACGTGGTCAATGGTGTACTCCGCCGTTTCCAGCACCACGCCGCAATACTGGCAAGAGCTGTTATCGCGGATGGCGATGTTACGGCGAGTCATCGGAACCTTGAGCCGCAACTTCCGGCTGACATGGTTCCGCAGCTTGATGACGCGTGGCATCCCCATTTCGAAGGACGGCGAGCGGAGGACGCGCTTCGCATCTTCGGTGACCACCACGGCGCGGTCCTGCCATTGCAGATTGACCGCCCGCTGCCAGGAGACAAAGGCCACCGGGAAACCCAGCGTGTCGAGAACCAGAGTGTCGCTCATATTCCTTTCCTTAAAATGGAAGGCGCGGGTGGAGTCGAACCACCGTCTGAGGTTTAGAAGACCTCGGCCCTTGTCCGTTGGACGACGCGCCCTCAGTCTTTGAATGGATCGAACTCATTCTTGCCCGCCATCGCCACACCGAGCGGCTTGAGCGTGTGAAGGACTCGCACCGACGCGGAGTGCTCAGCCAGGACTTCCGGTAATCGCTTATAGCAGTGCGGCGACTCGTCAACTCCTCCACCGCGCAGTTCAACCTTGGCTTCATCCACCCAGGTATCCAGCATCTCCTGGGTAACCTTCGGCTGGCGCCTCCACTCACCGGTTGCCTTGTCCCGCTTGCCCTTGGCCTCCATCCGGCCCATGACGCGACCGGCGCCGTGGACGGTTGAGTAGAGAGACAGTGAAGCATCGCCATTCTCGACTCCTTCCAGAATCACCGAGTTTTCGCCCATCGTGCCGCCGACAAATCCGCGCTGACCAGGAAATGCCGGCGTTGCACCTTTGCGAACTACCCAGAGCGACTTTCCGCCGTGCGTCTCCTGCCACGCAAAATTGTGATGGTTGTGAACGGAGTCGAGTGCCTTGGCGCCAAGAATTTTCACCAC
>JBKQVI010000068.1:0-3868 GCA_052139985.1 Terriglobia bacterium
CATGCCTGTCACCGTTGGGGCCAACAATCTTTCCGTCGTGCATAAGGACAGCGGCGGCGTCACTCAAGCGTTTCCGGACGTGAGCCAACGTCGATTCTTCCCATGAAGATTCATTCGGGAATGCCCCCCGAGACCGCGTCCACAATCAAATTGGCCCCGACGTCCCGAAGGACCAATTCGCGGCCCACTGTTCTGTATTCCAGCTCTGGCGGCAACGAGGGAAGGTTACCCAACAAAGAAGGCGGCATTAATTGCAGGGGCTCGGTATAGGGATACTCCTGGTTCACTCGGACTTGCCACTGGCCGGTCCCCGGTTCCGCATCCAGAAGGCTTTCGCGAATGTGCTTGCCGTCCGCGCTGTAGGCAATGCCGATCAGGCGGCGAAATTCGGCGCTGATTTCTGGAGTGAAAATGTTCCCCTGGGCAGCAGCGGGCCGGCGGGCGACGATTGCCTTTCTCAACTCCCGTTGGTGCTGCCGGAGCTTTCCGGGCGAATCCGTGGGCTTTCCTAAAGGGGGGCAGGGTGGCACCTGCGCTTTTCCGCAGTTTCATGTACTCGGCAACTCGATTCTCAAAATCCTCCGTAACGGCGGCGCCGGGATTGACTGCATTCTGCGCCACTTCTGTGGGGCCATGACGACGCGATGCCTTTCCCGACGGAAAGGCCAACGAATGCCCGCGCTCGGGAGGCGTGTGGACCGAACCTCACTGCATCCCCACGCCTACTTCTCATCGACTAATTCCTTTTCCGCCACTGCTTCGTCTACCAGATCCTTAACGACCTCCTTCACCGCATCCTTGATTGCCCCCCGCGCGGATTCTTCGACTTGTTCCGGATCCAAGATAAGCTCAGTCTCGCTCCCGGTGACCTTCTTAACCGCCCGTTCGAGAATAGGCACCACCGGCGGTAATTCCTTCGAGATCGCCTTGACGGCCTTTTTCGCCGCCTTGACCGCCGGGGCGTCTGGGTCCACGGGTTGGTTCTGGGCCGATTCCGCTTTCAACCAGTCGTCTTCAAATATCTTGATTACCCCCTCCACGACTTCTTGATCGCTAGAAATGATGCCCACTTCCCGGCGCGCATCGAGATCAACTTCCGACAAGCTCTGGCTACCGATGAATACATGGCCACGGTCCCGAACGATAGCACGCGCATGCAGGCGGATTGGTGTCTTGCGTACCGCCACACCTTCCGCTCGGTGCGTCAAACGCCCCATGATTTTGATTTCCACTCCGCTTCGAGCCCGCTTTTCCAGTAGGCGAACCATGGCCCGATCGCTAATGTGGGGATCATACATGAGCAACTGTTGTTTGGTGCTTTGGAGGAAAGCCTCGAGTTGCTTGCGGGCATTGAGCGGGCTGACGACGAAGTTATCCCATTCCGGCACGTACCGCCGGCGCTTGGTATCGGCCTCAAACAACTTCACCGCCTCCCGAACGCAATGATGGTCCGTGGTCACCACACCGAAACTCCGGCTGTGGTCGACGTCCAAATATGTGAAATTGAAGGCCAGAACATAGAGCTCTCTACCATCGACGATCATAAACTTGTCGTGGTAGCGGACCAGATCGCCCGATGTGCGCGCCACCGTCACCCCGGCCTGGAGCAGCCGCATCTCAAGCTTTCTCAGCATCTTCTCGCCGCCGCGGTTTACGCAGGCAACGAGCGCGTGAACGGCAACGCCCCGGGCCACGGCATTTTCCAGCGCGCGCTCAATATCACGCCTGTCGAGGCGAAAGATAACAATTTGAATGCTCCGCTTAGCTCCCTCAATGCCCTTAATCAAGGGCATGATTCCGTCAGTAGGTTGCACCAATAGATTCATGCTATTTCCAATCGGCTGGCCCGGCTTCAACTTCACCCTAGTCTGGCCGCGCCGCCTGGCTTCCGACACGCCCTCAAATTTCTGCCTGCAAGTGGATCGCCCCAATCCTACTTGATAATCAAGTCTACTAAGTTGACTGCACTAAATATTGCGCGTAATTCGGTTTGGGTATACCACCCCTTGTATGGCCCGACCGAGTTTGCTCAAGCTGTCCGAAGTGGACGAGCGCCAGTTGCGGGAAGCCGCGGCCGAGTCTCCCGAGGCGGATTTTCGTGACGCCTGTCGCGCCGTTCTGAGTCTGGCCCGAGGGGCGACGCGCCAGCAGGTGGCGGAGCAGTTGCGCGTGCATCCGGCCACCGTCGGGCGTTGGGCGGCCCGCTATCGCCAGCGCGGTCTCGCCGGGCTTCGGGGCCCGGAGCACGATGGCCGAGGACGACCGCGCCGCTTGCAGGTGGAACATTTGCAACAGCTGCGGCAAACGGTTCTCACTTCGCCCCGGAAATTGGGTTATGCTTTCACCGCCTGGACCTTGCCGAGGCTGGCGGAGTTCCTGCAGCGGCAGACAGGCGTAACGGTGCAACCGCACTACTTGGGACGGCTGCTGCACCGCATGGGTATTGCCCGGAGACGGCCCAAGCATGTCTTGGAAGGCAAACGCGATGAGGATGCTCATGACCGCGCCAAAACTGAGTTGGAAGTCCTCAAGAAGCATCTGGGACGCAGGAAAAGGACGGTCGTGATTAGCCAGGACGAAACCGAATTTCATCTTTACCCTTACTGGGTGGCGATCTGGTCGGTGGTGGGCAGTCCCCAACCCGAAGTGCGCACACCAGGGAAGAATCAGAAGCGCGTCTTGTATGGAGGCTTGAACCTGAAAACCGGACGCCTCGCCAGCCACTGGGCGGCGACCAAGAGCGGTGCCCATTTTGTTGAATATCTGGAAACTCTCTTGCACGATTACCCCGACCAAAAGATTCTCATGATCGCCGACAACGGCAGCTTTCATCATACGCTGAAAGTGGACGCCTTCGTGCACGACCACCGCGACCGTTTGGAGATCAAGTGGCTGCCTCCGTACTGCCCTGACCTGAACGACATCGAGCGCACCTGGAGACGGCTCAAGGCCAGCCATGCCTCCAACTTCCTGTTTAACTCACTCGACGAGTTGGTCGATAACGTACGCCAAGGCATTGCAGAACTGAACTCCACGGTCGTCACCAATTAAGAGCATTATTTAGTGTTGTCAACTTAGTGAAAAGTCGTGAATCCGAATAGGGCGAACGGTGGGGGATTGGTTTTCTAATCCGAGGGTCGGGGGTTCGAGTCCCTCCACCCCTGCCATATTATCAAGCCTCAAACGTCGATCTGTAATGCACGAAAGTCAAATCGCAGTCTGTCAAGTGCGGTTTCCAAAGTTGCTTTGCGCAGTCGGACCGTCCTGTAACGAAGGCACCTCGAATGATGTCGTCATTCAAGGACGAACATCGAAGCACATACGATTATTCCGAACGACACCACCCACTTATTATAAACTTACCCCCACTACGTCGCGTGACGCAGGATCCGGAGTGTGCCGTCATCCGGAGGCAGGGGTTCAAATAAGTACATTCGACCTATACTTGGCGGGCGAACGGCGAGCACGTTTCGAGGCAACGGGTTGCTCCTTTCCCCGGCGAGCCGATACAACATGAATAGCAAACGACCATTTCGGATCGGTGTGACTCCCGACTTCGCGACGCAGGGCGGCGGGGTGCTTGAGCCTGGAATCGAGGAAGTCCTGAAGCCGGCTCCCGGAGTCGTATGGGAGTACATGCCTGACACGGCGGGCGTGGCTATGCCGGACGTTCTCAATCGCTACGATGCCGCAATTGTCCTCGATTATCATTTTCCCGCCGAAAGCTTTCGTGGAGTAGAACGTCCGTAATCCGTCCGTAGGGATTTGGCAGCGGTGGGTGCGGAGGCCGGATTGCGGGGTGGGAGTGAGGAAGAGACTGGTGGGGGGATTTCACCCCAAGGGTGGTAGATTACGGAGATGATGAAAA
>JBKQVI010000069.1:0-10526 GCA_052139985.1 Terriglobia bacterium
TGTTGTAAAGGATAAATGCGACTTACAACGTACTATGCATGTCTACATACTTAGGGCCAAAATCGCACTTAACCCCACAAGGCAACACAAGTTATCTCAAAAACTTAGAGGTGAACATCGGTTGCAATTCTTACGGGGCTGGCTTTTGGATTGGCGCCGGCATGGAAAGCTTCGCGCATCGACATAAACGAGGTGCTGAAGGAAGCTGGCCGGGGTCTCGCGCTTGGGCGTTCAGGCCATCGCGGCGGCAAATTTCTGGTAGTGGCGGAGGCGGCGCTTTCTCTGGTCCTGCTCGCAGGCGCGGGGTTGCTGATCAAAAGCATCACGCGGCTCAGCTCCGTACCTCTCGGCTTCAACCCGCATTATCTGCTTACGGCGGAAATCGACCTGCCGCAGTCCGGCTATGCGCCCGCCGCTCGGCAGGTGGAATTCTACAGCAAGCTGATTGCAGACCTCGACGGCTTCCCGGGAGTGGAGGGCTCAGCGCTGTCGTCTTCGCTGCCGCCGTATAGTGGCTCGCGTGATGCGTTAACCGTAGAGGGAAGGCCCGCTCCGCCTGCCAATTCGTTGGGCGACACTGCGACCGAGACCGTCAGCCCAGGGTTTTTCACTGTCATGAATATTCCGCTTCTTCAGGGCCGCCAGTTTGACGTCCGCGACCGAAATGAATCTCTGCCGGTGGCCATCGTTAGTGAGGCCTTGGCGAACGAGTATTTCCCCCGCGAGGAACCTCTCGGGAGACAAATTAAGCTTGGCTCCTCCACAGAATCTTCGAAGTCGCCTTGGCTGACGATCATCGGAGTCGTCGGAGACGTCAAAGCAACAACGGTTTTCAAGGAGATGGGCTATGTGGTTCCGCCCACCGTCTACCAACCTCTAAGTCAGTCGGCGGGCGCTTCTATAGGAATCCTAATCCGCACGGCCGGTAATCCCAGCGCTTTGCAGCCCGCCGTCGAACGCCTGGTGGCTGAAATCGATAAGGATGTGCCTGTCTCCAATTTTAGGAGCATGGACGATAGACTTACCGAAATCCTCGCCCAGCCGCGGTTCAGGACAGTCGTGTTGGGCGCCTTCGCAGGCTTGGCGCTGCTGCTTGCCGCCATCGGCATTTACGGAGTGCTGGCGCAGTCTGTCGCCCAGCGCACACACGAACTTGGCATCCGCATGGCACTGGGCGCGGAAAGAGACCAGGTGCTGTGGTTGGTGGTAAGACAAGGTATGAGTTTGGCGATGGCCGGATCCGGCGTCGGGTTGGTTGCCGCCCTCGCTTTGAACCGCTTGCTCGCCAGCATGCTTTACGACGTTAAACCGACCGACCCGCTGACGTTTGTATCGGTATCACTGCTGCTGCTCGCCGTGGCGTTTCTGGCTGCCTATATCCCCGCACGCCGCGCAACCAAGGTCGATCCCATGGTGGCGTTGCGGTACGAATAATTGACGATTTTCGATTGACGATTGCCCCTTGCCCGTCGCACCGGCTTAAGCTTCGTGGTCACGGATTCGCTTCGGCCCTACTTGTCTCCCGACGAAGAATTTCACCACTGGCCGTCCAGATCAGCTTCGGGGACCGATCCTGGAGCTGGAGTTATCGGCGCGCTTTAGCCTTGATGACAATAGGTGTTCCCAGGAAACCGAATCTCTCGCGGATGCGGTTTTCCAGGAAGCGCTCGAAGGAAAAATGCAGTTTGCCGGAGCGGTTGGTGAAGGCGATGAAGATGGGTGGCGCCACTCCCCCTTGGGTCATATAGTATAGCCGAGTGGGCTTACTCGCCGGGGACGAAACGCGCTCGAAGTCCACTTCTTCCAGAAACCGGTTCATCTCCGCCGTGCTGACGCGAAGTTGGCGGGCCGCCGCAACTTCCGCGATGGCCTTCAACAAATTTCCCAATCGCTGCCCGCGCAGGGCCGAGATAAAGACGATGGGTGCGTAATCCAGGTATTTCATGCGATCCCGAATCTGTTCGGTGAAATCCTGGTTGGTCGTGGGACCCTTCTTGATGGCGTCCCACTTGTTCACCACGATGATGACCGACCGCCGGCTTTCGTGGGCGTATCCGCCAATATGGGTATCCAGCGCGTTGACGCCTTCCTGGGCGTCGAGAATCAGCAGCGCCACATCTGCCTGCTCCAAGTGCTTGCGCGCTTGAATGACGCTGAGCTTTTCCGCCAACAATTTGGTCTTGCCCTTCCGCCTGATCCCGGCCGTATCCACAAAACGAAAATGCAGGCCGTCAAGCTCCACTTCCGCGTCCACGGCATCCCGCGTGGTCCCCGGAACGGCCGAGACAATTGAGCGCTCTTCCTTGAGGAGCTGGTTGATCAGTGTGGACTTTCCCACGTTGGGCCGGCCGATGATGGCGACATGGATCGGGTGGCCTGGTGATCCACTGATCGGGCGAACCGGACCCTGGTCCGTTGCAGGTAAGTCTTCCGATTCCGGCGCGGCGATGGGAATCGACGGGTCCTTGGTGTGAGGCCTTGGCGGTTCTTCCTCCACGATGGCGTCATGCGTGAATCCTGCCGTCACATGGTCCAGCAAATCATCCAGCCCTAGGGCATGCTCGGCGGAGATGGGGAAGATATGTTTGATTCCCAGGCGATGAAATTCCCCTGCCAGCGGCTGGTGCTGCTCCGCGTCAACCTTGTTCACCACCACAGCCAGAGGTTTTCCCGTGCGGCGCAAGAGCTGAGCCAACTCTTCGTCCAGCGGCACCACGCCTTCGCGGCCGTCTACCACCAGAATCAGGTGTGCGGCCTCCTCAATGGCCACTTGCGCCTGGCGGTAAATCTCGATGGGAATCAATTCCTTGTCCGCCGGAATGATCCCCCCGGTGTCGATGACTTCGAAAGGCTTGCCCAGCCACTCGGCGCGAGCGTAAAGGCGGTCACGCGTCATCCCGGGTTCGTTTCCCACCAGCGCCCGGCGCTGCTTGCAGAGGCGATTGAACAAAGTGGACTTGCCTACGTTGGGTCGGCCGAGGATCACGATGCGCGGAAGGTTGGGCATGGGAGAAGTCTAAAGTCTGAAGTTTAAAGTATAAAGGGTAAAACGGCTGTCAGCCGTCGGCCCTCAGCGGTCAGCGCCGCGAACTTCGAGAAGCCCACAGCGACGGGCGAAATACTGAAATGACGGATTTCTCGCCCCGGCGGTGTCTACGTCGAAGAGTTTGAGTATCTCGACCATGTAGGCGATCCGAGAATCAAAAGGCTTTGCCATGGCGACATCAAATTGCTCTTTTGTCAGGTTGCTTGTGTCCGCGGGCACGCGTATTCCCCACGGATTATTGGCCGGGACCCCGGCTAAGTACCAACCCTCAATTTCTTTCACTACGATAATGACTCGCGCGCCTTCCAAATCCGTAAACTTATTGAGCAGGTCTTGCCTTTTCTCGGGAAAGCAAGGGGAGGAATTGATATCCGCGAGAAAAAAATACTCGGCGCCCATCGCCTTGATGTTTCGTAGATGCGCGCTTACCTTTACTGCCTTTTTCTGGGCATACTGGACCGTGCCAATCCAGTCGTAGCGTTTACTGAGTCGCGGGCTTATGACGTTGCGGGCGAATCGCTCATCGTCATCACCTTCTACGAAAAGGTAAAGCGCCCTGTAAGCCATTCTAGTTGTGGAGAAGGTTGTCCACGAAGAGCTCCTCCAAGCCGATTTCGTTCTGGAGAAAGCCCTTCACATCTTCCCGCTCCGCGGGCTTGGTAATCGTCGAAAACCCTTCCGCGTCCCTTGCCACGAGATGAACGTCGGCGATGTCGGCATTTTTTATGACCTCGGGGTTGTGGGTCGTAACAATGACCTGCTTGCGCTGGGAGGCCTCTCTCATCATTGCAACAATCCGTGAAATCAGGTGGGGATGGACGTTCTGCTCCGGTTCCTCGATAACGGCAATAGGCTTTCGCTCGAAGTACAGAGCAACAATCAACGCCGTGATGTTGATGGTCCCATCTGAGATCAGTAAGGAGGGAATATCCTTGTTTCTCGCGTAAGTCTCACTCAGGCTGAAGAGGAGCGATTTGTTTTCGAACTTCTCAACCTCCAACCCGCTCACGAAGGGCAGCAGGTCTTGCAGAAAATTGACGAGTTTTCGCCTAGCAGACTCGTCCTCTAAGATCCTCTTCAGAACAATCGTCAGGTTGCTGCCGTCCTCTTCGAGCTCGGCCTTGCCGATTATGGATGTCGGCTTCTTTGATAGCTTGGGGTCGAAGTCGTAAATCGCGACGTCCGGCATCAATCTGCCCGCGATGTAGCCTGCTCGCTCGATGCGCTCGATAAGGGACGAGGAATCAGGCCTGTACAGCGCGCTCTCCTTCGGAGCGACTACAAACCCTTCACGAGACGCGACCTCGGGCGCCGCGACAGTGACGCTCACTTGCTCCCGCTGCCGCGCAAGGGTCATCTCTCCGGGGCCAAGCGAATGGGGGGCCGGCAGGTGCCCGCTCTGTTCAACGAATGTAACAAACTCACCTTTAAGGGACAGGTGTTCGTCGAGAACCTCGAATTCCATTGATTTCTTCGGAAAACCGACCGACATGCTGTAGCAAGCTTCATGAGGCTGCAAGATGACAAGGCGCAGCGGCGTTGGCAGCCCCCCGACAACCGGGCCGCCGGCGCGCGGATCCACCGAAACCACAACCTCTACAAACAGACCCTCGTCAGGGCCAATGTTTAGGTTCGTGAGGTACTCGGGGCCACCTTGGAGTGAAATCGCGTTTTCTAGGCCATGGCGTTGAATATCGCGCAGAAACTCTATAATGTGAATGAAGTTCGACTTTCCCGAGGCGTTCGCCCCGATCAGAACGTTGAAGTTTCCAAGCTGGACTTCCACGTCCTTAAAGCTCTTGAAGTTCTTGACCCTGATTGTCTTGATCGCCATTGATGAACCCAGCCAACCAAGCCCATCTTAACAGACAAACCCCAGTTATGGTTCGAATTGTCCCAAGGTGAGGTTTTGCGGGCCTGCCGGTGTGTTATCCTTTCAACGTCGTGCTGCGACGCATGCGCATAGGTGCGCAGGATAAGTCGAAGAGGTAGTGATGCAGTTTGACGTAGAGGCGGCTTTATGCCGCCAAATGGCGAGGTAAACTCGCCGCTACAACATCAAATTGTACGATTGCCGTCGAAGGTCCAAGTCAGACTTCCCGCCGAGGACGTGTCAAGCTGATGCGCTATTATCCCATCTTTCTCGACCTGCGCGGCCGGCGATGCGCGGTGGTGGGAGGGGGGCGCGTGGCGGAGCGCAAGGTGCGGGCGCTTCTGCAGGCGGGTGCGAGAGTTCACGTGATCAGCCCGGCATTGACGCCGCGTTTGGCCCTGCTGGCCGCGCGCAAGAAAATCGACCTCACCCCACGAGCGTACCGCTCCGGGGATCTGGACGGAACGGCGCCCGCGCGGACGGATGGGTCGCGCGGAGTTCCGCCCACGCTAGTCTTTGCCGCCACCAATGACCCCGAGACGCAACGTGCAGTTCGCAAGCACGCGGAACAGATCGGCGCGTTAGTGAACACTGCCGATGAGGCAAAGGAATCCGACTTCATTGTGCCTGCCTCCTTTGCGCAGGGCGATTTGCTGGTCGCGATTTCCACTTCCGGCGCGAGCCCGGCGCTCGCTCGCCGCCTGCGCCGCCAGCTCCAGGTCACGCTGGGACGCGAGTATCGGGGCTACTCGCGATTCTTGCGCGAAGCTCGCAAGCAGGTCATGGATACCGTACCCGACGAAGCTCATCGTGCCAAGATTCTTCGTCAACTGTCAGGAGCCCCCATGCTCGATTGGCTATCGAAGGGCCCACCTGCACGCGCGGCACTCGACGTGAAGAAGTGGTTGGCGAGAGTCGTGGGGCCGCAAGGAACGGATTAGCATTTAATAGACGGCTAAGTAAGACGTGCGAAATATGCCGTTGACAGCATAATGTCGTATATGACATACTCAGAAATGGCTTGGGAAGTCGAGTTCTCCGATGAATTTGGCGAGTGGTGGGATAGCCTGATTGCTGCGGAACAGAAGAGCGTTGACTTCACCGTCAGCCTTTTGCAAGCAGTCGGTCCGATGCTCAAAATGCCGCATTCATCCGGGATCGAGACGTCACGTCACTCGCATATGCGTGAACTGCGTATTCAGCATGAAGGACGACCTTATCGCATCCTCTATGCCTTCGACCCACGTCGGACTGCCATACTACTGATTGGTGGGGACAAGACAGGTAACAACCGCTGGTATGAAGAGTACGTGCCCCGTGCAGACGACATATATGACCGGCATTTGCGAGAGCTGGAGAACGAACAAAAGAAAGGCCCGTCGTGAATGCTGGTACTGAGCAGCCGAGGAGAGTAAAGGTATGGCACGAAACTACAAGGAACTTCAAGCCAAGATGGACCCTGCAAGCCTTGCGGACAACAAACAGCGGGTGCGAGAGGAGTTACAGCGGATGGCCCTGGAAGAACTTCGCGGCGCCAAGAAGCTCACCCAAGCTGATATGGCTGAAATGATGGACGTGCCGCAGAGTTCGATCTCCCGGATCGAGCAGCGCGCCGATATGTACCTCAGCACTCTGAGAAACTATGTCCACGCCGTAGGGGGCGAACTTCGGATACAGGCTGTTTTTCCCGATGGCGGCGAAGTGGTCATAGACCGCTTCGGAGAATACGAGGAACGGGCGTACAAAGTCTCCGCAGTAGCGGAAGGTGATGGTCTATTCCGGCTGTGTGCGCGCCCCTTGCATCACCAGGGGGGGCCATTCTCAACAAAGCCTTTCAAGGCTACTGGACTTGTAAGAACCATGAGAGCCTTACATCTTCCGGAGCTCCAAATCACCCATATCAGGGAGAGACTGGAGAACCAAGGCGGCGAAACAGAAGTTGGTGGCAGTGGGTCTGGAATAGAAAGAGTTTTCAATGTCACAGATCTGGTAGCGGCAGGCTTTGAGGAAACGAATACGGAATGAGCCAGGCGGCAGGAGAAGGCTCACCGCCCTCGACCCTCGGGCAACTTCTCCCCTGCGGGGAAAGCCGAATTCCTCGATTGATCGCCGATTCCCAAAAGGTGAATACCGACTGCTGAGGCTGACCAACAATTGCTGGCCGCTCATACGTGCTTCCGGTTTTACCCTTTACCATTTAAACTTTCAACTTTTGACTTCTGAACTATGATAGGTGATTGCTGATTGCATCAAATGGCTTCTACGAACCAAAACACGACGGACAAGCTCCCCCTCGATAAGGTCTTCGCCCCTGGGGGATGGCTGGCGCGTCACCATCCGAATTACGAATTCCGGCCGGGGCAACTCGAGATGGCGGAGAGTGTCGAATCGGCGCTGGAAAACCGCCAACACCTGATTGTGGAAGCGGGCACCGGCACGGGCAAGACGCTGGCGTACCTGGTACCGTTGTTGCGCAGCGGATTGCGAACGGTCATCTCCACGGGAACCAAGAACCTTCAGGAGCAGCTTTTCTACAAAGACGTTCCTTTCCTCAAGAAACTGTTTCCGCACATGCGTGTCACGCTGATGAAGGGACGCCAGAACTATCTCTGCCGCCAAAAGCTTTACGACATGGAGAAACAGCCGGTCCTCGACGGCATGGACCAAGTCGAGCAATACCCGAAGCTGCTCGATTGGGAGAAACGCACTGAAACCGGCGACCGCGCAGAATTGCGCTGGTTGCCGGACGCAAGCGAGCTCTGGAAAAAGGTGGACGCTCGCCGCGAGGCCTGCACGGGGCAAAAGTGCCCGCAGTTCGATCAGTGCTTCATCACCCGGATGCATCAGCGCGCCGCGGAGTCCGACTTGCTCATCGTGAATCACCACTTGTTCTTCGCCGACCTCGCGCTGCGCCAGAATGACTATGCCGCGCTGCTGCCGGACTATGCGGCGTTGGTGTTCGATGAAGCCCATGACATGGAAGACGTGGCCACGCAGTATTTTGGCGTGGAAGTCAGCAGCTATCGCGTCGAGGAGTTGGCGCGCGACACGGAAGCGACGCTGCGGATGAAGGGCATCAAGAGCAATGAGGTTCTGTCCGCCGTCGCGGAATTGCGGCGGCGTGGCGATTTGTTCTTCGAGCTTTTTCCGCGGACGGAAGGGCGCTCCAATTTCGACAACCGCGGGAGTTTTTTGGAAGTGAATCGCGGCGCCTACTCGGGATTGACCAACGCGCTCATGCTGCTCCAGACGGAACTCAGCCGCGTACCGGAGCGCCCCGAGGAAATCAATAACGTCATGAGGCGCGCCCAGGAATTGCGCAGCGCTTTTGAAGTAGTTCTGGAATCTCATGAACGCAACATGGTTTATTGGTGGGAGCGGAGGGGGCGCGGCGTATTCATGCAGGCCACGCCCATTGATGTTTCCACGCTGCTGCGCGAGCGGCTGTTTCAGCAAGTGGAGACCGTTATCCTGACCTCGGCGACGCTGGCCGTGGGCGGAACGTTCGATTTCCTCAAGCGCCGGCTGGGAGTCCAAAACGCCAAGGAACGCGTTCTCGATTCTCACTTCGACTTTGCTCACCAGGCGCTGCTCTACACCCCCATGCATTTGCCTGACCCGCGCCAGCCGGACTTTGCGCGCCTGGCGGCGGAAGAAATCGTGCAACTGCTGAAGACCACACGCGGACGCGCCTTTGTGCTTTTCACTTCTCACGCTCAAATGCGCGACGTGTACGAGCGGGTGCGGCCGCAAGTGCGATATCCCCTGCTCATTCAAGGTTCGATGCCGCGCACGGAGTTGCTGGACAAGTTTCGCGCCACCCCCCATGCCGTGCTCTTCGGCTCGAGTTCGTTCTGGCAAGGCGTGGATGTGCAGGGTGAGCAACTGAGCGCGGTGCTGATCGATCGCCTCCCCTTTGCCGTGCCCAGCGACCCCGTTACCGCCGCGCGCATCCGGCAGATTAACGAAGAGGGTGGCAACGCTTTTACCGATTATCAAGTGCCCCAGGCGGTCATCAGCCTGAAGCAAGGTTTCGGCAGGCTGATCCGCAGTGAGACCGACCGCGGTATCCTGGTAATGCTGGATCAGCGCATGATGCGTATGCCCTACGGACATGTCTTCCTGGACAGCCTTCCCCCGTACCACAAAACGAATCGTCTGGAAGATGTGAAGGCCTTCATGCGAGAATGAGAAAGGCAGGAGCTAGAGGTTAGGAGCCAGGAGTCAGAAGTTCGACACCCGAGATCGAGGTCACGGGTCTCAGATGGCGCTGCTTCTTCTAACTTCTGGCTTCCGTCTTCCGACTCCTGACTTCTGTCTCCTGAGTCCTTCTTTGAGGTCTACATGTTCGAAGTTTCAGTTGAGTACACATTCGCGGCGGGACATGCCCTGCGCGGATACAAAGGCAAGTGTGAAAACGTTCACGGGCACAATTACAAGGTCCAATTGGCCGTCAGTGGCGAGCAGCTTGATTCGACAGGGCTGCTGATGGATTTTGTCGAGGTGCGCAAGAACATCAAACAACTGGTAGAGCGTTTGGATCACCGCTTCCTGAATGACATCCCGCCTTTCGACAAGCTAAATCCCTCGGCTGAAAACATCGCCAAGTTCTTTTGTGATGAACTGGAACCGCAAATCCGCAGTCGAGGCCTGCAAGTTGAAGCCGTAAAGATCTGGGAGACAGATACTACCACCGCCACCTATCGCCCGAAATAAAGGAGGTAGAATCTAGAAGTGAGGAGCTAGAAGGTTCCAGAAACGGTGCAAAAGTCAAGGATGGCTTCTGGCTTCTAACTTCTAGCTTCTAACTTCTAGCTTCTAGTTTCTTCCTTGCTACCAAGTCCAGAAGGCTACGGCAGGGTGTAGTTCCGCCTGGTGCTTTTGGGCGCAAACACCTTCCTTGCAGATGTAGGTATCCTCGCACCAGCGGCAGCGGGTCAACTCGACCTTTTCGCGGACGGTCCCACAGATGACGCAGCCTTCCAGCATGTCGGCAACCACGTGCCGGGAGTAACTTCGCCAGGTTTCCATGACCTCACGTTCTTCCCGTATTTTTTCGAGTTCCTTGTGGCTCAACATAACCGGCTCCCTCGCTTCTTCCGCTTCTTCCCACTCGGATGCAACCTGAGGGCCACCACTGGGGTCCTTGTTCACTTAATATCGGCTGAAAAAGGAACTACGGTAGATTCAGTTAGTTAGTGCGCAACAAAGAATCTGACGCAAATCAAACTTCAGAATGCGGCATTTCGACTTTTAGGTAATTTGGCCCAATTCAGCACGGGAATTCCCATTTTGTGATTACACTATTCTCACTCGACCCACCGTGAACGCCGACTCGAATACTCGGCTATGGCCTGCGCAACGTCGGGATGGCGACGGATCGCAGGGCCAGGTTCGGCAGATTCGAGACGAAATCCGGTATGGGCCCCTGTGGGAATTCGAGGCACCAGGGAGGTTGGGTCTTAGCCGCTTTTGAGGTCTCCCCAAATCCGCACGTAAGGGAGGCAGCGGCGATGTTGGGGCGATGTGGGGGGCGCAAGGTGGGGGCGGGGTGGGTTTCCGCAACCCGGCCGGGGGAGCCCGCAGAGCTCGGGAGGCTCCCTGCCG
>JBKQVI010000070.1:0-23889 GCA_052139985.1 Terriglobia bacterium
CCTGTTTTGTAGGTCCGCGGCTTTTCATCGCCAATCGGGAACGAGCCGCGGACCTAAAAAGCAGGTCCGCGCTACGGCTCTGCGGAAAGACCATCCAATCCTGTCATCCTGAGCCCCGATGCACTTCATCGGGGCGAAGGACCCCGGTAGTTCACCACGGAAGGTGAGCAGAGCGAACTACAGAGGTTCTTCGCCCAAAATGCGGGCTCAGAATGACAGCGGGGAATGGAATCGGCCTATGAAAAAACCGAAAGGCGCCAAGAATCATCGCGTATCACGCCGCGACTTCTTCAAAAGCGCCGGCGCGGGGATCGTGGCGTCGGAACTCGCGGCGACAACCCCGGCGCGAGCGGCAACGGCGGCCGACGGTTCTGCGAAGTCCGCGCTTTCACCGGTGCGCTTTACTCCCACAGGCGGCCTGACTCAAATTTCTCCGAATCTCTACGTACTGCGCGACTCGTGCAATGTCTATGTGCTCAAAGACGGCAATCGCGCGCTGCTCATCGATTTTGGCTCCGGCCATGTCCTGAACCTGCTCGGCCAGATTGGCGTGACGAAAGTGGACACCATCCTGCACACCCACCATCACCGCGACCAATGCCAGGGTGATGCGCGCGCCGTGGCGGAGCGCATCCCCATTCACGTACCCGCTCACGAACGCCACCTGTTTGAAGACGCTGAGAATTTCTGGCGCAACCGGCGCGTGTTCCACATGTATTATGTGGCCAACGATTTCTTTACGATTACGCGCAACCTGCCTGTGGCGGGCGTGCTGCACGATTACGAGACCTTTCGTTGGGGGCCGCATGAACTGTTAGTCTATCCCACCCCCGGCCACACCATCGGGTCCATCAGCCTGGTGGCAACGATTGACGGGCGGAAGACGGCCTTTACCGGCGACCTGATTCACTCGCCCGGCAAGGTTATTACTTTGCATGACCTGCAATATCAATATATGAGTACTGATGGCGTGGACTTTGCCACGTTCTCGTTGCAACGCATGCGGGAACTGGAGCCGCAATTTATCTGCCCCTCGCACGGCGAGCCCTTTACGAGTGTGGATTCGGGGTTCACGGATTTGATCGGCCGGATGCGCGAATGGGTGCGCGCGTACGCACCGGGCACATCGTTGACCTTGGACAATCAGCCTTTTGCGGTGACCCCGCACCTGATCGCTTCCTATCAAACCACCTCGTGCTTTTACGCGGTCATCAGTGACAGCGGCAAGGCTTTGTTTGTTGACTACGGCTCGGCGAGCTATAATTTCATTGAGAGTTCACTGAGGTCCCTGCCCACCCACGATCGCCTGCGCTTCATTGCCCACACCATTCCCGCTCTCCAGGCTCGGTACGGCATGAAGTCCGTGGACGTGGCCATGCCCAGCCACATGCACGACGACCATTTGAACGGGTTTCCCTACCTCGTGCGCCACCACGGCGCCAAGATCTGGTGCTACGACAACATGGTGGATATTCTCCAGAACCCCCGCGGAAACAATCTGGGGTGTACGCTGGCCGAGGTCATCAAGGTCGATCGTTCGTTTCGTCATGGCGAAAAATTCAAGTGGGAAGAGTTTGAGTTCGAGGTGTGCCACTCACCCGGCCACACGGAATATCAGATGGCAATGTTTGCCGAGATCGACGGCGCGCGCATCGCGTTTACGGGCGACGCCGTTCATCCCGCCGACGGGGGATCGCCGTACAACCTTCGCCACAATGTAATTTTCCGTAACTGGGTAGAAAGTGACAGCCACGTCCGCGCCGTGCGCAGCCTTCTGGAACACGAACCCAACATCATCGCGCCCGGCCACACCAAACCCTACGTCGCCAACAAGTCGGATTTGGAAGACTTGAAGCGGCGGGTGGAACAGGAAGGCCGGTACTTCCAGGCCGTCATCGCCGACCCGGATACGAACTTCGGCTTGAATCCCAGTTGGGCGCGGCTCTACCCGTATCAACTCGCGGCCAAGGCGGGTTCAACGTCCACGCTGGAATTGCGGGTGCGCAATTATCGCTCGAAACCGATGCGCATCGAGGCGGGGTTGGTGTTGCCGGAAGGCTGGAAGGCGTCGCCGGATATCGCCACCCTGGATGTGCCCGCGGGTAGCGACGGCAAAACCGGATTCAGCGTAACGATTCCCGCCGGTTGGGATGCCAACCGGCCGCGCGTGGCCGTGGCGGCGGATATGGTGGTGGACGGGCAGTATCTCGGACAGGTTGCCGAGGGTGTGGTGGATATTGAGTTCGCGTAGCGCGGACCTAATCTGTAGGTCCGCGGCTCGTTCCGTATCGGCGGGGAAAGGCCGCGGACCTACAAAACAGGTCCGCGCTACGTCTCTCCAGAGCGCGGCAGTCGCGCTTAAGCGAGGAAGCAATTTATGAAACTAACCAAAATCGCCCTACTCTGTGCAACGTTTCTTATTCCCCACCACCTCGGTGCGCAGGAGGCCATTCATGACCCCCTTCTGCGCTGGATGAACCATATCGCTCAACAGGAACTGCAAGATCGGCAGAGAGCGATCGACCAAATCCACACCGTGGCCGAGGCGGAGCAGCGGAAACAAATGGTCCGCGCAAAACTCCTCGAACTGCTCGGTGGACTCCCCGACTACACCGGTCCGCTGAACGCCAAGGTCACGGGCGAAATTAAGGCCGATGGCTACACCATTGAGAAAGTGCTATTCCAGAGCCTGCCGGATTTCTATGTCACCGCTGATCTCTACCGGCCCAACAAACCGGGGCGTTACCCCGCCATCCTCTATCAGTCCGGCCATACGCAAGAGGGCAAACCCGAGCCGCAGAGAGCAGCCGCCAATTTGGCGTTGAAAGGCTTCGTGGTGTTGGCGACGGACCCCATCGGTCAAGGCGAGAGGGAACAATCGTACGATCCGCAACTCTTCGGCGCCTTAGGAGGCTGGTCGGTTCCCGAGCATATCCAGGCGGGGGCACAAGCTATTCTGATCGGCGAGAGTGCAGCGCGCTTTTTCATTTGGGATGCGAAGCGAGGAATCGACTACCTGGTCAGCCGGCCTGACGTGGACCCCGCACGCCTCGGAGCGGCCGGCTGCTCGGGCGGTGGCGCGCTCACCACCTTCATTGGCGCCATGGACCCGAGGCTTAAGGCCGTCATCCCCGCCTGCTATCCCAATTCCTATCAGTTGTTGTTTGCCGGTCCTGACCCCGATACCGAAATGAGCTTCCCGCAGTTCCTCGTGAGCGGTCTCGACGTGGCAGATTATGTGGAAGTCACCGCGCCCACACCCTGGCTGATCCAGGAGACTGAGCAAGACTACTTTACGCCCGCCGGCGCGCGGATGGTTTATGAAGAAGCTCGACATTGGTACGGCATTTACGGAGCCGAGGACAAGGTAGGGTTCTTTGTCGGGCCGGGTCCGCATGGAACTCCGCTGGTTAGCCGGGAAGCGGTATACAAGTGGATGATCCGCTGGCTCAAAGACGGCCAGGGCGATTACCATGAGCAACCCGTCCACCTCTATAACAATTTCGAACTGCTGGTCACGCCCACTGGACATGTGGACGATATTCCTGGGAGCCGCAAAGTCTACCAACTGCTCCTGGACGATTTTCACGCCAAGCTGCGGCCCGGAACCATCCCTGAACTGCAAGCGGAACTGCGCCGACTGAAGATTCCTTCGGATGGCGCTTCCCCGGAAATGACCGTGCTCGATGAATCAAACACCGCGGACTTTCGGCACCTGCACATTAAGTTTGAGACCGAGCCTGGGATCGAGATTCAAGGGAACCTTTACGTCCCATCTTCTCCTGCCGGCCGGAAACCAGCAGTGTTGCTGGTGGAGGACAGTGGACCGTACTTCCAGGCAGCAACCACGGATTCCCTGGCAAGCAGGATGGCGGAGAAAGGCCGCGTGGTTTTGACGCTTGAACCGCGGGACTCTCCCGGGGAGAATACCCACGCGCCATTTGTGGGGAATTGGCTCACCAATTCGCGCGCCAACCAGATCGGGCTCAATTTGCCGGCGATGCGGGCCCATGACATTCTGCGCGGAGTCGATCTTCTCGCAGCGCGGAGTGACGTTGACCCGGCCTCGATTCACGGCGCCGCGCGGGGTGTGAAAGGGTTTTGGCTATTGCTTGCGGCTGCGGTGGACCCACGAATCGGCAAGGTCTGGCTGGATCGTAGCCCGTATAACCTGCGAAGCGCTCTCGATCACACCCTGAACATGGATCTGTTTGACGCCGTAATTCCCGGCTTCGCGCTACATTGGGATATCGACGATCTAACCAAAGCCATGGGAGACCGGCCGGTGATGTGGACGGACCCGACGAACTGGATGAACAAGATTGTGGACCTTCAGGGGCCGTATAAGTATCGCTATATTCTGGGCGACACGACGGAGCTTGCCGACGCGCAAGACAACGAGTACATTGACGAGTTTTTGAAATGATTATTGGGAGGCATCATGGAGCAAATATCGAGAAGAGAATTCACCAAGCGGACGGCTGCCGCGGGCTTGGCCGCGGCATTGAGCGGCACGCGTGTATTGGGCGCGAACGACCGCATTCGTGTGGGGTTTATCGGTGTCGGCAACCGCGGCGATCAGGTTCTTGACGGATTTCTCGCGCAGAAGGATGCAGACATCGTTGCGATCTGCGATTTGTGGCAGCCCTATCTCGACTTCTCCGCCAAGAAAATCGGCACGAGTCCACAGCAGTTCAAGGATTATCGCAAGCTGCTCGAGATGAAGGATCTCGACGCGGTTGTGGTTGCCACGCCGGACCATTGGCATGCCTTGCAGATGATTCATGCGTGTCAAGCCGGGAAAGACGTTTACGTGGAAAAGCCCCTTTCACTTTGCGTCGCGGAAGGGCGCAGAATGGTAGAGGCGGCGCACAAGTATAAGCGCGTCACCCAAGTGGGCCTGATGCGGCGATCCGGGCCCAGATTGAAAGAGGCGGTCGATTATTTGCAGGGCGGCGGCATCGGCAAAATCACGGCGATTCGCGCATTCCACATTCAGAACGAGTGGCCCAAGGGTATCGGGAATCCTCCCGATGGCCAACCGCCCGACGGCTTCGATTGGGATTCCTGGCTGGGCCCCGCGCCCAAAGTCCCGTACAACCCCAACCGAACGTTTTATCGCTTCCGCTGGTTCTACGATTACTCCGGCGGTCAGGTCTCAAATTTTGGCGCGCACCATATTGACTTTTCCCACTGGCTGCTCGGGCACGATGCGCCATTGGCAGTGACGGCCATGGGAGGCAAGTACGTCCTCGAAGATAATCGTGAGATTCCCGACACGCTGGAAGTCATCTGGTCCTATCCGGGGAACACGCTGATCACCTTCTCGCAATTTGACACCAACGGCGCTCGAGCCGCGGCGCGCAACTCCGTCATGGAAATCCGGGGCACGAAGGGAACCATGTACATTGACTGGGATGGGTACGAAGTCGTGCCGGAAAAAATCACCGAATTGGTTATTACCGCGAACAGTCCTCTTGACCGTGGCCCGGACGCGTGGGAGACCTCGCGAACAACCATGATCGAACCCCGCAAGGTCAATGACCCCGACGCCACAGCCCCGCACGCGAGGAATTTCCTCGACTGCGTGCGGAGCCGGAAAGCCTGCAATTGCGATATCGAAACCGGCCACCGCAGCACCGTCGCGACGCTCATCGCCGACATTGCTCTCAAAACCCAGACCCACCTCAAGTGGGATAGCAAGACGGAACGGTTCACCAACAGCGAAGCGGCCAACCGGCTGCTTAATTATCACTATCGCGCGCCTTACAAGCTGCCTGAAGTTTAGCGCGCATTATCGACCCAGCATTTTTCGAGCAATTTTGGGAGGGAATTATGTCGAATGAACAGGGAGTAACGCGCAGGAAATTTCTGAAGGACGGCGCCATGACAGGTGCAGGCCTTGCGGCTTATGGTGGAATCTCATTTATCACCGACCCCGGAAGGGTGTTTGGCGCGAATGACCGCATTCGATTCGGGCTCATCGGCTGCGGTGACCGCGGCCAGGAGGACCTGCAAGCGGCACTGACCTGCACGAACGTCGAATGCGTGGCCTTGGCGGACGTTTACACGCGGCGCCTCGACGAAACTCAGCGCATCGCTCCGCAAGCAAAGCCTTACCGCGACTTTCGCCAAATGCTGGACGACAAGACGGTTGACGCTGTGGTGATTGTGACGCCGCAGCACCAGCACGCGCTGAATTTCGTTCCGGCCATTCAAGCGGGGAAGGACGTTTACCAGGAAAAGACCATGGCCTTCAATACCGACCACGCGCGGCGCATGCGGCGAGCCTTCGAGGGCTCCGGGCGCGTGGTGCAAGTCGGAATCCAATCCGTGACCGCGGAGGTCTTTGATATGGCGAAGTCTCTCAACACGCCGGAGAACATGGGAGACATTACGGCGATACACACGCACATGTATCGGAACGGGGCTTACGGAGGCTGGAAGCGGCCCATCCCTGCCGACTGTGATTTGCAACACGTCGATTGGAAGGGGTTCGAAGGCGAAGCGCCGCCCCACGATTGGGACCCGAACCGGTACATCAATTGGCGGTTCTTCTGGGACTACGACGGCAGCAACGTTTTCGAAAACATGGTCCATCAGGTGGGTTTCTGGTATAAGCTGCTTGGCCTCAAGATTCCGCGTGGCGTCATGATGAATGGCGGCAATTATCTTTCACCCGATATGGAAATGCCCGACACGATCGACGTCTCAATGGACCAACCGGAGAATCTGCTGTTCACTTGGAATTCCGGGTTCGGAAATCGTCACTACAAATCCGAGGACGATTTTCTGCTGGGCAACAAAGGCACGATATTCCGCGGGCGGTACAAAGTGGAGTACACGCCGGAAGCCCACCCCCGCGGCTCGGCTGGAGCGGCCACGGAGTCGAAGGTTCTTGACGCAAAGGGCAAGTCAGATGGAACGAATGAGCACTTCCAGAATTTCTTCGACTGTATACGCAGCCGGAAAGAGCCCAACGCCCCCTTCGAGCTGGGCTACCGAACCGCCATCGCCTGCCAGATGGCGATTCGATCCTATCAGGAGGGCAGGAAAATGCATTGGGACGCCGAAAAGGAAGAAATCGTGTAATCGTCGAAGCAGAAAATGGGAACTCATCATTCTCATAAATCCCCGCTAGGAATCACATTGGTTTGATGATTGAAGGAGGAAGTTCATGGCAATAGAGGAAACCCGTAGAACGTTTGTGAAAAAGTTAGGAGCGGCTTCCGCGTTGGCAGCCGGCTCGTTATTGAATTGGAACCCGCGCGCCATGGGGGCCAATGACAAGGTCGTGATGGGTCTGATCGGCGGCCGCAATCAGGGCCGGAATGACGCCTTGGGAGCTATTTCGCACGGGGCCGAGTTCAAGACCTTTTGCGATGTTGACCAGGCGATTCTCGACAAGATCAACCCGGAATTGGAAAAAGCTCAGGGCAAAGCGCCGGGAACCACGAAGGAGTTCCAGCGCGTGTTGGAGGATAAGGACATCGACGCTGTTCTCATCGCCACGCCAGACCACTGGCATGCGCGGATTGGCGTTCTGGCGTGCCAGGCGGGGAAAGACATTTATATCGAGAAGCCCCTGACTCAAACGATTCGCGATGGTCAAATGGTTCGCGATGCGGTGCGCAAATACAAGCGCATTGGCCAGGTTGGCACTCAGAATCGGAGCGCGCCAAACTTCCAGAGTGCGATGGAATACCTGAAAACCGGGAAACTGGGAAAGTTGTGCGAAATCAATACCTGGGAATGCCAGTTGCGCCCGACCATCGGGAACCCACCCGATAGCGATCCGTCGGCAACCGTAGACTACGACGTCTGGCTCGGGCCGGCGCCGAAAAGGCCCTTCAACATCAATCGCTTTCATTACAACTGGCGGTTCTTCTGGGATTACGGAAACAGTGAATTGGGCAATCAGGGCGTGCATATGCTTGATGTGGCTCTTTGGGGGATTCAGACGCTTCGAGGGGGCATCGAGAACTCGCTTCCGACGCGCGTTTCCGGCAATTCCGGGATTTACTGGCTCAAGGACGCCAAGGAAGTTCCCGATACCCAGGTCCTTACTTACGAGTACGGCGACTTCATGCTGACGTGGGAATTGCGTAGCTTTGCCAAACAGCATCCCGTCTACGGACATCGTGAAGGCGTCGCCTTCATCGGCACGGATGCCACTCTGGTGCTCACCCATGAAGGATGGAACGTCTACCTCCAGGATGGCAGCGACGGCCCCAGCGAACAAGCTCCGGACGTGCGGGAGAGCGGCATGCACGAGAAGAATTTTCTTGAGTGCGTGCGCAGCCGCCAGACGCCCAACGCCGACATCGAAGTCGGCAGGTTGTCGACCACGATTTGCCACTTAGGAAACATTTGCACTCACCTGAAACGCGATGTGTCCTTCGATCCTAAGACCGAAACCTTTGGGCATGACAAGGAAGCAAACGCGTATCTCAACAGGGAGCACCGCAAACCCTACGAGACCCCCAAGGTCTGACCTGGGTTCTTTACTCCGCTCGGAAGTTTACTGGGGGGGCCGCCGCTAGGGTGGCTCCCCCCGCTCTCGTCCCATCGTCCCCTCCCTCGCCCTCCGCAAATTCCCTGGCTAACGGCAGCCCAATTGCCCGACTCTAGCTTGTAACCGGGTGGGACTGTGCTTTTTCCACCAATCCGGTTCCGGACCGACTTGAAGGGATGAGAAAATGAAGAAAATCTGCCGCCGCGACTTGCTGAGAAACTCGCTGGGAGCCACTGCCGCCCTCGTTGGGGGAGTCAGTTACGAACGTAAGGCATTGATGGCGCACATGATGGCTCCCGTGCAGGACGCCACACCCAAGCCACCGGTCAGCGGTCTGCAGCGAGGGAAGTTCGGAAAGTACGAGGTTTCCCGGCTCATCATCGGTGGAGATCCGGTCTCGGGGATCGCCCACGCTGGCGAACTCGTCTATCAAGCGGACTTTATGACGCAGTACTTCACCACGCCCAAAATCCTCGAAACCCTGACGCTCGCGGAGCAGAACGGTATCAACACCCTGCTGATGCGCGCCGACGACCGCATCATCAGTCATTACAACATGTTCAAGAAGGAACGCGGCGGGACGCTCCAGTGGATTGCCACCTCCGCGCCCGAACAGGGCTCTGCTGTGGAAAACTCCAAACGTGCCCGCGATAATGGCGCCATTGCCGTTTACCTCCACGGCGGCATCGCGGACGGACTGGTCAAAGCTGGCAAAGTGGACGAGATCGGCGAGATTGTGGAAGGCTTCAAGAAGGTCGGAATCATGGCGGGAATTGGCGCCCACATGCTGGACACCGCGCGTGCGTGCGTGCAGGCCCGAATCGATCCCGACTTCTACATGGTGACGATCAACCGCGTAAACTACTATTGCAGCGAGGCGGCCGAGGTCGGCATCTTCATGCGATCGATCAAGAAGCCCTGGATCGCCTTCAAAGTTCTTGGAGCCGGCCGCGTTAAACCTCAGGAAGGTTTCCGTATGGCCTTCGAGCACGGCGGCGATTTTCTCGCCGTCGGCATGTTCGACTGGCAGATTCGTGATAACGTCGCCCATGTGCAGGAAATGCTGGCCAAGGGAATCGATCGGGACCGCGACTGGGCGTAGCGGCAAGCAGCGGGCTTAGTGCGGCGGTTCACCCCAATCCAAGAACTGATGTAGGAATTCAAACGTCCCCACTCCATGCAGGGTATGCCCACCGTTGAAGTACTCAATACGGGTTCGCTCCGATAACTCCAGTTTGTCATAGTGGTACCGAACCTTCGCGTACTCGTACGCGACCCAGGGATCAAGCCCGGCCCCATCGTTGTGCCCGCGCTCCACCATGAACGGGCGCGGCGTCATCAATTTGGCCATCTCACTGTAATTGAACGTGTTCCCGAGATTGAAGGTCAGGATGGAGTATTCTTCATCAAACAGGAAGGTCCAAGGGACATCGTCCCGGCAAATCTCCCAGACCCCTTCATTGAAATCCGCCGAACAGATGGACAGCGCGTACCTCTCCAGTAGTGGCGGCACGCGCGCCGCGGTCTTGCCCCCGTACGAGAGGCCGTAGAATCCGATCCGGCTCGCATCGACGTTGGGATGCGCCGTAAGCCAATCCAATGTCCGTTCGTGCTGACTGAGGATGAAGGAGAAGAGCGACAGTTTCAGCGGATTCGCTAGCCTTTGCAGTATCTGGAAACTCTGGTGCCCAATGTAGAGATTCTGGGGGCAGTAAACGATGAATCCGTGGTCGGCGAGATCGGCGGCGTAGCGGCGATAGTAGCCCACCGCAGGCACATTATCGGGCTGGATTAAGTGCTGCGGCCGTCCCTCGGACCCGTGCTGGCACACGACAACGGGCCGACGCTCGTCAGGGCCTAGACGTTTGGGAAGCAGGAAAATGCCGTAGGCGAATACCTCGGGCCAGAGCGGAAGCAGCACTTCGTATCCGGTCCACGTAACTTCGTCATAAATTTTGCGGGTCTGTGCGGCCAGCGGTTCGGAAGGCGCCGGCAGCTTGCCAAAAGCCTCTTCCCAAAGATAGTGCCGGTAGAATTGTGTGGACTGCTGCCACTTCTCGACGGAAGAGCTGTCAGCCTTGATCCAAAACTTCTCGCGCACCGACTCGCATCGAAACACGGCGCTCTGCGTGTAGTCAACAAGCTGCTTGAACTGGCGGTGCAGACGCGCACCGGGGTCAAACCCCAGGCGCATATCTCGCGGCACGCGTCCCGAGGATTTTAAACCGCCGCGCGCGCCGAGTCCCAGAAGAAAAGCTTCGAGCGCCTCTACCGATCCCGCTTCTCCCTGCCCGTCGCCGCTCACCACACAGCGCAGGTGATCCGCCACACCCAGCTTTCCAAAGATGGGTTGCGCACGTTCAACTTCGGCCTGCACGCTTGAGAGCGGCGGGCTCACCAACCGGCCGGGCGCCGCGGTATCCGATCGGCCAGCGGTAGCCGGGGGTGCACCGGCAATCTCCGGTCCCCGCGAGGCTTCCACTGTCAGGACGCGAGGGGCAATGAGGCCGGCCAGTTCGGCGTCGCCAAAGGCCTCGAGAAGTGACCACACATTTCGATACACGGGCTCCTGCCACAACCCCTCTCTCGCCTGGAAGTACCCGCTGACGCACGCGGCGTCAATGCGGGCGTCGGCGGCGGCACTGTAGAGTGCCAGCAAGCCTCCCTCGCCATAACCCATCACGCCGATCGGCCGCGCTGGTTGGCATTGCGAAAACCAGTCCACCGCGGCCAGCACTTTTTGAACCTCATATCCAATGATGTGCCGCCCAATCTCGAAGGTCATGCGGTAGATGTATTCGCGATGCGTGAGATTCGTGAGCTTGCCGATTTGTTCATTGCCGGACCACGTGCAGGCGCGATTGATGAGCGTGGGAATCAAAACCAGACAGCCTTGTTCAGCGAGCCGACGAGCGAATTGCGCAGCCGCCGGAATCCCCGGCGCAAGGCCAGTGAGCATTTCCGGCGATCCGTCCGCGTCGGGCAGAGCCACAACCCGCGCCAGCGGCGTGCCCGCCGGTTCAAGCAAGAGCCCTTCTCCGTCAACACCGGCCAGCACCGGCCAGCGCACACTCAGAACTTTGTATCCATCGCCCGCCGCGACCATGGAAGGCCCACCCACAGTGATCTCCAGTTGGGGCGCGGAAAAAGCGATCCGCGGATCCATCAAGCCGATAATCTTGCGAAATCGGTCTCGCTGGGGGGCGACGGATGTTTCGTAGGCGGCGCGCGAAGAGTAATCGCAATTCCAATGCGCCCCGCGCTTTTCGACCGAGGCGGAAGTTTGCTTCGCCAAATAGCGGTGAATGCCCTCCACCATCTGCGCGGCGAGATCGCCCTCCCGTGTTAGAGGTTCAGTCCCCGGCAGATGGTTCGGCGAAGGCGACGACGCTGCCTCACTGTTCTGCGGCACAATCGCATCGCCCGCTGCGGGTGAGGCTGCGAGCGCGCCGGTAATCGCGGACTTCCCCATGAGTTCAAACATCTCGCGCCGTGTCATAGAACCCTCAATGTTGGATTGGCGATGAGCGATATTCGAAGCCAGGAAACAGGTTCATCCTCTCGTCCGATTCCATCGATGGACGATCTGGGAAAGTGTATCATACCGGGGTTTGGCCGCCAGAGCTGGCCCGCCACCGGGCGACGTAGCGCAAGGCCCGCACTTCGGCCTTGCGGCTCTTTCACCCCGCCGTGATTTGGCGCCGCGGACAGTTCCCGCGCCGGTGCAAAACCTCGAAAAGCCGCAGGGCCGGAGAGCGGGCCCTGCGCTACGTCTCCGCGCTTTTTGATTTTTGAACTATGGTACGATTTGGGCGAGTGAGGGAAAAACATGAGAAAAGGCATTGCTCTTCTTGCCGGAGTTTCTGCGTTGCTGTGCGCCGCGATGCGGCTGTCTTGCTCGAGCGCAATGGCCGCGCCTGTTAATTCCAGTGCCGCGGCCATTCAGGAACCGGCCGGCGGCTCGGATGTCAACGCCCGCATTGCGCGCATCGAAAATGGCCTGCTCCCTCCGGTCCTCATCAAAGGCCAGCCCGTGCAACCCATGACCATTGCCGACCGCATGGCGCACTACAAGGTTCCGGGCGTGAGCATTGCGTTCTTCGGCCAAGGACGAATCCTCTGGACTCGCACATACGGTTTCGCCGACGTCGCCAGCAAAAACCCTGTCACCGATGAAACTCTATTTCAGGCCGCTTCGATCAGCAAACCCGTGGCCGCGCTCGCCGCGCTACGCCTAGTACAAGACGGTACGCTCAATCTCGACGAAGACGTGAACGTCAAGCTCACGACCTGGAAGGTCCCCGAGAACGAATTCACCAAAGAGCAGAAGGTCACCTTACGCCGCATCCTGAGCCACAGCGCCGGCCTGACGGTTCACGGCTTTCCCGGCTATGCGTCGAATGAGCCCGTGCCGACCGTCGTCCAGATCCTGAACGGCGAGAAGCCCGCCAATACCCCGCCCATCCGCGTCGATACTGTTCCCGGTACGATTTGGCGTTATTCCGGGGGCGGCTACGTGGTTCTGCAAACGCTGCTCGCGGATGTGACCGGCAAGCCGTTCTCGCAAGTGGTAAGTGATCTCGTGTTACAGCCCGTGGGAATGACGCACAGTTCCTACGTCCAGCCGAAAATCCTTGCGTCCCGAGCGGCCACTCCGTATCGCGGTGACGGCGAGCCGGTAAAAGGCGGCTCGCACACTTATCCGGAGATGGCTCCCGCGGGCCTTTGGACCACGCCCTCCGACCTGGCGTTGCTGGCCATTGAAGTGCAAAACGAATACGCGGGAAAATCCAGCACGGTCCTGTCGCAGGCTATGATGCGCGAGATGCTGACCCCGCAGAAGGGAGAGTGGGGCCTCGGCTTCGGGCTTCAGTCGCCCGGCCACGCCTTGCGTTTCGGCCACAACGGCGCGAACGAGGGATACCAGTGCGATCTCCAAGCCTATACGGAATCCGGCGAAGGCGTCGCCATCATGACGAACTCCGACAACGGCGGCCAAGTGATCGGCGAAATCCTGCGCGCCATCGCCAAGGAATATAATTGGCCGGACTTCCAGACGAAGGAGCACAAAATCGTCAAGGTGGACCCAAAGGTGTTCGATGGCTTTGTGGGACACTACCAACTGGCGCCCAATTTCATCCTATCGTTCATGCGTGAAGGCGACCACTTCTTCACGCAAGCCACCGGGCAGCCGAAATTCGAGGTTTTCCCGGAGAGCGACCACGACTATTTCCTCACCGTTGTCGATGCGCAGGTCACCTTCGTAACCGATAGCAAAGGCCACGCGACGGAATTGATCCTCCATCAAGGCGGCATGGACCAGCACGCGAAACGCATCGATTAGGCGGTGCGGTAGGTGGTAGGTCGTAGGTGGTAGGTCGTAGGTGGCAAAAGGAATGCGAGAGAGTTGCGCGTTTCTCACATTTAATCTTCAAACTAGCGAGGTGAGGCGCGCGCCCGCCGCCCGGAGACGTAGCGCAAGGCCCGCTCTCCGGCCTTGCGGTTCTTCCCTCACACAGTGATTTTGCCTGGGCGGCACATGTCCGCGTACGTGAAAAAACATCGCAAAACCGCAGGGCCGGAGAGCGGGCCCTGCGCTACAAGCGGACGCTCTGATCGGCGGGGAGGTCTAGCCGATCGACTTCCAAAGGAATTTCACCCACACCACCGAAGCAGCGGAAACTCGACCACAGCCAATCTTCCGGCTTTGACACCAGTCCCCTTTCCACCGGATTGAAGTGCATGTAACTCAGGGATTCGTTGTATTGCTTCACGGTCCAAACAATTTCATCGTAATAGCGGGGCTGCCAAAGGCGTCCACGGGTGCCCTGCCTTGAGTTGACCCGCCGCATCGCCGCCACCTTGATGGCGTCCATCAGTTGCGGAAGGGTGTCGTTCCGGGCGGGAATGACCAGGCAATGCCAGTGGTCCGCCATGAAAACGTAACCCGTGAAGAGAAACTTCCTGCGCGTGCGCACGCCCCTGATGGCGTCCGCCAGGCAGACAAAATCCGCATCGACAAAAGGCAATCGGGTGGGAAGAACGTTGCAAGTTATGAAGAAGATCTTCTCGGAGATCAGCAATCGGCGCAATCGCGACATGCGGCGGATTGTATCACCTTGAATCGCCGGCGCAGCATTTCAGTGGCACTGGCGGGGCGGCAATAGCCCAAGAGACGTAGCGCAAGGCCCGCTCTCCGGCCTTGCGGTTCTTCCGTCGCGTGCATTTGACGGCGCGGCGTGCGCGAGCCGCCGAGAGACGTAGCGCAAGGCTCGCTCTCCAGCCTTGCGGCTCTTCCCGCGCGACCCGCATTTGGCGGCACGGCCTGAATGCTCCCCTAAACCGTACTCGGTATCGAGTCGAGCCTAAAACAGCTTGTCTTGTGTCGAGCGTGCCCGTTACCCTTGTCGCAGGAAGAGCCGCGCGGCCGGAGAGCGGGCCCTGCGCGACATCTCCTGTTGCGTCGCTCATCACGCCGACGCCAGTTCCGACCGATGCGCCCAAATCTTCTGGAACGCCTTGACGTATTGATCGATCAAATCGTCGGCCTCGCCGTAAAGGAGCGGCAGGAAGATATGCTGGCCGTTGATGTAATCGTTGCCCGGCATGGAAGTGGGAATGATCGGGGGATGGTGCCACCACTTAGGCTCCGAGTAGATGAAGAGCTTATGCTGTTCAGGATAAACCCAGACGGAAACATCGACGCCCTCCGCCTGGAGAGCCTTCACCAGAGCGTCGCGGGAGAAGCCGGCTTTGGCGGAGTCGAGCAGCAGCATGTTGCGGTAATAGTAGGCGCGCTTCTGATCAGGCCGGCAGCGGGGCTCACTCAATCCGGACAACTGAATCAGAGCATCATTCAGGCGGCGGACATTCTTTTGGGCGATGGCGTTCGTGGCTTCAAAGCTGCGCAATTGCATGCGGCCCACCGCGGCGGCGAAAGGATGCATGCGATATTTCTGGCCAAATCCCGTTCCGGCGTAGCGATGGACGGGGCTATCCGCGGGAAAGTGCTCCGGCAGCGAGTACTCGCCGAACGCAGCGGCGCGTTCGTAGTGCAAGCGGGAATGGTACATCCCCATGCCGCCTTCCACCGTGGGCATTACTTTGCTGGCCTGAAAACTGAAGATCGCGAGGTCGCCCCACGTCCCCATTTTCTTGCCTTGCATGCTGGCGCCGTGAGCGTGCGCGGCGTCCTCAAGCACGATCAGGTCTTTCTCCTTGGCGAAGTCGCGGATGTGATCCATTTCGCACGGCTGTCCCCAGGAGTGCATGGGAAATATCGCTCGAGTGCGGCTGGTAAACTTGCGCTTGGCGTCTTCAAGATTGAAGCACGAAGTGGCGGGATCGATATCCACGAAGATCGGTACGTAACCAAAAAAGCGCATGGCCAGACAATCGGAAAAGAAATCATAAGAGGGCACCATCACTTCGCTGCCTGGTTCCAGATCGATGGCAAAGTACATGCTGGTGATGGCGCTCGAGCCATTCATGTGCGCCCGCACGTAGGGAATTCCGGTGTACTCCTTCCACTCCTTCTCGAACAGCGGCAGTTCATCATAGAACTTGTCGTTGTCGATCAGCCGGTGAAGCGCGTCCTTTTCCGCCTGGCCGTAACGCGGCCAGCGAGTGAGCGCCTCGTATTTCTCGGCGGGAAAGTTTACCGCCTTCGTGCCCCCTGACATGGCGAGTGATTCCGTTGCGCGCGGCTTGGCGGCAATTGCCTCCGGCATGGCAAGGCCTAACAACGCCATACCACTCGCTTGCAGAAAATTCCTGCGGCCTTCTTTGCGTTCTCCCTCGGTTTCCTTATTCGTCATGATGAAGCCTCCTCGGATGGATGCTGGGTACTGGGGGCTGCGTGCGCGGCTGGGCGCCCTTCTTTCCCTAGCCCGTAGTCCCCGGCCCCTAGCGACTGATCGCACCTATTCCCGGCCAGCGTTTTTCCACCACGATTTATAGGCCCACCGATTATGTAATACAAGCGCTTTCCGACCGGGTCGCATCGGCTACTTCATAATTTCACTGAGCGGGACGGCAATTCCTCCGCGAAATTCGCTCAAGCTGGCGGCCTCCATGAAGGCGATGCTTTCCAGAGAGTCCGAAGGGTTCACAGGGGGTACAAGAGTGTTGAAGAACTTCGCAATCTGCGCGAGCAGCGGGCCGTAGCCTTCGGTCTTTTCGCCCGAATGCAGAACGCCCTTGTCGCCGTAAACCGTGATCGAAAAGGCATAAAGTCCGCTGCTGAACCCTCGCATGACTCCCAGGCGGCCATCCTTCCACTTTCCCACCACCACGTCCTGGTTCCCCGACGTTTGCATCGTGACGGATTCGCATCCCGGGCCCATGAGCTGGTAAAGCATCTCGACAGCGTGATCGCCGTAATTAACCAAGGCTGGCACATGCGGCTCCCTGATGGTGGGACCCAGGACGTCAAAGCCCAGAATTTGACCGATGCCCTCGGGGTTCTTCAAGCGCTCGGTTTCACGCCAGAAGCGCAGGCTGGAGGCGGTGAACCATGGCACTCCGGCGGCCTTGCCCAAATCGAAAATCTCCTTGGCGTCCTTATAACTGCCGGCCAGCGGCTTGTCGATGAAGACGGGTTTGTGCGCCGCGAAGACCGGTCTTACTTGCGCCAGGTGCGGCCGCCCATCGACGCTTTCGAGCAGCACCGCATCCACTTTGCTGCAGAGTGTGGGAATGTCGCTGACAATCTCGACGTTCCACTTGTCTCGCAGCTCCTCCGTGAACTTGTCCACGCGCTTCCAGCTTTCTTCTACATCGGGGCTGCCTCCCTTATAAGCGGCAACCACCTTGAAGCCCGCGACGTGGTCTTTGTCGGTAGGGTCGTTGAACGCTTTGGTGAACACCATCACATGCGACGTGTCCAGGCCGATGATGCCGAGCTTGATCGGCGGCTTCGAATCGGCCTGAGAAAAACCGCTTACAGGAAGCATTGGCGCAAGGGCAGCCATCAGCGCCAAGCCGTACGTTAGGGGTGACAAGCGACGGAGCATGATTCCTCCTTAGGGGAAGTGGCTAGTGGTTAGTGGATAGTGGCAAGTGGTCACCACCATGAACCAGCCATTATCCACAAATCACTGTCGGCTGTCTTCCAATACTTCACGATTTCACGCCTAAACATCATCCCGGCTTCCTTGGGACGAGCGAATTGAGAGAAACCAGCCACAGGTTTGCAGTGTGCGGCGTGACAATAGCGGGTACCCCGACTCCAAGTCTTCGCCGCTGCGATCGGATTGAAGGCATTTTCGAGCTCGCACAAGCTTAGATTATTTCATAATTGAATCGGCACGATATGGAATCCTGTATTCGCTCGGTATGGTTAATGGAATATTTAAACTTCAGCGGACTTTTCCACCGAGGTTTTGGCGTGCATTTCTTTAGCCTTCAGCATGTTAGGCAGACTGTCAACATCGGTAAAAATGGCACACTGATTGCTTAGTACGGTCTCGGGTAAAATTACTTTCCAAGAAGTTGAATCGCCTGGGTATCTACTAAGGGTCTCAGTTCTGCTCGTACTTGCACACCCCTACCCGGGTTGACTGTGTGATTTCAGAAAAATCGGCCAGGCTCTTTAGCCGATGGCGTTACGGAATTTTCGAGAACCTACTGGAGGGTACACCATATGAAATCTCTAGCGCGAGCAAGACAGAGCCTTTTACTAATCGCGGTACTCATCTTCGGCCCCACCTTGCTCTTGGGCAAAGTGACGGGAAGCATTTCGGGAACGGCGCGGGATGCGCAGGGAGCTGTGGTTCCTGGAGTAACCGTGTCGGCCAAGAACACTCAGACCGGTGTTGTGGAGACCATCCAAACCGACAATGTTGGGTTCTATAGCTTCTCGGCATTGCCCGTTGGCACGTACGATGTCAGCTTCCAGAAAACGGGCTTTAAGGAATACCACGAGACTGGCGTGCTCATTAATGTCGATACGGCCCAGACCGTCGATGCGGCTCTCATAGTGGGAGCGGAAAGAGAAGAGGTTACCGTACACGCCGCGGCTGCGCAGGTGGATACACAAACCCAACAAACTGGCGAGGTTGTCGAAAGTAGAGAGATGGAGGACCTGCCGCTGAATGGGCGCTCTTTCACGGATCTATTGGCCCTTCAGCCCGGCGTCGTGCCTTTTAACCTATCCCAGTACGGGTCGCTCTCACCTGATAATTCGCTCACCAACGGCATCCTCGCCATGAGCGGGCAGAGGCAGGAGCAGAACGGCTTCATGGTGAACGGAGCGAACACGGTGGAGGGAGATGAAGGCGGCACGACCATCGTCCCCAACCTCGACTCGATCTCGGAGTTCCGGATCATCCTCAGCAACGCTGGGGCCGAATACGGCAACTACAGCGGCGGGCAAGTCAACGTGGTCACCAAATCCGGCACCAACCAGTTTCATGGTGACGCGTTTGAGTTCGTGCGCAATTCCGACTTCGACGCCCGCAACTTCTACTCTGCGGATCGCGGCGTTCTCCACCAGAATATGTTCGGGGGCACCCTGGGCGGCCCCATCCTCAAGGACAAGGTCTTTTTCTTTGTCGATTATCAGGGAATGCGCCGGGTGGTGGGTGTAGATACGGGGCTTATCCAGGTTCCTTCGCAGGCCGACAAACAAGGAAACGTTCTAGACCAGGCGGCGACTATTACTGCGACCGCGGCCAGAAACCCCAATGCGAATATGGTGAGCGGCCCGTATATGGCCGGCTTGCTCTCCACCAGATTGGGATACGCCGTCACCTCAGCTGAAACGTACTTCTCGTCTACCTGCACCACTAATAGCCAATGTGTGTTTCCCGGTTTCACGGTTCCAACGCAGGCCTGGGACGCGCCCAGCGCGAAGGCGATGGCGCTCATTCCGGATCCCAATCAAGGGGTTTTCTACTCCACTTCCGGTTTTCCAGACGTTTTACAGGATGACAAGGGGGGCGCTCGTATCGACGCCAACACCAAGATTGGCATGGTCTCCGGCTACTGGCATTACGATCCCTGGGTGGACCAGTCGCCCTATGCTCCGTTTGGTGGCGGCTCGTTCCCCGGTTTTCCTATCGCGACCGTAGGGAAGGCGCAGTTGTTCACGTTTGGCGTTACCACGAACTTCGGCGGCACCGCCGTGAACCAATTTACCGCCAGCTACATGCGCAACACCAACATTAACGGTGAACCAGGGACCAAAGGCCCAACCCTCCAGTCCCTCGGCTTTGCTCCACCCAACGAGGGGGGCATCTACCAACTGGAAGGCCCCGCCAATCAAAATTGGCCCTGGCTTAGATACAACAACTTCGGGACGGGACAGTATATTGTGGTGCGCGTTCAGGACGCTGAAACGTACCAGCTCCAGGATGACTTCACGAAAGTGAAAGGCACGCACACGGCCAAATTCGGGATCAACTACCACTGGGATCACTTGCCCGTCGCGCAGACCAATAATGGTGGCAACTCGTTCTTTACCTTCAACGGCGAGGAAACCGGGTATGACTTGGCCGACATGATGATTGGTGCTCCCTCCTATTTCGCGCAGGGCGCCCCCGCATCCCTCAATCTGCGGAATTTCTACATCGGGATCTACGGAGAAGACAGTTGGCGGGTTCGACCGAACCTGACCGTGAACTACGGCGTGCGCTGGGAGACCACCCCCTTTTGGGCCGACAACCACAATCGGAACTCTGACAGCCAGCCGGGGTGCCAATCGACGACCTTCCCGACGGCTCCCGTGGGATATTGTTTCCCCGGCGACCCCGGTATTCCAAAGTACTTCGTTAATCCTCGCTATGACAACTTTGGTCCCCGCATCGGCTTAGCCTATTCGCCGAATTTCACCAATGGTTTCTTGCACAAGATTTTTGGTGATACAAGCAAGAGCAGCATTCGGGCAGGCTATGGCAGCTATTTTACGAATATCGAGGGAGCGAACACCTTCAATTTTGCCTCCGCCCCCTATTCCTTGTACTACCCGACATCCTTTCCACCGGTGTTTGACGCGCCCTTTATCAACCGGCAAACGGGAGCGAATTTTGGCCAACCGTTTCCGGTTCCCGTCTATACAAAGGGCGATACCAACATCAATTGGTCGACTTACCTGCCGATTTCCGGGAAAAAGCAGCCCTTCCCGAATGCTCCCAGCCCTTACGCTGAGCATCTGAATTTCTCCATCGAGCGGCAAATGACACCCAACACGCTGCTCAGTGTGTCTTACGTGGGAACTTTCGGCCACCACCAGATCATCAACACGGACTACAATCAAGCTAATCCGGCGCTCTGCTATAGCCTGAGTGCTGTGGCTGGATCTGCGCTGGCTATACAGCGGGGAATCCCGGGAGTCCTTCCTTCCACGCCCACTTTCAATTCACCCGTCTGTGGGCCGGGTGCAGAAACCGGACTCTTCTACCCGGCCAACGGACCAGCTAGTGGCATTCCGGTCCGCCAAACCTTTGGGGCCAACTTCGGGAGCAGTGGGGCGCAGCTTATGGCGGGCAACTCAGCGTACAACGCCATGGAAGTCACTCTGCGGCGTACGACGGGACGGGCGGCTTACCTGTTCAGCTACACTTTGAGTAAATCGCTCGATAATGGCTCCGGGTTCGGAGACCAGATCATCTGGGGCTTGAATCCCAACCTCTTTCGGTCCCTTTCGCAGTTCGACATCACGCACATTTTCTCGGCCAGTTACACGTACGAACTGCCGTTTGACAAGCTCTTCAAATCGGGGCCGACGCGGTTGACACGCGGCTGGAAGATTTCCGGCGTCACGTCGTTCGCCACGGGAGCTCCGGTTTCGATGGGGGAGAATGACGATAATTCGCTGCGGGGCAATTCGGGAAACAGTCCGCAGGTCAGCCCCACGGACATGCCCATATACCTGGGCGGAGGGCCGATCTACGTCAACAAAAACCCGCGAAAGCAATACATCAAGACTGACCCGGTGACTGGGGCACAGACACTGGTCAACCCGTACTTCAACCCGGCGTTGTTCAGTGCGGAGCCCTTCGGCGGACAAGGCAACGCCAACCGGAGATTCTTTCACGGGCCAGGGGTCAATAACTGGAACTTGGCGCTGTTGAAGGACGTCCAGTTGACAGAAAGCAAGCGGCTGGAGTTCCGTGCCGAATTCTTCAACATTTTCAATCACGCCCAGTTCTATGGCAACAACAACGTGTCCGGCTATTACGATTCCGGCCCGCTTTCGTTTGGTGGGGTGTTTGGTAGCGGTTATTCTCCCCGCATCGGCCAGCTCGGAGGGAAGTTCTATTTCTAGTAGCAGCACTGTCTGATGAGCTGAAAGTTGAAAGACGCCGGTGGCGGCTTGAAAAGGCCGCCACTACTTTTTTGTGGACATTGTGAGAGGAGGAGGGGAAGCGGACCATTAAACCAATCCTGCCAAGGCCACTACGGTGTTAACTCGCAACCCTGCAAGTGGTTTTCAATGCAAGCTTGATTTTTCTGAATGAGCGCGTTGGTGGGCGCCAGGCGGAGAGCGTTTTTGAATTCCGCGGTGGCGTTGGGCAAATCCTGGGTCTTGGCCAGCGCGACGCCCAACCCGTTGTGAACGAAGGGATCGTCTGGACGCATCACCATCAATTTCCGAAAGCAAGCGGCGGCATCTTCAGGTCGATTGGCCGCGAGGTACGCCCGGGCCAGGAAATAGAGCATTTCGGGATTATCGGGTTGAGATCGCAGGGCAACCTGGAACCGGGTTATCGCCTCTTCGGGCTTGTTTTGGAAGAGCAGGGCTAAGCCGTAATTATACGAAGCACTCGCATTTTCCGGGTCGAGGCGCAGGGCTTGCTGAAGCTTCGTTATTGCCTCCTCGACTTGGCCAGCTTGAAGTAGCTTTGTACCCTCTGCGACGTAGGAATTGACAAGGTCTCTGTCCGCAGCTTTCTTGCTTCGCTGTTGGAAAAGAAGGGACTCCTGAACCGCTTCGTCGTTTTTCCCTGCCTTTTTAAGGGCTTGCCCGAGCATGAAATGGATCTCGGCATTGTCGGGAAGCAACTCCGCCGCGCGGCGCAGTTCCACAATCGCCTCGTCAAGCCGTCCCTGCCGGCGCAGCGCGGCCCCCAGGTCACGATGTGCCTGGCCGAAGGACGGACGCAATTCGATAGCCCGGCGCAGCGCCGCTTCCGCCGTACCCAGGTCACCGGAACGGAGCGCGAGATTCCCCAAGGCGGCATGGTAGACCGGATCTCTGTCGCTAAGCTTGATGGCCTCTCGTAATTCCGCGTCAGCCTTCGGGAATTCGCCGTTGCCTTGGTAGAGCTCGCCCAGCTCAAAATGCGTGTTGGGGTCGTTCGGCCCGTAATGCAGCGCGGTACGGTACTGTTCGAGGGCCAGTTGGCTGCGACTTTCCCTGGTAAACACGCGGGCCAGGGCTCGATGGGTCTCGATATCCGCGGGGTCAAGGCTGGCCGCGACCTGCAACTCCTTTTCGGCGTCCTGGTTCTTGCCTTCGTCCGCGAGGAGAATACCCAGGTTGCGGCGGATGGCAGCGTCGTGGGGAGCTAGCGAGCAGGACTTCCTCATTTGGGCAACGGCCTCGTGCGGGCGGCCGGCAGCGCCCAAGGCCGCCGCCAGATCGCTGTGGAGGCGAGAATCGTCGGGGCGCCGCTCGATGGCTCGCTGCAGGACCTGCACCGCCTCTGGCGCGTTCCCTTGACGCATGTATGCCACACCAAGATTGGCGAGGCTATCGACGTTATCCGGATCCCGCTCAAGCGCCTGGCGGAATCTCTCAACCGCTTCCTTCACCCGCCCCTGGTTCATGAGATCCAAACCCGAAGAATTCAGGCGCGCGGCAGTCTCCCCCTTGTCCTCGGGGCCCGCTCCAGCGCCCAGGAAGAGCAAGGACAGCATTACGATGACGGCGGCTTGTCGGTGTGAAGACCACATCGTCGTTAGCATCGCCCAGTTCTCGGGGGAAACCAACAGAGACGTCGTTCCCTCCATCGTAGTCTGGAATCCGTCTGAAGAATATAGTCTAGTTTGACGCACGTCGCTATCGAATTGGGCGTCCCGGGGCTCATTGCGGTCCGTGGCTAAGGCGAGGGTGCGCGACATAAAGGTTAAAGACTGGGCTTCCCGTATAGACCGCGACGCGAGACTTGTAGCGTGGGCGTCTCGCCCGCTGGGGCGTGGGCATCCTGCCCGCGTCTTCCGGGCGGGAGCGGGACGCTCCGGCGACAGCGGGCGGGACGCCCACGCTACTTCTCGTGGCATAGCCATCTTGGCCATGATCTCACACGGGCAAGAGAAGCTGTGAAAAAATCGAAAAAGTTCTTGACTAGCGCTATCGCTATGATATACTCTCTCCTTCCCGAGTGGGAAGGAGGTCGAAGATGGCTTACGAGTCCACCGTGCAGGTAATT
>JBKQVI010000071.1:0-8606 GCA_052139985.1 Terriglobia bacterium
GGTTGATAGTGGATGGTCCTGAAGCAGTCGGCATCGTGCACGAACACGGCCAGATCTTGGCCAACAACAACGAATACGACGTCTATGTAGCGGAGAACATCAGGATCGAAGGCGGCAAGATCACCCACTATCAGGTCTATTGGGACATCTCGCCGATAATTAAGGCCGTCCGAAACATTTAGTCCTAAGCCAGAGCACTCAAGTAGGAGGTTGGAGTCTCAATGAAGCGCCGTGAATTTCTCAAACAGAATCTCGTGCAGCTGTACATGGCACTCGGCGGGGGCTGGCAACAGTAATCGTTGAAAGGGTTATCGAGACGGTCAGATAACGCGACCAATTCCAAAGGGGAAGACTAATGGACCTGCAATTAAGAGATAAAACCGCTCTTGTGACCGGCTGAACAGCCGGAATTGGCTTCGCCATAGCCTCGCTCCTCGCCCAAGAAGGAGCTGCCGTACTGATGAATGGCCGTTCTCAGAGACGTGTCGATGAGGGTATTGAGCGTATTCGACAAAAGCAAAGGGATGTGCATGTCACGGGAGTAGCGGCTGATCTTGGCACCCGGGAAGGCGTGGAGAAGCTCACAAATGCCGTGCCAGAAATCGACATACTCGTGAACAATCTCGGCATCTATGAAGCGAAGCCGTTCAGCGAGATTACAGACGATGAATGGCTGCGTGTTTTTGAAATCAACGTCATGAGTGGCGTCCGTTTGAGCCGATTCTATCTTCCGGGAATGCTGAAGAGGAACTGGGGCCGGATTGTTTTCATCTCCAGCGAGTCCGCTCTGAATATACCCGTCGAGATGATCCACTACGGCGTCACGAAGACAGCCCAGATCTCGTTGTCCCGCGGCTTGGCCGAAACCACGGGAGGAACCAACGTCACTGTGAATTCGGTGCTTGCCGGACCAACACTCAGCGAAGGTATTGAGGGGTTCTTGCAACAAATGGTGAAATCTCAGGGGAGCAGCACGGCCGACGTTGAGAAAGAGATCTTTCGCTCGGTGCGTCCGTCTTCATTGCTAAAGCGATTCGCGAGTCCGGAAGAAGTCGCGACAATAGTCGCCTATGTGTGCAGCCCGTTAGCGTCGGCAACGAACCGCGCAGCCCTGCGAGCGGATGGCGGCGTTGTGCGGTCGATCGCGTGACGCATCCAATTCGGCTTTCCGGAGGTAGACAATGCCAGAGAGTGCGATTCCCGCTTATATCATCAACCTAATCCGTCATTTTGAGGATCTTCGCGACGGTACACACGGCGGCTCTGCGAGTCAGAAGGATAAGGAAGCCCATTTCGAGAAGGCGGTGCAACTGTTGGCTCCCATCGCCCGCCAGGTTCTCACCGAAATGAACACGAGCTTGCTGCGCGACACCGGGCAGCTCACCGAGACCGGACTACAACGCACAGCGGACGGAGGGCTGAACGCATCCTGGGCTTTGAGCTGGCCTGAACAGCGGAAAGCTGGGGTCCAGCCAATCGCGCTCCAAGCCTATTTTGGAGGCGGCTTCCACCACCCTCATCTTCGAGGGACGACAGTTCGCGACTGGCCGCTGAACGTGTTCAGCGAGGAGGACGCCGCGGCCCAGTTGTCCACACTCCGGGCCATCGCGTCCGGTGATCTGCACAATTTGGTCTATCGCGCAGACTATCGGATCGTCCCTGCGGTGACAGCGAATCCCGCCATGTCCCAATGTGATAGGCAGGCGTTCTAACGAACTGATTCGGTAAACTTCTGGGACGGTTTGGCAATCAGGCCTGCATCCTGGTTCGCAGACTGAACCAATTTGACCACCTGAAATTCCACTTTCCCCATCTTCCTGAGATTTCTTGCCCCTGCTAAATCAGCAATTGCGGCGACAGCCAAAGGTGACGGGATTTAAGCTTATGAACGAGGGCCCAAATGCAGCAAGAAGGCAGGGATTAACGGCCGCCGCTGCAGAAACATAGTTCCAGTCGCGTACTTGGAAATTACATTCAAGTGCTCGCCGAAGGATCTACTCGCTCGTCGCACTGCGAGGCGTGGTCATGCCGATAGTTCCGGCGCTGCTGGGGATTCGGCCTGGGAAGTCTTCGCGTCTATTGAGTCCCACCTGGCCGTACGGCCTACCCGTAGAAGTGCAACCCGTCCGGGTGCCCCGTAAGAACTGTACCGGAGCGAGTCGATCAGTAAACGCTAGCGACAAGACAGCAGTTGTTTTTCCTGAACTCCCTTTCGGATGCCAGCACTGCCGCTAGTTCACTTCAACGCTACGGTAGGCTTCGATATACTCTTCGCCATTACAGCCGTAGTAGGCAACGGTACGTGCCGCGAAATCGACATCATAGCGGACAACCCCGGCGCGCCAAGACGCGGCAAGGAATTCCGGGAACGTGCTCCTCCCGGCTTGGTCGGTTCGTAGCGCCGCGATGAGTGCCTCCCGGTCGAACGGCGGCACATCCACCGTGCCGGATACCAGCGGCGTGCCCTGGGTCACAACCGGTCCATGCTCCGTCAGATACAGGCTCTGACATGCGGGCAGGAACCAGAGATTGCGACTCACACCTGAACGCCGCAGCGTCTCGGCCAGATACGGGAACCCGCCGACCTTGGGCCGGCCAGCCATGGCCCGTTGTTGGGCGGCCTGCAGGACATCTATAGCTTTGCTCATTCGAATTCTCCTTCTTGTGTAAAGTTTGACCCTCTGTGCTCCTTCAGTTAATCGGCACGTCGCTGAACTGATGAATGTCCGCGGTCTGCCCAAATTGGCAGAAGTCGACGACCGCTGGTGCTGTATGCCGAAATTCGAAGGGCGCGGCAATGAAGCAAAAAGGCATAAACGGTTGCCTGGACCGCCACAGCCGGCCGCTACGATCAGGCATATAGGATTATTTCACTTACTGTGGCACAGATTTTCAAGAACTCTGACACGAAATTTCATTAATTCTGACAACCTACACTTGCAATTTCGCTCGTCAAAAGGCACGTCAATGAGAGGAGGAAAAAATGTTCGGAGAACTGAGGGTCAACAAAATTCTTTCGTTAACGACAATGGAGACACCGGACAAAGCCGCTGCCAAGCTGCTGGAGTTTGCGGAATATCCGCAGATCTTTCGCTGGTACCAGTTTCCAACCGCCCTCGTGATTCTTGTCGCCCACGCTGACTGCCCCGATTGCGGAGCGGTCTACGTCTATGACCGGAAAAAGTGCGTCTGGCTTTGGGTGGACTTCAATGACCAGAATTACGGTGGGTACAGCCCTTCAGAATTCGATGTTCTGATCGAGCAATGCCATTTCTTCAAGCTTGCAGAATCCCCCGCATTGCTTACCTCGCCCGTGCAATGGCTGGTCACCGTCGGCCAATCACCCGAGGTTCTCGGAAGGCTCCCAGCCTAAAGACAACTCCCAAGGACAGGGTCAGACAGCGAACCAAACTCAGCTTGTTGTAAGTCACTGAAAACACGATATCGGCCTGATTGCCCATCGGCTCATTTGACTGAAAATATTTCTCGTTTTATCACCAGTCTGTATGGACCTATGGCGACCACCGGGCTTCACGGAGGAAAAGATGCAGCGGCTTCGGCTAGACGCGCCAGCCGGTCTGGTGGCGGACTACCTCCGCCTCTTCGTGAACCGGCGGGCCTACACCTTGCAGTCCGACCGGCCGCACCCGGGAAGCGACCGGCATTACTACTTTCGGCCCACGGACAAGAAAACTGGCGAGGGTCTCAGCCTGACTCCGGACACCATCCGCCGCCATATGGAAGGGGAGATCACCGCTGGCCTTTACGCGATCAACCCGGAAACACAGCGGTGCAAGTGGGTCGCCATCGACGCAGACTACAAGGGCGCCATGGAAGACTTGGTGAAGCTTCAGTACTACTTGAGCCAGGACAAGGTCCAGCCCGCGCTCGAGATGAGCAGCCGGGGTGGGCATCTCTGGATTTTCCTTAAGACACCGCTGCTGGCCCGAGACTGTCGAATCTACATCTACAACCTGGCATTGAGGCTGGGCGTGCCGGTAAAGGGAAGCGGGCTGGCCGATGGAATCGAGGTTTTCCCAAAGCACGATGAGCTTGGGGCAGGCGAGTTTGGAAACGCGATTCGAGGTCCACTGGGAATTCACCGGGGGGCCGGCCGCAGGTATTGGTTCTATGGAGCCGACTATGGCCTGGAAACGCAGGTGTCATATCTGACGCAGTTGCAAAAAGTGACGGAGGAAGACTTGAGCCGTTTTATCGCGGGGAAGACAATGCCGGCAGAGTTCATACGCCAACCGCGGCCGCCAGAAGCTGCGCCTCGGCCTTCCACCCCCGGAAAGCAAGAGTTTCAGATCCTTGAGCACTTAGGCAAGGTACGCAAGGTGGGCCGCAATTACGTGACTCGCTGCCCATCGTGTGCAAAGGCGGGTCATGACCGTGGCGGCGACAACCTGGCGATTCGAATCGACGACCCACGATTTTACAAGTGTTGGGCCGGTTGCACGAAGGAGATGATCCGCGAAGCATTGGGCTGCCCGATTCGATTTCAGCAGAAACCGCAATAGTGGGGGGCATTCATGCCAGTAGAACCAGAGATAGCGCTTCGTCGTGGGCTCAGCCTGCCCCGTCGAGCGGTCCGCCGTTTGGCCCAGGTCGGCATTTTCGCCAAGCCCGACGTGAGTCTCGAACACCAAAATTTGGCGCGGCGGTACGTGATCCGGGGTGTGGAGTCCGGCGGCGCGATCGAAGAGATTGGGCGCTACGTGTCTTTCGCCGGCGATCAGGGGGAGCCATTGACTTACCTTCACCCCATAGACGCAGTCGGGGTCAACGGCCTTCACTCCGCGGTGGTGGCACCGGTGTTAGTGCGCGTAGAGATGTTCCGGGCAGGGCGTACTTGCGAGTTGCTCATCACCAAACACGGGCCTGGCGATTCAGCGGCTGGCAAAAGGCCCACTCTCGAATCGAGACTGTTGTTTCGAGGAGTTCATGGGTACCTCGAAATCGAGCCCCAAAAAAAAGGCAAAGAAGCGACGAATTCGCGCCTGCCGGTCTTCTACTCCCGCGGTGGTGAGCCATTGGAGATCCCCCAAGAATTTCGAGCGGCAGTTGGGGCAGTAACCCGGGGAATCCTTTGCGTGGGTTGCAATCACTGTCATTGCTTAGCCCCACCGGCGGCAGCAGGTTTTGCTGCAACGAACTCGGAGGGCGGAAGTCTCAGTCCCTCGAGAAGTGTGGATAGCGGTCAATCTCTTCAACCTTAACGCAGGGGTGCACAGCGGTTGGATCAGGCTCTATTCGCGGCTCAAAAAGGCGTAGCCGGGAGGGGCTTATCTCGTGAGAAAATTGGCCCGAACCCACCATCGCCTTCAAAAAGTTTTCAGGAGGTCGAGATGCCAGAATCGAATGTAAGAAATGCCGTAATCAACGGTCATGACTCAGAATCACCTGGCGCGCCCGCCCAGCGAGCCTTGACCTTCAAGCGCTTCTTTACGAAAGCAGGCGAGCATCCTTTCGATGAAATTGAATGGGATCTGCGCACCGCGTCAATCCAGAACGAAAAGGGCCAAGTGATTTTTGAGCAGGCCTACGTGGAAGTTCCGAAGGAGTGGTCAATGACCGCCACGAATATTGTGGCCTCGAAATACTTCCACGGGAAACTCGGCACGGTGGAGCGCGAGTCGAGCGTCCGCCAGCTTATCAGTCGGGTTACGGACACGATTTCCCAATGGGGCGTGGAGGGCGGCTATTTTCGCACCCAGGAAGACGCTCGGTGTTTTCAGGAAGAACTAACACACCTTTTGGTTCGCCAAAAGGCGGCTTTCAATTCGCCTGTCTGGTTCAATTGCGGTCTGTGGCACAAGGATGGCCGTCATTCTGATGGTGGCGGCTGGTACTGGGACCCCGCCACAGGCAGCGTGAAACAGGAGACAGAGGCCTACCGTCACCCGCAGTGTTCCGCCTGCTTCATCAACTCCGTCCAAGATAACCTCCCCAGCATCCTCGACCTGGCCAAAACCGAGGGGATGCTCTTCAAGTATGGTTCGGGCACAGGCACGAACCTCTCGCCTCTTCGATCCTCCCTGGAAGGGCTCTCGGGTGGTGGCATGGCCTCGGGTCCTCTATCTTTCATGAAAGGTTTTGACGCCTTTGCCGGCGTCATCAAGTCCGGAGGCAAGACGCGGCGCGCGGCAAAGATGGCGATCCTCAACATCGACCACCCCGACGTCGTCGATTTCATCGAGTGCAAGGCCAAGGAGGAGCGAAAGGCCTGGGCGCTGATTGATGCCGGCTACGATTCCTCGCTCGATGGGGAGGCATACGCTTCGATTTTCTTCCAGAACGCCAACAACAGCGTGCGCGTCACGGACGAGTTCATGAGGGCTGTGGCTGAGGACCAGCAGTGGGCTACCCGGAACGTCACGACCGGCGAGCCGGCAAAGACCTACCGGGCACGCGATCTGATGCGCAAGATCGCGGAAGCCGCTTGGCAGTGTGGCGATCCTGGGATGCAGTTCGACACAACCATCAACAAGTGGCATACCTGCAAGGCGACGGGCCGGATCAACGCTTCGAACCCTTGCAGCGAGTACATGTTCCTGGATGATTCGGCCTGCAACCTGGCTTCATTGAACCTGATGAAGTTTCTCCTGCCTGATGGGAGATTCGATACAGACGCCTTCTGCCAGGCCGTAGATGTCATGATCACGGCGCAGGAAATACTCGTCGATAACGCGAGCTATCCGACCGAGAAGATTGCTCAGAACTCGCACGACTTCCGCCCGCTGGGCCTTGGCTATGCTAATCTGGGCGCGCTGCTGATGGCGAGAGGCCTGCCTTACGACTCAGAAGGGGCACGGAGCTTAGCCGCCGCGATCACAGCCCTGATACACGGAGAAGCTTACCTGATGTCGTCGCGAATCGCCGAGGTAGTGGGACCGTTTGCGGGCTTCAGCGAAAACCGCGATGCGTTCCTGGAGGTCATCGGGATGCACCGCAAGGCGTTGGAGGATGTCACCGGATGCGACGTCCCACCAAGCCTCTGGTACGCGAACCAGGAAGTGTGGAAGGAGTGTGTGGCCTCGGGCGCCCAGCACGGCTACCGCAATGCCCAGGTGACAGTGCTCGCTCCGACCGGCACGATCGGATTCATGATGGACTGCGACACCACGGGCATTGAACCTGACTTGGCCCTCGTGAAGTACAAAAAGCTGGTGGGCGGTGGGCTGATCAAGCTCGTAACGAACGTCGTGCATGCAGCGCTTATGAGGCTGGGCTACAGTGAAGAGCAGACCAGCGAGATCGGCAATTACATCAAAGAGAACGAAACGACCGAAGGCGCGCCGAGCCTCAAGGCGGAGCATCTTCCGGTTTTCGACTGCTCGCTCACGCCCGTGAACGGCCAGCGCTCGATCCACTATATGGGCCACGTGCGAATGATGGCCGCGGTCCAGCCGTTTCTCTCCGGGGCAATCTCTAAGACGGTTAACCTCCCAACCGCAGCCACAATCGAAGACATCGCCACTGTTTACCTGGAAGCTTGGCATATGGGTCTCAAGGCGGTCGCGGTTTACAGGGATGGCTGCAAGCGAACTCAGCCGCTGAGTACCGGAGATGCGAGTAAGGGATCTGAGATGCGTGAGTCGGGAGTTTCACTCGATGCTCCCAGCGTACGACCGACGGGGCCGGACCCTGCCGAGGGAGCGAAAGCCTATCGCCGAAGGCTTCCGGACGTAAGGAACGCCGTAGTCCATCATTTCTCGGTCGGTGGGCAGGAGGGCTATCTGACCGTAGGTCTGTATGAAGACGGTGTCCCTGGGGAAATATTCATCCGGATGGCCAAGGAAGGGTCAACCGTCTCGGGCCTCATGGATTGTTTTGCCACGGCCGTATCGCTGGCTTTGCAGTTTGGCGTACCACTTTCCGTGTTGTGCGGGAAGTTCAGCCACACACGGTTCGAGCCCAGTGGATGGTCGGGAGTGAAGGAAATCGGCTACGCAAAGTCCTTAATGGATTACATCTTCCGTTGGCTCGCCATCAAGTTCTTGCCGGGGGAGGAAATGGCGGTCGCAGACATGGGCGGGGCGGGTGAAGGCGGGCATGAACTGGCGGCGTCTGCAGCTCTAATGCCGAACGTGGACTTGGCGCTAGCCGGGCGTAACGGCGATGGACCGGCCTGCCAGCAGTGCGGTGCCATCATGGTGTGCAGCGGCTCGTGCTATCGTTGCCTGAACTGCGGAAGCACAAGTGGGTGCTCGTAGTTACATCGCAAAGGCCCCTGTCTTGTGTTCCTGGACACAACTCGACCGTGAGAAGGTGGGGGGCTTGAGGGAATGGTGTAACCACTGCGCTTAAAATAGCGGGCTGACGCGGTTCTCAATTGGAACCTCCGGACCCTCCGGCGCCATCTCAAACTATTGATACAGCGCGGGTTTGTCCGCGAGGCAAGGACAGGCGCCACGACCCTACACGAGCTGGTGCTGTGACAGCCGATCTCGGCATACCTGAGCACTCCCCCTACGCATGAGGTCCCAATAACTGCGCTGCTGGCGACCGTCCGCTGAACTACGGGGAGCGATCCTACGCACGTCGCCTGCCAACTTTTTTTCACGGGTCGACAAACTTGACAACCAACTCCTCTTCAGGGG
>JBKQVI010000072.1:0-3800 GCA_052139985.1 Terriglobia bacterium
ACCGGAAGATTGCTGTAGTCACGCGCAAAAAACTGCCCGAGCGCCGCAAACCTCGTTAGCATGCAGCAACTTGCACGTAAAATGTCACTCCGACTCCATGGTGAACACCCGTTGCAATCCCCAACAGTCGTGGCGCTTCCATCCTGGCCGTGGCCGGCTATCGCAGGACTTCCATAAACGCTGAGATAATCCTTGGTCTCTGCCGGAGAGGTGACGCTAAGCCCTTGTGAATGAACAACAATTAAGGACTTCACCACAGAGGTCACGCAGAGAAGACGCGGATGCAACAGGGGGGCGACAAGCAAGGAACCGTGATCCCCGCCAGTGCAGTCAAAAGCGCTTTTCTCTGTGGTTAATCTTTGCTTCTTCGTTTAATCCTTGTTTCGCGGGTCAATTCTTGTCTGAGCGCTTATGGGCAGGACGCCCACCCCACATGCGGCGCCACTTTGCCTTTTTGAAGAAGCGTAACCGGTACGCTGAAAGGTGTCATAGGTACTAAAAGTAGGCATCGGGCTCCGGCACGGCCGCACCGTCTTTGCGGGGAGAGGATGCGCCATAGTTCACACCCGCAGCGGAGTCATGCAGCACTGCCTGCCCGCCGCCCATCGGGTTTGAGAAGTCCCCGCGCAGCGTGAGGACGTGCCCGCGATCCGCCAGCGCCTGGCGAACGGCTTCCGGCACGCGGTCCTCAATCATAAAATCGCATCCGCCGAAATTGAGCTTGGTGAAGCGTGCGGCTTCCAGCGCCGCCTGGATATTCATTCCGTAATCGACTACGTTCGAAACAAACTGTGCGTGAGCCTGAGGCTGATTCAATCCGCCCATGATTCCGAACCCGATGTGCAGATCGCCTTTCTGCATGAAGGCGGGAATGACGGTGTGGAACGGACGCTTGTGGGGAGCGAGCACGTCAGGGGAATCCGGGTCCAGCAGAAAGCCCGCGCCGCGGTTTTGCAGGAGCAGGCCAAAGTCCTCCACCACCGGGCCGGCACCAAAAGCCGCGGAGAGGCTCTGGATAAACGAGACGATGTCGCCTTCCTTGTCCACCGCATTGAGATAAATCGTGTCCGTGCCAAAGCGGCCTGGCGCGCCCGCCTCGACGGCGCAGTGTGCTTTACTCATGTCGATCGTCTTGGCGCGCTCGGCGGCGTAATCCTTGGAGATGATTCCGCCGGTCGGGACTTTCGCAAACCTTGGGTCCGCCAGATAACGCCGCAAGTCGGAGTACGCCAGCTTCTGCGCTTCCATCTTGACGTGGAATGCATCGGCACTGGCCGGCCCATATTGCGCGAGCGGGAAACGTTCCATGATATTTAGCATTTCGAGCGCCGCCATGCCTTGACCGTTCGGAGGCAGTTCATAGACCGTCCACCCTCGGTAGGTCGTCGAGATCGGCTCCACCCATTCCGGGCGAAAATCGGCAAGGTCCGCCGCTGTCATCACGCCGCCCAGGCGATCGGAAGTTTTGAGCAGCGCCTCGGCGATAGGCCCGCGATAGAACGCATCCGCGCCCTGTGTCGCTACCAGTTCAAGGGCGCGTGCGTATCGGAGATTGCGGAAAACCTCGCCCGTCACCGGAGCCTTGCCATGCGGCAGGAAGGCGGCTTGAGCATTGGAGTCGGCTGACAGAGCGCCTCGGGCCGACTCCCATTCTGCCGCGATGATCTCCGCTACCGGAAAGCTGTTCCGGGCGTAGTAAATTGCCGGCCGAAAAAGATCGGCCCAGGGTAGGCGTCCGAATCTGGCGTGCAGCGCTTCCCAGCCGCGTACGCACCCTGGCACCGTGACCGAGTAAATTCCCGCCGTCGGCATGTGCGTAATGCCTTTTTGCTTCAGGAATTCCGGAGTCAGCTTTTCCGGCGCCCAGCCGCTGGAGTTGAGCCCCGAAAGCTTTCCGGTTTTCGCATCCCACTCGATCGCGAAAAGGTCGCCGCCCATGCCGTTCATCATGGGCTCCACCACGCCCAGCACCGCGTTGGCGGCGATGGCGGCGTCGGCTGCGGATCCTCCACGCGCCAGGATTTGCGCCCCAGCCTGTGAGGCAAGCACTTCGCTGGTAGCGACAATCCCCTGCCGGGTAATCACCATCGAGCGCGCCTGAGTGCGGTCAAGGGGATTGTTGGGAGTTTGAGACAAGGAGGGGAAAGAACAAGCAGAAGCCATCACCGTCCCCAATGCCAAATGCATGAGTTTTTTGACCATGGCGGCAAGTTTACTGGTGAGGACTAGGAATAGCAAACGCCGGGGCTAGCGTGTGCCCTGCTTCGGGGCACCCTCACAACACAAAATGGAGGTGCGCAGCACCTTGGAGTTCGGCTCGACACCGCCTGGGAATGACCTCCGAGGTAAGGCCTTGACTCGACCCTTCTTCACTTCATCCCAGACGCAATGCAAAGGCGGCGTCGAGCCGCATGCACTCCAAGGGGCTGCGCACATATTCATCCCTGCTGGTTCGCGCGGAGGAAGAGTTTGATCCGTACGCAGCGAGCGAACTTCGATCGGGATTGGCGCAATAACTTGCAGTGATTGGAGATCGAGGCTCCAATCAAGCCCCGGCAGACTTCTCCGTGAATTTGGGGACGATTTGCTCCGCGACATAAGTCTCAATGGCGGTGGGTGTGGTGTTTTGCGCGGAGCGGGCCTCGAGTGGCGCCATGTATCCCGAGTTCAGGGCGTCGGCCATTTCTAACAAAAGGTCGGCCATATTGGAAGACATGCCCATTTGCACCAAAGCCGGTTTGAGCTGTGCGGGCGGAAACTGCATATAGCCGAGGCTGGGTTTGCCGATTGCCTTGCCGATGACAGCCGACACTTCCTGGTAGCTCAAGTCGCGCTGCCCCAGAAGCTCGCGCGCTTGTTTGCCGGTGAAATCGAGTTTCAGCAAGACCTCGGCAGCCGCGCCACCGATGTCGCGTGTGGCAATCATTGCGACCTTCAGATCACCGCGCAGCGGACCACCCGTCATGCCAAACCTCTGGATAATCCCAACCTGCGGCAATAGGTTTTCCATAAAGTAGCCTGCGCGCAGGTAGACCGCCTTGAGCGCGGCAACACCGTTCAGCCTCTGTTCGAAGTTGTGCAAAACCACCACGGGCCCTGTTTTGACCGGCTTGTCGGCGCCAATGCTGCTGAGAACCACGGCGTATTCCACGCCCGCGTTCTTGACCGCCGCCACCAGCGCATCACTCACCCGCTCCTGTTCCTCCCGCACATTGGGATGCGCGGGGTTCGGTGGATTCATGAGATATGCCGCCTTTGCTCCCCTAAACGCTTGGGTAAGAGCGGCGGCATCGGAAACATCGGCAACGAACGCCTCGGCGCCCTTCTGGACAAGATGATGCAGTCGGCTGGCGTCGCGGCCAACCACTCGCACTTTCTCCCCATGGGCGAGCAACTTTCCGGCAACTACGCTTCCCGTATTCCCACTTGCACCGATAATGGCATACATGGTTACACCTCCGTACTTCCTTAGATGTGCTGAACCGCCGTAGGGTTCGCGCCTTTGTTTGGGCCGCCCCTGCTTTCCGCTCCAGACAACACACGGCAGTCTCTCTGTGTTCTCTGTCGCTGGCAAAACATTCGCACAGAGGCCACTGAGGAACGGCGTGTACTCTGTGTTGGAGGCTTTGCGACACGGAGTACACAGGGCGGCGGAGCCGCAACCAGAACGTGGCACGGGCAAGAGAAGCTGTGAAAAAATCGAAAAAGTTCTTGACTAGCGCTATCGCTATGATATACTCTCTCCTTCCCGAGTGGGAAGGAGGTCGAAGATGGCTTACGAGTCCACCGTGCAGGTAATT
>JBKQVI010000073.1:0-21152 GCA_052139985.1 Terriglobia bacterium
GTGACTTGGTCCAGCGGATATTGCCCGGCTACGCCTCGAATGCCGTCCGTGCCGAAGAGTTCAGGTTTAGTGGCCATGTGCAAGACCATTGTAGCGCAATGCTCTTAACAAAGGGGGGCGATGCCAGGGCCACGTCAAAGTCGCGTCGACATGGAGTGCGGGAGCTTGCTCCCGCTTTCTGGGCCGGCAGCTTGCTGCCCGCCCAGAGCGCGCCAGCGAGCAGGCGCGCCGAAAGCGGCAGCAAGCTGCCGCACTCCATAATTCGCCCCGATCGCCTTTATCCTGTTATCTTGCAGTTATGCGACTTTGACGTACCCCTGATGACTGAAGGCAAGGTTGCGGTCAGAGGGGCGAAGTGGGATTAGCAATCATTGTAGGGCCTGCTTCCAACACGAAGATGGCCGAATCCGCACGCAGGTTGGGGAACCAATGCACTTCACTGCGACGTCCGGGACCGGAAGTGCGCAGGGGAATTTCCTGGAGAATGTGCAAGCCCGCCTTGCGGCAGAACTCGCGGAAGTCGATGATCGTGGTTAAGTGAATGTTCAGGGTTTCATACCATTCGTGCGGCAGCTTGCCGGTCTTCGGCATGCGGCCATGGCGAAAGAGTTGCCACCGCACGGGCCAATGGGCAAAATTCGGAAAACTCACGATGCAGCGCTTGCCCACGCGGGCCATTTCCCGGATCAGAAACAGGGGGCGGTGTAAAACTTGGATGGTATTGGTAAGGATGACGTCATCGATGGATTGGTCGGGATAATTCGCCAGTCCTTCATCCAAATCACCGTGCTGAACGCTGAAGAGGCCCTTGGCCACACAAGACTGAATGCAGGCTTCGGACAATTCAATTCCCTCGGCCCGAACGTTCTTTCTGACCTTCAAGGCCAGGAGCAAGTCTCCTTCGCCGCAGCCGAGATCGAGGACGCGCGAGCCCTCGGCAATCAAATCCATAATCACGCCATGCTCCGGCAGCAACCGCACCATCGTGCCCGCGTCATCAAGCCGGATTTCTTCGCCTAAAGTACCCATGGACTAAGAAGCCTCCTTCCCGTGGCTCAGGAAATTGGTAATGAGAGAGGTTAGTTGCTCCGACTCCAGGAGAAAAGCGTCGTGCCCGTAATCGGTCTGAATTTCCGTGTAAATAGCCTCCGCGCCGACGCGCCGGCAGGCACTGACAATTTCCTTCGACTGATATGAGGGAAACAGCCAGTCTGAAGAAAATGAAATCACCAGGAACTTCGCCTTCACATTCGAAAAAGCCTGTTCGAGTTTTTCGTACGGATGGGCAAGATCGAAGTAGTCCATCGCTTTCGATATATACAGGTAGGAATTGGCATCGAAGCGGTCAACAAAATGGTCGCCCTTGTAGCGTAAGTAGCTTTCTACCTCGAAATCCGCGCGAAAGTCATATCCGTACTCAGCCTTGTCCTGAAGCTTGCGGCCGAACTTCTGGTGCATGGACTTCTCAGAAAGGTAAGTGATATGACCGATCATCCGTGCAATGGCCAACCCCCGCCGGGGAATGGACTTGCCGTAATACTCGCCTTCCCTCCAATGAGGGTCGGACTGGATGGCTTGTCGGCCCACCTCGTTGAAGGCGATACCCTGCGACGAAAGCTTGCTGGTAGTAGCAATGGGGATCGCCAGCCGCACTCGCTCCGGATAACTGACCACCCACTGAAGGACCTGCATACCACCCATTGAGCCACCCACGGCACAGAGCAACTGGTCTATTCCCAGGTAGTCAATGAGGGTTCGCTGGGCGTTGACCATGTCATGAATGGTCACCATGGGAAAGTTCAACGCGTAGGGCCGCCCCGTCTGCGGGTCGATCGAACTGGGACCCGTCGAGCCTTTGCAGCCTCCGATGACGTTGGAGCAAATCACAAAGTATTGGCTCGTGTCGAACGCTTTGCCCGGGCCAATCATAATGTCCCACCAGCCGGGCTGGCGTTCGTGGGGATGATTGAAACCCGCGGCGTGGGCGTCACCGGAAAGGGCATGAAGTATCAGAATGGCGTTATCTTTGGCCGGGCTCAATTCTCCATAAGTCTCGTATGCCAAAGTAATGGGCCCGAAACTCCGGCCGCATTCGAGGAGCATCTCCTGGGGAGGCTGAGCGAAGGTGACGGAGTGCGTCTTAACGATTCCAACCGTACATTTGTCTTCCATGGTTAGTTGTCCGTGGTCAGTTGTCCGTTGTCCATGGCCCGTTGTCCGCGCTGGGCAGAACGACGGACCACGGACCACTGACAACGGACGGTCCTACTTTTGCGAGGCCGCAAGTGCCTGATCGATGTCAGCGATGATATCTTCGATGGTCTCTAGCCCGATCGAGAGCCGGATGAAATCCTCAGTTACTCCCGTCGCCTGCTGCTCCTCCGGACTCAGTTGCTGATGAGTCGTGCTGGCGGGGTGAATGACTAGTGATTTTGCGTCGCCGATATTCGCCAAATGCGAGAGCAGGCCGAGAGCGTTTATAAACTTAATGCCCGCCTGCAATCCGCCTTTGATGCCAAAACCGAGAATTGCCCCGAACCCGTGCTGCATGTACTTTTTGGCTAGCGTGTGGGCGGGATGGCTGGCAAGACCAGGATAGTTCACCCAACTGACCGCCGGGTGCGACTCCAGGAATTGGGCCACCTTCAAGGCGTTTTCGCAGTGACGCTGAACCCGCAAGGAGAGGGTTTCAACTCCTTGCAGAATCAGGAAAGCATTGAAGGGGCTCAGCGCCGCGCCGATATCGCGGAGGAGCTGGACTCGCACCTTGATCATGTAAGCGAGCGGCCCAAACGTCTCCACGAACTTCATGTTGTGATAACTCGGGTCGGGCTCGACGAGCTCGGGAAATTTCCCGTTCGCCCAGTTGAATTTTCCAGAGTCCACGATAATCCCGCCGATGGAGCTCCCGTGGCCTCCGAGAAACTTCGTCATCGAATGAACGACGATGTCCGCACCCCATTCAAACGGACGGCAGAGATACGGTGTAGCCACGGTGTTATCGATCATCAAAGGTACACCGGCATCGTGCGCGATCTTGGCCACAGCCTCGATATCGAGCATGTCATTCTTGGGATTGCCCAGCGTCTCCGCATAGAGCAGGCGCGTCTTGGGGGTAATGGCGCGCTTGAAGTTCTCCGGATCACTTGGATCGACGAAGGCGGTCTCGATGCCCATTTTGGCGAGTGTGTAATGAAAGAGGTTATAGGTGCCCCCATAGAGGCTGGCGGATGAGACGATTTGGTCGCCGGAGCTCGAGATATTCAGGATCGCCAAAGTCTGCGCCGCTTGGCCGGAGGCGGTGACCAGGGCCGCCACTCCACCCTCGAGGGCGGCGACGCGCTGCTCCAGCACGTCCCAGGTGGGATTCATAATGCGCGAATAGATATTGCCGAATTCCTTCAGTGCAAACAGATTCGCTGCGTGGGTTGTGTCCCTGAAGACAAAAGACGTAGTCTGATAGATGGGAACGGCGCGTGCGCCGGTTGTGGGGTCCGGCTTTTGGCCGGCGTGCAATGCAAGGGAATCAAAGCCGAGTTTCCTCTCCAAAGTTTCCTCCTCAAAGAAGTGATTAGGCTTCAGCCATTAGCTCTCAGCTATCAGCTCTCAGCACTCAGCCGTCAGCTTGGCAGGGTGGCTGAATAACCGTGCTGAGTCGAGCCATTCTGTGCTTTCGCGGGCCTGCGACACAATCAATCCCAGGCGTCTTTGCTAAGAGCTGAAAGCTGACGGCTGAGAGCCGCGAGCCAACAGCTAAACCGTGGCCGCAACGTTCAAAAACTGTTCTTCAAAATCATCCAGCTTGGGCCGAATCAAGACACTCTCCGCAATCCGCCCCTGGAGAGCGCCAATAGTTTTCAGGCCATTTCCGGTGATTGCCAGCACGATCGATTCCTGGGGATTGATCAGGCCCTGGCGAATCAGCTTGCGCGCCACGGCAACGGTCACGCCGCCGGCGGTCTCCGTAAAGATGCCTTCGGTCTCCCCGAGCAGGCGGATGCCCTCGACAATTTCCTCATCGCTCACATCTTCACCCCTGCCGCCACTCCCAAGGATCGTCTTGGCCGCATAAATACCGTCCGCCGGGTTGCCAATGGCAAGCGATTTGGCAATCGTGTGGGGTTTTTGGGGATCGATTTCCGTAGTGCCGCGTTTGACGGCGCTGGTGATGGGCGAGCAACCCGTCGCCTGGGCGCCAAAGAAACGGGTTTGAATGGGCTTAACCCAGGCGAGCTTTTTCAATTCCTCAAACGCCTTGTTGACCTTGGTGATCAGCGACCCGCCTGCCATGGGAACCACGATGTTCTGCGGCAGGCGCCAGCCGAGTTGCTCGGCGATTTCGTATCCCACAGTCTTCGATCCCTCGGAATAGTAGGAGCGCAAATTCACGTTCACGATGCCCCAGGTGTGCTTCTGAGCCACTTCCGAGCAAAGGCGGTTCACTTGATCGTAATTGCCCTGCACGCGCACCAGCGTAGCGCCGTAGACCTGCGTGGCAATGATCTTCTCGATCTCCAGCTCGGCGGGAACGAAGATGAATGACTTAAACCCGCCAGCCGCCGCTTGCGCAGCCACGGCGTTAGCAAGGTTTCCTGTGGACGAGCAACCGACTGTGTCGAACCCGAACTCGTGCGCTTTCGAGAGCGCCACCGCCACCACACGGTCCTTGAAGGAAAGCGTAGGGTGGTTGACGGAGTCGTTTTTCACATAGAGTTCGCGAACCCCCAGCGCCGCGCCCAGCCGGGGAGCTGCCACGAGCGGCGTAAACCCGGTCTGGTGACCCACGTAAGGCTCGCTCGACAGGGGCAGTAGTTCCCGGTAGCGCCACATGTTGGGGGGGCGCGAGGCAAGATCCTGGCGCCGCAAGTCAGACCACAGATTTCCATAGTCGTACACAACTTCGAGCGGGGCCCAACATTCCTCACAGGCGGCAACGGGTTCGAGCGGATAAGTACGCTCGCACTCCCGGCATTTCAGATGAATCGCGTAACTCACAAGTCCTCCCTCGTTCATCTGAGCGGCCGGGATGTTGTCTGGGGGAATACCAAGAAGTTCTCGGAGAGGCATAAACTGAAAAACCTCTTCCGAAGTAAGAAGAGGCTTTCTTGCAGGTTAAACGGCCCCCTCTCATCTCCCCCATACCGGGTAGGAATTGGCACCTGACCTCCGACCAAGTCGGAGCGGTTGTCGTGGCGTCTTCGGGCCCTTCCCTCGGCCACTCTAGATGAGATTCAGGGTTACTGAATCAGATATTCAATTGTCGAATGTAATCGTAAAAGATTGCACCGCCTGTGTCAATGATTTTTGAACATGCTGCAAACACATTTCACAGTCCGAAAAGCTCTGGACCACCATGCAATCTCATTTCACCACCGCTGGAGGCAGGTTGCGCGGTGGAGGCGGCACGATGGCCAGGGGCACGCGCGCGAAGGCCACGCGTTCGAGGGCTGGGGCAAGAACATTCACTTGCAGGGTGTAGCTGCCTCGGGGAAATTTATCCAGCGGAATCTGGGCAAAGTAGGAAGTCTTCTGGTCCGGCGACTTCTCGAGCTTGCCGGGGAAGGGTCCGGCTTCGGCGAATTTTCTTCCGTGGCGGAAGAAGACCAGGCCTACCGACGGCGGTGTAGCGGGACCCGAGGAGGTCACGTTTTTCCCCGCATAGGATTCGAGGAAAACCGAGAGCATCTGGTTCGAGCGGAACACCCTCGTCACGCTGGGCAGCACGGAGCGGTTCCCCACTTGCAGCGGCGAGTTCTTGTCGCGATTCACATGGGCGTGATCCAGGTCGTCGGAGGACTTTACTTCGTTCGAGAGCACGATGGAGCTCAAGCCCAGGCCCCCATCGGCAACATCCGGCACCACTAACGGCGTCTCGAAAGTTCCGATTTTGCCGGTTTCGTTTTCGCGCACCACCGCCTTCAGATTGTATTTCCCCGGGGGCAGAACGACTTCCCCCTCGTAAAACAGGTTGCTGCCGATGATTTCCTGATAGGTATCGGTGGTCACCCGTACCGGCAGCGTATCGCGCAGCCCACCCGCGGTATGGTTCTGTGCATCCGTGACTTTCCAGGCAAAATCAAATTCAGTTTCCTGCTTCCCGGACTTCTTGAGGAATGCAACCTGCGAGCCGGGAATCTTGGCGGCCAGGACAACTGTGAATTTCTTATCCGGGCGGCGGAAGTATGCGGTCTCTACGACGAAGGGCAGGTCCACAAACGGAACTTCCAAATCCATTACTTGCTGGAGTTGGAGTTCCTTGTCCTGGCGCGTGAACTGCCGGAAATTCTTTGGCGCGAAATACCCGGGGCGCGCCTGGACCTTTAAACCCGGCCGGGATACTTCCACGCGAATGTGCCGGAACCGGCCATCGGAGTGCGTGTTCGTGGGTGAATATCCAATCAGGTAATAACTGGAATTTTCCTTCTGCACTTCTTCAAAGGCGGGAGTGAAATCGTTCAAATCGTAAAAGGTTCTTCCCCCCGTGTCAGTGGCGAGTGTGGCCAGTGTTTCGCGGCTGCCTTGCAAAGAAGAAACCTGCGAGGCAACGGCGGAACCCGAGTAAATGGCCGTGCCGGATGGACTGGAAGCGCTGGCATCGCCACCGGGGGGCAGCGCTGCCAGCCCGCGCGCGTCCATGGTGTAGAGCGATACATCGGCTTGATTCGCCGCGTCGGTGGCCGCGCGCAATGTCGCCTGGTTCTCCTGGCCGGTGCGCGTGATGCCGCTCGAAAAGTGAATCACGCTCTTCCGCCCCGGCACCTGGCGCAGCATGGTGGCCAACGACTCGACAGCGGCCAACTTCTCATCGGTGTTGAAGATGTTGAATTCGGTTTCGTCCGGGGTGAAGGCATCGGACACGTCCTGCGTGACGATTTCCATGCCGTTGGCGTCCGTTCCGCCTGCTTCCCCAATTGTCCCCTGCGCGGCCAGCGTCGAGGATTCCTCCCCCACCAGGATCGCTCGCAAAGCCTTCCTGAGGGAGGCGCGATCATTGGTGAAATCCTGGGTCACGCGCAGGCTGGACGAGTAGGTAACTACCGCAATCAGGTCGGCAGGAGTCATCTTGTTAGTTACGAAATCGCTCGATGCCTTCAGCGCGCGCATCAACTCGTCGGGCTGCATCGAACTCAAGTCGAAGAAAAAGACCAGCAGGCGATGGTCCTGGAGCACCTGCTCGGCATTCACTTCGGGCGGCAGCTTGGCCAGATCGATGACCTGCGCCTTTTCGTTTCCCCCCGTGGCTTGCGCCAGCTTCTCCACATCTTCCAGGCTGAAATCGGAAATGGTCTGCGGCACGCCGTCTTCGGTGACGTGAAAATCCGATTGCTTCAAGTCCGTGACGGGCTTGCCGGACTTGTCGTAGACGCGCACATCCACCAGCACTTCGTTGGTCGTCGAGCGCAGAATGAACGCTTGTTGCGGGCTCTTCGAAACCGGCGTGGAAGGCTTTGGTGGGGAAGCTGTTTGGCCCGCGAGGATGCCCACACAGAGGACAAGGGCTGCACCACCAAGACACCAAGACACCAAGGGAAAACCAAAAGAAAGAGACGGCGCCCGTTTGCCCTGCGCTTTTCTTGGTGCCTTGGTGTCTTGGTGGTTCATATTCGGAATTCCTAGAAATTAAACCGCAACGCCAGCGAAAGTGAGCGCATGGCTCCGACGCCGGTGACCCAACCGAAATTCTCCGAGTTGACCGTGTTCGCCACGTTGCTGTAGTTCGGATGATTGAAGATGTTATTGGCGTTGATGCTAAACCGCGCGCGCAAGTTCTTTTCCCGCGAAAAGGTAAAGAATCGCCCAAGCGACATGTTGAAATTCACCGTGCCCGGACCCAGGATGGTGTTCCTTCCGGCCGTGCCCAGTTGGCCGGAGGCAGGAAGCGAGAACGCCGCCGTATTAAACCAGTCGGTGGTGGTGCGTTCGTCGCGGGGCAAGGCGACGGGAAGTCCCGTGGCGTCGGCGCGCTCAGAAGCGAAGATGCCCGAACCGTTGTTGTTTGACTGGTTGCCCGCGACCTGCGCCGTCATGGGCTCACCGGACTGGATGGTGGTGACGCCCGAGATTTGCCAGTTGCCGATGATCTTTGCCGCCGGGCCGCCGCGATTCAGGAAGTGGCGCTCCTCGCCGAAGGGGAACTCGTACGTATCATTGACCACAAGCTTTTGGGGCACGTCGAAATTTGAAAGGGCGCGCTCGGCCTCGAGATCGAAGCTGTTCTGGGGAACGTTGTGGCCGCTCCCGCCGATGTTGGCCGCGTCGTCGATCGATTTCGACCAGGTATAGTAGCCCCACATGGAAAAGCCGCCATGGAACTGCCGCCGCAGATTGATCTGAAGGCCGTTGTAGCTGGACGCTGCCCCGGATGTCTCGTAGAGAAACTGCTGCACGCCGGGAATCAGGGTGGTTTCCGCGCCCGTGGGACCGGTGATCAGGGGGTTGGGGGCAAGAAGCAGATCGAGCTTGGTCCCCTTGGTGCCGATGTAAGCTACGGAAAGGATGACGTTGCGGAAAATCTCGTCTTCCACCATGAAGTTCCAGCTCTGCGCGTAGGGCCGGCGGTAGTGCGGATCGGCGGCGTAGGTATTGGTAAGGGTGTTGGCGGATGGCACCGGGACCAAGCCCTGCTGGGTCAATTCGTCCTGAGGGTTGTCCAAGGTCAACACTTGCGCCGGGTTGGCAGTCAGCGTGGAAGCGGTGGAGAAGGGCGGTTCATTCACCATGTTCGCGACCATACGGGAATAGATGCTGCCATCGTAAAAAACCCCGTATCCCGAGCGCAGCACCAGGTGATGCTGAACCCAGGGACGATAAGCGATCCCCACGCGCGGGGAAAAGTTGTGAGCATCACTGTGAATCAGCGACATGGGAAACGGGTACGGGTCATTGCCCGTGACCACCACCGGTGACTGAAATCCCGGCCCAAACGCCAAGTCGGAAATGTGCCCGTACTTCTCCGTATAAGGCAGAAAGTACTCGTACCGGACGCCGTAGTTTATGGTCAGGTGGTTGTTGGTACGCCAATCGTCATTAATGAAAGCGGTGGTCACCCAGGTGCGGAGGTAATTGCTCTCGGTTCCAAAACGGACGGAGGTAGTTTCCGGCAGGCCCAGGAGAAAGTCGGCAAAATCGTAGCCGGTGCCCGCCACCGGGTAGCCATTGCTGAAGTTGCTGGTGCCGTAGCCGGTAAAGCTGAACGTGCCGAGCGCGTTGGCACTCGCCTCGGTGTTCTGCTCGACCCGGCGCAACTCGCCACCCATGTGAATATTGTGCCGCCCCTGGCTCCAAATCAGCGTGTCATTCGTGCGAAAGGTCTGGGGGCGCGCCAGGGAGGGAAGCGTTTCGCTCAAGCCGCCGAAGTTGGTAAATCCAATCGAGGGAATTCCCCAATCAAACGGATTGGTGGAAATCCCGGTGATTCCCAGGCCGCCGGCAATGTCCTGCTGATAGGTAAAAGGATTCACCGTCGACGTTCGCTGGCGGTTGAAGTTCACGCTGTAGCTGTTCACCAGGCGGGTGTTGAAGGTGTGCGACTCGCCAATGCTCACATTCTGGCCCATCACCGTTGTGTGCGAGGTCAATTCGGGATAGCCGGAAACCGAGTGGCTACGCGCCGAGTTGAAATAGTACATCACGTTCAAACTGTCTTTCTTGCTGATCTGCTGCCCGATGCGTCCCATCACCCGGTCGTTCGAGCTGGGCAGGGGCACTTGCAAATGGAAGTTTTGGACCTCGCCGGGCAGGTTGGGAAGAGGGATGTATTGCAACAAGCCTTGCGCGGTGGAGTTTAACGGGGTGGTAATCATGTTTCCCGGAAAGGGCAGTCGCGCCGAACCGGCGGCGCCGGTTAGGGGGTTGTAGATCGTCGGGACCATTCCCGCATCCGCCCCGGAGGCGATCACCGTATGCGCAAAGTCTCCCAAGCGCTCCTGGGCGGTCGGGACCGTGGCGTAGCTGTCATTCCCCGTTCTGCCCCGCTGGAAGTTGTAGTTCGCGAACCAACTCGTCTTGTTTCCCCCACGGTAAACATGGGGAATCACGAGCGGACCACCCAGAGAAAATAGAAAGTTCTCCTGGTAGGATGGAATTCGAGGCGACTCCGCCACATTCAAAGGGAAGGGGTGAGCATCGAATACGGAATTCGTATAGGTCTCATTGAAATTGCCGCGGATGCGGTTGACTGCGGCGCGATTGCGGGACCAGCCGCGGGCGCCACCCCCTCCGCCACCTCCAAAACCGCCACCTCCACCGCCGAACCCGCCGCCTCCGGGACCACCTCCACCCGGACCACCTCCGCCGGGTCCGCCACCACCCCCAAACGGACTCCCGGCGCCACCACCGGGGCCGCCAGGACCTCCGCCAAAGCCGCCCATCCCTCCACCGAAGCGCCCGCCGCGCCCTCCAAAACCTCCTTCGCCCAGCACTTCGCCCATGCCCCCTCCGAGGAGGAATGAGTTGTTGGCGCTCGTTGAAGTGTCAGTTTCTGCCGGCTGTGCGTCCGCGGAAGCCGGACCCTCGGCGCCATTGCTTTCGGCCATACGCAGCGATGCGGTCGCACCTACGCCCTCGCTGGCGGAATTCTGGTATGCGCCTAACCCGCCATTTCGGTTATTGCCGCCGCCCGTCCCGGCCCCGCGATTGCCAGCGGCTCGGGTCGACGCCTGCGCCTGCTGCGCGGCGGCTCCCGGTGGCATCGCGACCACGAGCGTCACATTGACTTTCAGGGCACCGCCGGACGCCACGGGCACCGGCTCGCGAGAATCAGGCTGGAATCCGACGAGCGAAACATCCAGGCGGTAATTTCCAGGTGGAAGTGCCGTAAACGTGTAATTGCCTGCTTCGTCGGTCCACGTTTCTTTGCGTTCGCCGGTTTGCGGGTTGGTGAGTTGGACAGTGGCCCCGGGAACAGACACTCCTCCCGGGCCGCGGACATGCCCCGTTACCGTTCCATTTGTCGCAGTGGTCGCCTGTCCGAATAGCAGGCTTGAGCCCAGCAGCACCAAGGCGACAAGGAGACAGAACGACTTAGCCCATCTTGTAAAATTTGTAAACACGGTGCGCGTTTAACCCCACTGGATCAAAGAGCTTACAAGGAATGAGTACGTTTATCAATAGCGCAAGGTTACAGGTAACCCTACAAGCTTGTGGGCCGTCAAAAGCTCGCGGAGGTACATATGTCCAAAAAGTTCTCATTGAGCATGCTGGTGCTCCTGGCATTCAGCATCGTCAGTTCACTGGCAGCGCAGCAAAATCCGCCATCTCCAGGACAGGAACCGCCCCGCCAAGGCATGGGTGGGCCGCCGCCGGTGTTGGGTACAATCACGTCCGTGGGAGTCGATCGCTTCGAGATTAAGAAGCCCGATGGCGCCACGCAAACCGTGATGGTGAACGATCAAACCCATTACCGCCAGCGGGTGGAAGGGCAACAACAGCCGAAGGAACTCGCATTGGAAGATTTGAAGGTCGGCGACCACGTTTTCGTGCGCGGCACTCCCAACGCTGACAAGCAAGTGGTGGCCGTGGGAGTCAATCGCGTTACGGCAGAACAGTTCGAGCGCTTCCAAAGCGGCGGTGGACCGGGTGGTGGCGGGCCCGGGGGTCCTGGCGGATGGGGACCCGGCGGTGGCGGAGGGATGGAAGGCACGCGCGCGGGCGGCGAAATCACTGCCATCAATGGGAACCAGATCAAGGTGCAAAGCCGCCGAGGAGGCGAACGAATCATCGTCGTGAATGACCAGACGACTTTTAGTAAAGAGGGCCAGACCATCACCCTGAAAGATCTCAAAGTCGGCGATCGCATCTTTGCCATGGGGAAAGAAGCGAATGGGCAGTTCATGGCCGCGGAAATCCGATCGGGGCGCCCCGGCGGTGGTGGTGGACGCGGCGGTTCCCAAGGTCCCCCGCAAAACTGAGCGGTCAGGTAGCGGCTCAATTCTGCTTTCACGATTTTGGGAGGTCGGTGCAGGGCCCGTCTGCGGCGGGCGGCGGTAGCCGTCTTTGAGCTTCATCGATTTCGGCGCTAGCAGGGCATCACCCGAAACTGTGAGCACGTGCGAAGCTTTGGAATGCGTGCAGCTTGCTGCCGCTTTTGCCCCAGCCTGCTTACTGGATGGAAAGTATGGTTTCGATTGAAATTCTCGCAAGCAAGCTCGCGAGAAGGAAAGCGGCAGCAAGCTGCACGCACTCCAAAGCCCCGCGCCGAAATTCTCATGAGCCACTGTGCTCGATAGTATGAAGGCGACGAGGGAAAAATGACGATGCGGAAGATTTGGGCAAGGGCTTTCACGGTTGGCTTGATGGGCGTAGCGTTACTTGCTCTCGCGGGGATTGTGGCGGCGCAGGAGCCCACAGTCCCCTCCAATCCCCCGACCGAGGAAGGCGCTGCCAATAGCAAGCCGAAGCCTGGTGCAACGATCGAAACGCGCTTGGAAACCTTGAACAAGCAGCTTAATCTGACGGATGAGGAAAAAGAGAAAATCCGCCTGTTACTGAAACACGAATCCGAACGAATCAGAGACGTCCGGAGTAACACCAGCCTGTCCCCGGGCGAGGTGCACCGGAGGATCGCCATGGTCCGCCGGAACACGCGTGATCGGATTGCTGAGGTCCTGACGGCCAAACAAAAACAAAAGTGGCAGGAGCTGAACGAGGAGCATCGCGGTACAGGCCCCGAAGGCGGACAGGGTAAACCCGAAGGCGCGCGAAGCGCGAATTAGTTCGCAACCGGATTCCGCTCCGGGAATGACAATGTCGGTGTCCCGAACAGAGGCCCCGGACCTGCTACTCAGGTCCGGGGCCTCTGTTCATTATAGGGAAGTAAGTGCAGACCGGCATTACAAGTCTGCGCACCTCCCTACTGGATAATATTCACCGTCGCCTGCGTTTGCTCGCCGTTGACGCCAAGAACTTCGACATGCAACTCCTCAAAAACCACCGGCCCTCCACCGCACGTAGCCGGAAAGGTGATGGTTCCCGAGGTGGGGAACGCGCTACCAACCGCCGGATTCGTCTGTCCAGCGAATTCGCATTGAACCGTTCCTGAATTGCCGGGAGTTCCATTATAGGCCTCGCCGGAGACGCCAACGCCGAGGATCGGGAACGTTGTGGGCAGCGTCCAGGTAGCGGGCAGCGCCACGCCGGCGGGATAATTCGACAATGATGCGCTGGGGGGATTCGTGGAGTTCGCCGACGTGATGCTTATTAATTCGGAAGTGAAAACGTTGCTGGACCACGTGTAGGTGACCACCGGTCCCGAGGCGGGTGTGACCGTGTAGGTAAACAACGTGCCGGCGGGAATAATGCTGCTCCCCAGGTTCAGCCAACCGTCATCAAACTGCGTGAAGTCCAAGTTAAGCTGAGTGGTGGGAGTTGGTGTAAATGTTTCGCTGACGGTATCCCCAATCGGGATCGGAGTCGCGTTCCAGCCGGTGATCCCGGACGCATCCGTGATTGTTACGCCGGTCACTGCCCCTACTGGCGCCCACATGTCCCCACTGATGAAAGTGCCGTCTCCGAGGGCGCCTTCGGTTTGGTTGCCCTCGCTGTAGCGGGCCTCCACCTGTGCATTGATCTGAACAATTCGATTATCCCCCCCGATTAGCCAGGTGCCGCCCACGTTCTCAAACCAATATTCTCCCGGCGTGTAGGAGTTAGGAGGACCGCCAGGAGTACCCGTGTATGCAAGTTTGAAGACGATATCGGCAGTTTCGTGCACAAGATCAAGGCTTTTGACGGTTTGGAGTGTCGCTGACAACCCCGTCAGGCCACTCATATTGGTGACCAACTCAGCGGCATAGTCGGTTTGATTCAGGCTGTCCATCAACAGGTCAGAAGCCATGAAGGGGGTAAGCTCAGCAGCCGTTAACTGGCTGCCGTTGGTGTTGATTGCATTGACGAATGCCGCCATCGTGACGTTGATGCTGTTGAGCGCGGTCTGTTGCGCGGTTTGGCCAGGGACCACGGTGGTATTGGAACTCACGCTCGTACCATTCGAATTGGTGGTAGTCGTACTTACGGTCATCGTGCCGGCGCTGGTGTTGTAGGTGATCGTGGACGTCTGCGTCGTCCCTCCGGCGGCGATGGTCACGCTTCCGGTGCCGGTGTTCACGCTGGTCTCATCCAGTACCTGATCGAGGCCGGTCCCGCTTCCGGCGGCGAAGGGGCTCGAAATCATGTTGAACGTGGCGGTGTTTACGCCGGCATTGGTGAGCCACAAGAGCGCGAGATTGGTGACCGCGTTGTTGAGGACCTGCACGCTCCCCGGCGCGGGAGCAGGCGCGGAGGCTGGATTGGTGTAGGCCGTGTCAATCGATATTCCTTGCGCGCTGTACCAGGAGCGAATAATCAAGTCGGTATAAGGGTGAGTGTTGATGATGGTAGACGCGAGGGCGTCCGCGCTGACGCTGTAGAGATTGCCGGACGGAGCCTGGACTTGAATCAGGAAAGGCGGAGTAAATCCCGTGGTATTTAGCGTGTAGCTTCCATCGCTGCCGCTGGTAGCGGTGCTGGAATTTCCAGCGCTATCTTTCAGATTCACCGTGGCGCCCACAATGGGTGCTCCCGCGGCGGCCGTGCCGCTGACGGATGACGCAATCGGAGTCACGGTCAAGAGATCCTGGTTGCTGGTCACGCCTCCCGATGCCGCAGTGATATAAGTGGTGCCGGTCGATACGCCGGTCGCAAGCCCACTGCTGCTGTCGATGCTCGCCACGCCGCTGGCACTGCTCGCCCAGGTAAAAGTGAGTCCATTGATCGTATCACCTGCGCTATCCTTCGCGGCCGCTATGAACTGTTCGGTGCCCCCCACGGCGATCGACGGTGAAGGTGGAGTCACGCTGATTGTCGCCACTGGGCCCGGCGTAACCGTCAGGGTCACTCCGCTGCTGGTCACACCTCCGGATGCGGCGGTGATTTGGGTGGTGCCGGCCAGGGCTCCGGTCGCAAGTCCGCTGCTGTTGATGGTGGCCACGGTGGTTGCACTGCTCGCCCAAGTAAAGGTCAGTCCGCTGATCGTATCGCCAACGCTGTCCTTCGCCACTGCCGTGAACTGGTCCGTCGCATTGACCGCGACCGACGACGAGCCGGCGGTCACTGCGATCGTGGCGACTGGACCGGGCGTAACTGTCAACGTAACCGCGCTGCTGGTCACGCCGCCGGATGACGCGGTGATTTGAGTGGTACCCGCCAAAGCGCCTGTGGCCATGCCGGTGCTGCTGATGGCCGCGACCGAAGTCGCGCTGCTTGCCCAAGTAAACGTAACCCCACTCATGCTATTTCCACTACTATCCTTCGCCACCGCTGTGAACTGGTCCGTCGCATTCACTGCGATCGACGATGAAGCGGCGGTCACCGTGATCGTCGCGAGGGTCGGAGCAGTGTTCGAGGTCGAAGACGACCCTCCACCGCAACCACCTAAAAACAGTGCAGCTAATAAGGCCAACCATAAGCGCTTCATGCTAAATCCTGCCTCCTCGACTTGGGAATAAGTCATAACTGAAGTTTTTGGCACTCTAATGATTTCGGCGGTCTCAGACCAAGGATGAATATTTCTTCAGCGGCCACCTGTGGTTGCAGAATCCGCCGCAGCACAGAGTTCCGAGGCTGCAACCGCGGCGGCCAAGCGGTTCTTGACGCCTAGCTTGCGAAAGATCCGTTCCAGATGCTTTTTGACCGTAGGAGTGCGGATCTGTAACGCAGCGGCAACTTCCGCATTAGTCTTTCCCAGGACCATCCAGATAAGGACCTCAGATTCGCGGGGCGTAAGACCCAGTCTTGTCAAAGCGTCGGTCGTGATGAGCTCGAACATGCTGGTCCCACACCCTTTTGCAATTCCGGGAAACAACGCTAATGCGCCGAGGCTCACGGCGCAATACGCCTTTCGGCGTATAGAGGCAGGGGCGAGCGGTTAAGAGCAGGCTCTCAGGTTTCACGTCTCAGGTGTCGGGTGTCAGAATTTGGAATTGAAATCCTGAATTCGGCGCATAGATCACAAGTCTCAATTTCTGATTTTCGCCTTTTCCTGAGACCCGATACCCGACACCCGGCACCTGATACTTGTTTCCTAACCTTTGGCGGAGAGAGCTTGAAATGCCATCGCGGCGGCGGTGCGGGTCTCAACTCCGAGCTTTTGGAAGATGTGCTCCAAGTGTTTCCTCACCGTACCGAGCTTTCTGCCCAAGATGGTGGCAATTTCACCATTGGTCTTGCCCTGGGCGACCCAAGCAAGGACCTCGCGCTCGCGCTGGGAAAGGCGGAATTCTCGAATTGTGGCGGCCTCCTGCGACGAGGACAGGGATGCAGGAGACTCACGAGTCTTGGGAATTGGGGCCTCTTCCTCCAGGAGCAGCAAGTCTGTCACAGCTTCCACTGGCGGGGGCACGCGCTGCGGCGCGCCTGGATCTGACAGCAGGCGCACCGTTAATCGCTTGCCCCCTTTCACCACGGTGAGGGGCCGACGCGCGAGCGGTACGTCATGATTCAAGAGTTGCGCATTCTGATGTTCCACCCAGCGCCAAAGCTCCGGCGGGAGTCGGCGATCCAAATTGTGCGCGCAGAAATATTCGACGAGGTACCGACGGGCCGACGCGGACATAAATTGCACGTGGCCCTCCGCATCGCAGGCGATTGCGCCCTCCGGGGCGTCATTCAATCCCTCGTTGAGCAGGTGCAGTTGGTTTTGAATCCCGATGACCAGCTTGGCATTTTGCCATGCCTGAGTAATGTGAGGGCGGACCAGGTCGGCGAGTATCCGTTCACGATCGCTGAAACACCGGTCTCGGTGCCAGCCCGCGCCAATAATCACGGGGGCTTGGCATGGGACCGTAATGCAGAGGGCGTCTTCAATGTTGTACAGGCGATAGAAATCGCTGTACAGGCCACGGTCATGTAACTGGCGCTGGCTCCAAAAGTCAGAGATTCTTACCGCGCGGCGATCGTCAGTTGCCAGGACGTGGCGCATCACCGGATGCTCCATCATGTGTTGCTCCCAAAGACAATTCGCCTTGGGGCTGCCAAGCTCCAGACTGTTAACCCAACTGTAGGACTTCGAGTCCTGTGGGTACATCTCGTTGTAGGTAACGTGCCCAGCGGGAATAAGCCGGGCAAGGGCGGCAACCAGGTCGCGGATAAATTCGTCAAAGGTCCTAAACTCACGGATCGCGTAGCAATCGCGAGTAAACTCAAGAAGAGCGTCGATGTCCGACTGACACAACAGATCCATCTCACCTCATTGGAGACCGAAGTTTGTACAGATACGCTCAAAGGCGTATTCGGCCCGGCAGCATAGCACTCTCGGCAGTGTTGGCAAGACGTAATATTGTCGCTGGCGCGGGACATCGGCAACGAAGCACGACGTTTGCCGTACTAATCGGCATGCCGGAATCGGGCAAGGTGGCCGAAATTCACCAGCCTGGTGGTATATGGCCAGACCGAAACCCACCAAGTAGTAACGCTTGTTGTTAAAAGCCCCTTATTTTCATGATGCTACGTCCGTCCAGGAATTTGGCAAGACACTTGCCTTTCCCTTGTGTGATGTTGGACCGAAGGGGAGTGGTTATGTTGACCAAAGGAATGAAGTCGCTTCGAAAAGTGATGGTTTACAGCACGTTAAGCTTGTTTGCCGTAACGATGTTGGCGTTTGCCCAGGCTCCGGCCACGGACCCCGCGCAGAACCCGCCACCTGCGGCGCCGGATCAGCCGGTCGCCCCGCCCCCGGCGTCACCGGGCTGGCATCGATTCTCCACACCTCCTCCACAAGCCGCGCCACCCCAGGAGCCTGCGCCGCAAGCCGATCCTGCACCCGCCGCCGTGCCGAGCCACATTACGATTCCGGCGGGTACGTTCATAACCGTGCGGGTGGATCAGTACCTTTCTTCTGACAAGAACAAGGCAGGTGATGGGTTTTCCGCTACCCTTTCGCGGCCTCTGATTGCCAATGGGTTAGTGGTATCACGGCACGGCGAAACGCTGGGGGGACGCGTCGTTGAAGCCAAGAAGGCGGGACGCGTGAAGGGCGTTTCCCAATTGCAGATCGCTCTGACCAGCCTGACCCTGGCGGATGGCCATCAGATTCCGATCCAGTCGGAGTTGACGAGCATCACTGGCCCCACATCGAAGGAGCGTGACGCGGCGGCTATTGTGGGAACCACCGCAACAGGCGCAGCGATTGGCGCGGCAGCAGCCTGGGGTCCGGGAGCGGCCATGGGCGCCGGAGCCGGTCTGGTCGCCTCAACGATAGGGGTACTGGTAACACGCGGACATCCGACGGTCATTTATCCAGAGTCGCAACTGACCTTCCGGCTTGCCCAGCCCGTTACCTTCTCCACCGAGGCTTCACCCCAAGCCTTTGTAGATGCCCGTACACTGAATAACCAGCGTGCGGCCACGCAAGGTCCTCCACAGGGCCCTGGGTCGGCTTACCAGGGCTGTGCCGGACCAGGATGCGCCCCTCCGCCACCCTATTACTACGGCCCGTACTATCCTTACTACCCGTACTACTGGGGACCGAGCTTTGGGTTCTACTACGGGGGCGGATTCTATGACCACGGGTACTACGGCCGAGGCTTCGGTTTTCGTCGCTAAAGTGTGTCCCTTGCTGACCCTGTCAGCGTTTAATCCTCCGCAGAACCGCCGGCCCTCCCCCTAAAACGGGGACCAGGCCGGCGGATTTTTTGTTTACAGTCCTCAGTTCTCAGTTTTCAGTTGTCAGTCGCTAAGTGCCAACTTCTTCGACTGCTACGAAAATTTTCCCTTCCTTGCGTAGTGTCTCTGTGACCTCCGTACGCCCAGAACAGCCTCAACACAGAGTTCACTGACATACTCCGTGTACTCTGTGTTGGAGCTGGAAAAGCACTGAGAGCACGGAGAGCCTCCCTTTTTGGCTGCAGCCCGGTCGTGATAGGGTCACTGGGGGTTGTGGCACGCAGTAAGTGCCAGATGTGGGTCTTCGCCGCCAAACGGCAGATCGAATGGCAGTGCCATTTGCGGGTGGCGGGCGGCGGGCGGCACTTCGCCGCGATTGCCGTCCAGGCGGTAGCGCGTACGAAGCTGCGACATCAGACGAGCTACTGCCTCCGGGTAATCGCCCCGCAAATATGCGGAATGAGCGTACAGCTTCCGGTATCGCTTGACCAATGGGGGAAATTCCTTCTCCAGAAACGGCATGAATTGTTTCATAGCCGAAGGCGTGAGGAACAATACATTAGCATAAAGGAAGCTGGCTCCGGCTTGCGCCGCTTGTGCCGCCAGCGCTTCCAACATGTGCGGCGCGTCATTCAGCCCAGGGAGGACGGGCATGGCGTTTACCCCCACACGGATTCCCGCCTGGGCCAACTTCCGAACGGCATCCAGGCGCTGCGCGGGAGGAGGCACTTTAGGCTCCAGCAGCCGAGCCAGGCGCTCATCATGGGTCGTCACGGTCATATGCACGCTGAAGCGGTGCCGTGCTGCAAGTGATTGCAGCAAGTCCAAATCACGAACGACCAGAATCGATTTCGTGGTGATGGAAAGGTCCAGCCCGCTGAATTCAGCGAAAACTTCCAACATGCGCCGGGTGATTTCGAATTGGCGCTCTGCCGGCTGGTAAGGATCCGTCGCCGTACCCAGGGCGATAGGAAGCCCCTTGTCGCGCCCATGGCGAAGCTCCGCGCGCAGGCGTTCCGGGGCGTCGGTTTTGGCGTAAATCCTTCGCTCAAAGTCGAGGCTATCCCACATCTCCATAAACTCGTGCGTGTAGCGAGCGTAGCAGTAATGGCAGCCGAATTCGCAGCCGCGATAAGGATTGATGGTCCAGGCGAAGGGCATACGCCCGCTGGACTCACGGTTCAACGTGGAGCGCGTTGGCAGGCGGTAGTACTCCACCTCCGCCCGCTCACGCACCAAAGGACTTTGTGCCGCCAGGCGCGCAATGCCCACCAGCGGCGTCTTCCCGGCCGGTCCCTGCCATGAAGCGCAACCCATACCGAACCTCCTTCCATGTGGCTCGCAGATACTTTCGCTTTTTATTCGCCTTTTGTCAAGCAGGATATTTCGTCCGGTTTTCTCCTCAGCTTCCGGGGCCCCCCTCGAGGGGCGGGACGGCCCCGTCGGGGCATGTTCCATTCTCGTCTTGACGGGACCGATAGTTTAGGCTAGAGTTATATGGTAATGGTCGAGGCCAGGCCCATCGCAGGGGCAGGGGCGAGTCCGCTGGCCAGCGACCAGCCTGGTGGACAAACTGCCCCAATGGCATTGCGACCTAATGTCTCTGTGTTGAAAAACTCTACGAAGCTGAGAACTTACTGAAAATAAACGCTCGTAAAAACGAGTTCTTCAAAAACGAAGCTGCGAACATACTGAAACGAAATCCGTTTACAATAAACCATAGATAAGCTGAAGATGGGTGCACAATGTCCGACGGAAGAGCCGACACAGTGTCGCTAGAATAGGACAGAATAGGTGCAGACTGGTGGCGGACTCACGCTAGAGGGGCGGATTCAATGCTCGCGCCGGCCGGAAGTGCCCAGCAAAAACTAAAGGGGCACAACGCTCGATGGGTTCGAGCACCGTGCCCCTCGGATACCTTCATAAATCAGCGGTAACTCTTTAGCAGCTTCCCTCGATACCTTCCTACCGGCACCTATCGCAGCCTTCGGCCATCCTCAATTGCTCAATTGCTGCGCGCACTGCCTTCATCGCTTCCACTTTGTGGCCGCAAAAATCGTGGCCGGCGTCCCGCAATTCCTGCTCGGTTGATTGGAGAGCTTCTATCGAAGCATGAATTCTAGGACACCGAGCCGGCATTGGGACGGCCATGGCAACGGGGGCGGGGGCAGCGATAGCTGACGCAGAGTTAAAGGATTGGGCCTTTGGAGTTCCTAACAGAATTGCCAACACCAAGGCGGCCAACACAACGGTCAAAGTGATCATCGTCCTTTTCATTTTTCCTCCCAGATTGAAAGTTTGAACTACCCGTGATTTTGTGGGACCTATCTTAATCAGATCGGGTTCTGTCCGCAAGCATAAACACGCTAAGAGGAAGATAGTTGCGGGGCCGGGCTGAGTGCCCCGCGACCTAGCCCAACTTCCACATCTGGTGGGATGAGATGTTGTATTTACAATAGGTTGCGATTTCATTCCGTCACTATGGAGAGAGGTCGTGCCAAGTTCTCACGGGTTTC
>JBKQVI010000074.1:0-30907 GCA_052139985.1 Terriglobia bacterium
AACCGCTCATCAGTCACGAAGTCATCATCAACCTTATTGCCGCCACGACCACGGCCGCTGGCTTGGTGGTAAAAAGCAAGCTCGACACCAATTCCTATCCTGCGGGCTTGAAGGTCTCCGACCAACATATTGCCGAACTGCAGCTCAGGAGAGACAAGTTTCATGGTGACTGGAACTATAGTCTATTGCCCAGAAGTTGACACGGTTATTTCCTGACAGCCCCTAAGGTCCGCGGCTTTTCAGATTAGGGCACTTTCATCGGTTGGCAAACGAACGCGCTTGACGCGCAGCCCAAAGCACCGCTGTTGTTTTTCTCCGGTTACGCCCGCGTGGTCATGCACGCGCGACCGGTTCCATTTTGCCGTCTCGACGCAACATCCAAGGCCGAAAGGCCGCAGACCTAAAAAGCAGGTCTGCGCTACGCGTTTCACCGAGCCCCGTCGCGCGGGATTGAAGGGTCACGAGAATGCATCGACTGTAAGGATACTGGCGGCGCATAGGCGACGTGCCGCGAATCTGGCCGAGGCTCAGTCTCGACCGAACATCCAAGGCTGAAAAGCCGCAGACCTAGAAAGCGGGTCTGCGCTACGCGCTGTGACCACTGCGCGCCAGAAGTCGCAAGGCGAGGCTTGGGCCGCATACACATCCGGCGATGCATGTTCCACCCGCGATACAAGAACCCACGGTCACAACTGCAGTGACCGTGGCTGCCCGCTTGACTCTGTACTGCCCACAGAAGGCATACTAGTGGAACATAGAGATCCCGGCGAGGTCATCGTGGACGCGACAAAATCCGTGTTGATAGCGTTTCTGTTCCTCTGCTGTGCAAATGCCTTTGCCCAGTCGGTCGAAAAGGAGCCTGCCGCAGTCATCGAGATTGGGGTAGCTCCCGACCGCAGCCTCAACGGCGGCGGAGGGAGTTTCGGCCCCACGGTCGCGGTTGAAGTAACGCCGATCGAGAACTGGCTGGAACTCGAGGCGGGCGTGACGCCGCTTTTCGCTCGCCACTCGACGGAATGGGATACCGACCTTCTGTTCAAGAAGCCTTGGACTCTGTCCCCCAAGGCGGAGTTTATGTTCGGCGTTGGTCCCGAGTGGATTCATACCAGCCGCTACAACGTGGTAACAAACTCGGCCGGCGGCGAGGTCGCGCTGGATTTTATGTTTTGGCCTACGAGAAAGCATAAATTCGGCTGGTATCTGGAACCGAGCTACGACTACGATTTTGGGCGAGGGCACGATCAGTCGGTAAGTATAGGCGCCGGCCTGCTGATCGCGATCCCGTGAACGAATGAGGCCACGACGCACTGGCGACTGACATTGTTTGGGACGCCGGGTTTCGGCAGTTGACCGGTCTGCACTAATTCTTCGGACAAGGACAGCGCGGACACTGAGCCCGCGAAGCTCCCCGCCGGGTTTTGAATCGCCCCAAGAGTTTACGCCGATGCCTGCCGCGCCAACTCCGAGAATTAGGTTGCATCAGGCTATCAGAATCGGAGCTGATTTCTTGGCGATCGAAACTGTGTCATTTCCGTTTTGTCTCACCTCCGGGGGTCACCCCATTTGGCGCCACCACCAAGACACGACAAGGGAACAACTGGAACGCAATACCAAGGTGGCGTCAAAGAGATACTTACACGGGTGGACCGCGAAGAGGTCCAATGCTATTAGCCATGAGTGAAACCCACGGACTGGAGTTTCTACATTTGCGGTGGTGACCTACGGTCGCTCGCTGGCATCTTTCCTACGGCTCCGCCGCCTGCTCTGCGGAAAGGCTCCGCCTTTCCGAGCCTCGTCACCTTTCCCCTTTCTCACTTTTCCATTCTTTCCGGCGAGGCTGCGCCTCACCGGCCCCTCATCGAGGATCCCGCCAGACGATTTTCTCAAGATCGACGCATAAGGGTTCGTCCTCCCGAGGCCAGCGATTCCAGCATCTAGCGCTTGACCATCGATAATCGTCGGCGCGCTCCACCAATCGCGCTCTCACTGGGTTTTATGGTCGGGCATGATCACGTAAGCAAAGATTGCGAACCCACCCGAGTGGCGGGCCTCGTCCAAGGCCGCGCATACGATTTCCTTCATGCCGACGGTGCGAAATACCGGCAGGCGGTCGTGCGCCACGCTGGTGATGGACTGACACGGGTTGTCTCTGGTGATCGTGGCCATGAAATGCGGGAGGCGGAGCCTCCGCAAGAAAACTAATTGTCAAACGTACCCGGAAAGGCGGAGCCTTTCCGCAAAGCAGGCGCCGAAGCCGTTCAGCACACAAGCCTAAGACGAAATGCAAAGGGCTTTGCCTGTAGAAACTCCAGGCCGCGAGTGGAACCCACGGCAACGTCGCCAACGACGAATGACTAACCCCGAAGGGCACGCTAGGAGTCTGGTGTCAGCCACGGGAAATGTTCGGGCAGAAGTTCCGGCCGTTCCTCTGCCAAGATGACGGCACGCTCGATAACCTGCCGCAACTCGCGGACGTTTCCCGGCCATGAATATTGTTCAAGGGCTCGTACCGCCAGTGGTGAAAGGGTCTTGGGAGAGCGTTGCGCTTCCCGGGAGAAAAGAGCGAGGAAAGCGTCGCTGAGAGGTACAATGTCTTCGCGCCGCAGACGCAACGGATCGATCTCAATAGGAAACACCGAGAGCCGGTAATAGAGGTCGTCGCGAAAGCGTCCCGCTTTGACCATCTGGGAAAGGTTGGCGTTGGTGGCGGCAATAACCCGAACGTCGATGCGCAAAGTGTCGGAGCCGCCGAGACGCTGCACTTCGCCCTCCTGCAGGAAGCGCAGGAACTTGGCCTGCATGGAGAGCGGAAGGTCGCCAACCTCGTCGAGAAGCACGGTGCCCCCTTGCGCCATCTGGATGCGCCCGACGCGGGACTGGAAAGCTCCGGTGAACGCCCCACGGTTGTAACCAAATAGCTCGGCCTCCAGCAAGGCCTCGGGAATGGCCGCGCAGTTGATGACCACAAACGGACGCTCCCGACGCGGGCTCAACGCGTGCACGGCCCGCGCCACCAGTTCCTTGCCGGTTCCGGTCTCGCCCGTCAGCAGGACGGTGGTTTGCCGCGGGGCCACCAGCCGGGTCAGCCGATATACCCGGCGGAGAGACAGGCTGCGGCCAATCATGCCAGGCAGGGGTTCAATATCGTCGGCGGATGCCGTGCGGCGTGGCGCGGAAGGCTCAAGCGGGTACGGAAGGTTCTTGGGAATGCGCGTCTCGCGAGAGTTTTGGAGCACGCGAAATAGTTCGTTCGTCTCGGGGTACATGCTCGGATCGCCGCTCACAGCTTCATTTCCGTCCTGGGAACCGAGCATCAGAATCTCAATGTGTGGATGCCGGGCGTGGATCATGGCGACCAGTTCCGCCACATCCAAGTCAGGAAGAACTTGATCGAGCAGAAGAGTACGGCAATCGCCTTCCTCAATGCGGGCAAGAGCCTCCGCGCCGCCGCAGGCTTCCTCGGCGAAGCAATGGCGCGAGGCTAATTGCTGCATGACGCGCTGGCGGACGAGGCCGTCGGGACTGGCGATGATGGTGGAATGACGGGTCTTCCGGGCAAGATCGGGGGTGCTGGTATTCATTATCTCCTCATTGGATAAGCTCTAGCTTCAACTTGCGGACGCCAAGGGAAACCGGACTCGAATGCCACCCGCAACCGGGCCGTCGGGCAGAATTTCAAGTTTGCCTCCCAGCCCATCCAGCAGGCGCCGATTGATCACCCATCCCAAGACTCCGTTTTTGGCGGCATGAGAAAAGAGCACGCCGGGGTTCGTGATATCTTCAAGCACTTTAATTTGAAGGTACTGCAAGTCCACTCGCGAGGGCGACAGGACCACGAGGGCTTCCCCTTCCGAGGCGGCAAGTTCCATGACGATCACGCCCCCACCGGCGCTGTTCTGAAGAACCCAGGCTAGCAAACTAAGGAGCGCTTCACGGAGGCGTTCGGGATTGGCGTTAACCTTCAGTGTCCCTTCCACCTTCAGTTGCAGACAAAGCTCTCGGGACTGCGCCAAGCTCTCCAATTCATCGAGAACGTCCTTTGCCGCCGCTTCCAACGGGACGCACTGCGGTGGCCCTCCCGGAGCGCCCGACTCTGCGAGATCGCGCAGCGATACGATCAATTGCGCCATGTTATCGGCGAGCTCCAGCGATTTTTCGAGCAGGGCCCGGTATTCCGCCACCGAACGTTTTCCCATCAGCCCCAACTCAATGCCGCCGCGCAAGGCGGTCATGGACTGAGCCAAACGGTGCGCCATCGCCGCCAGGCATTCGCCGCAATTGTTGGAATAGGGTGATAGGGCGATGGGATGACCGGGCGAACCGATCGGACCATCGGGTGATCGGATGATCGGGTGATCGGGTGAACAAGAAAGGGCGCGCGCGCGCGCTGGTTCGCTCTCCCCCGGCGGTTTACCGTGACTCAACATCTGCGTCTTGTCTTCCATTTTTCCCACCCCAAGAGGCGTAGCCCGGCAAAGTGGCCAGCCGAACACCGGATATCGCGATCATCCGACGTCCTGCCTACTGCCCACTGCCTTCTTGCTCCTGTCAGGCCTCTTCCCCAATTTGGTAACCTACGCCCCGGATCGTGTGAATCAGCTTGTGCTCAAAGCCTTGGTCCACCTTTTTCCGCAGGTAGTTGATGTAAACGTCCACAACATTGGTCATCGTATCGAAGGAAAGATTCCAGACGTGTTCGATGATCATGGCGCGGGTTACGCACCGCCCGACGTTGCGCATCAAGTATTCGAGCAAGGAGAATTCTTTGGGGGTAAGTTCAATGGCGTTGGCGGCGCGTTTCACGATGCGTTCCACGCGGTTCAACTCAAGGTCGCCGACTCGCAACACGACCTCAGCCGGCAGCGCCGACCGCCGCAAGAGCGCTCGGACCCGGGCAGAGAGTTCAGTGAAAGAAAAAGGCTTGGTCAGATAATCGTCGGCGCCCAAGTCCAATCCCTTCACCCGGTCTTCCACGCGGTTGCGGCCGGTCAAGATGAGGACGGGCAAAGCCGGTTTGGTTTCGCGGATGTGCTGGAGGACTTCCAACCCATCTACGTGCGGCAGGGTCAAGTCGAGTACCGCCACGTCATATTCAAATTGGTTCACCATGAACTGCGCTTCATCGCCGTCCTGCGCAATGTCCACATCGTACTGCTCGGTTTCCAGCCCTTTTCGTACGAAACTGGCCACCGGTTTGTCGTCTTCGGCTATGAGGACTCGCATCTTCTCACCTTTTCCGAGGGCCAAACACCGTTCGGCCCTCCCAGCGTTACGGGGAGAGGCAAGCCGCGGCTGCGTTGCCGGTCCTGACTCTCTCGTGAAGGTCTCTCCTTCATTAATCACATCTTATTTCGGCAGGACGTGAGCAAAGGTTGAGGAAATCTCCGTCAAGGCCCCGTTTAGCGAGCGTAGGGTGCCGGGACCATGGCAACTTAGATACTCGCCAATGGTTCGGCGGCCGAGTGCCTTAGTTAAGTCGGACCGAACTTCAGTTTAATTTCAGTACTATTAAGTGGTCAATTTACCGCGCCGATATAGAGTCTGACGAAGATTGGAAGCCACTTCCATGGAACATGATTACTGCAGCAGGTCGGGAGATATCTCCGCAGGTGTAGTGGAGTTGGGGACGACCATGCGCATGTTTTACACGTCCACCAACGGCTCGCCTGACATGCTGTTTACGGTGCTCCTGGCAAGTGCGCGGGAAGCTTACGAGATCACCAGCCCCTTTTCCCAAGAAAACCAAGCAGACGAGCGGGCCGCGGGCTTGGTGGCTGAGACTTATCTGGCAGGGTTACTTCTTCGCGACGCGAATTTTGTCCCCGCGCGAGTCTCACCCGACTGTGGGCATCATTACTTTCTCGATCTTGTGAAAGGGGAAATGCACCTGAAAACAGAAGTGTACGCCGTGACCGGTGGGCGTACCTGTCTTTTTAGCGTGACCCTCAAAGGGCAGATCCGCGGAAATATGTTCGAGGTGTTGAACACGCATTCACAGTGTCTGCTGGCTCGCGCCTCCGAGGACAATATCAAGAAGCCGAACTTCTTTAGAGACCAGTTACCACGCCTTGCCTGCCAGTCAGGATCCCAGCGAGGCGGCCTTTTGGAAGATTGCCAATCCCTGATCGATCAAGCGATCGAGTTGCGCGTGGCCATCCCCTTGGAGGGCGTGTCCCAGGTGTTTGTGGTCAAAAAGGGCAAGGCCGCTGGCCAGGCCGAGGTGTATTCAGCCGAGACAGGGAAACTCATCGGCGCGCTGGCGCTCAGTTGCCTCAGGCATTTGATCCGCGTCGGCCTGAATCAGATGAAAGTCTCCTCACCTTATGGTACGGACAGTAACTTGACCTGCTTCCTAAATCTCCTGCCGATCACCATCCTGGGGAATGAAACTTCCGATACCCACTAAAGGAGTTCAGAACCGGGCCGATGAACCCCTGGGGTGAAAAAGCCGGCTTCGGTACGGAGCACAGACGCTGACTCGGGCTGGCGGAGCCGCCCTCGCGGAAAAAGCATGATTACCCGATTACTTCCGAAAATCCTTGTCGTGGACGACGATCCGGCAGTGCGCATGTTTTTCCGCGCGGCCCTGAAAGCCACCACCGCTCAGGTGGCCGAGGCCGCCGATGCCGCGTCCGCCTTGGAATCGATCGAAAGCGGTGATTTCGACATCATTCTGTGCGACGTCTGGATGCCCGGCGCCTCAGGGCTGGACCTTCTCTCCATGGCGAAACAAACCCGGTGGGACGTCGGGTTTATTCTGGTGACGGGAGAGATTCAGGTTGAGACCGTCATTATGGCGCTGCGGATGCAAGCGTCTGACTTTTTGCTGAAACCGCTGACGGCCGAAGAAGTGACGCGCTCCGTGACGAGCGCCTTTGAGCGCCTGGTGGCGTTGCGGCAGGCGCGCGCCTACCGGGGCTCGCTTGAAACCAGCATCCAGCGCCGCACACACGAACTGGAAGTGGCGCTGAGCGAACTCGAAACCAACTACCAGATGACCTTGGAAGCGCTGGTGGCGGCGCTCGACGCGCGCGAACACGAAACGTTCTCGCATTCCCTGCGCGTGCGCGCCTATACCCGGTACCTGGCGCGACGCGCAGGTTACCCTCCGGCGCTACTGCCTTCCCTCGAACAAGGAGCCTTGCTGCACGACATTGGCAAAGTCGCGGTCGCCGACGCGATTCTCTTGAAGCCCGCCAAGCTCACCGCGGAAGAATGGGTCGAGATGCGTAAGCACCCCACTGCCGGTGACGATATCCTGAAGCGCGTACCATTTTTGCGACCGGCCAGTAGCATTGTGCGTCATCACCACGAGCGCTTTGACGGAACGGGCTACCCGGACGGCTTGAGAGGCGCCGAGATTCCCCTAGGAGCCCGGCTCTTTACGGTCGCCGACACCCTGGATGCCATGACCAGCGACCGTTCCTATCGCAAAAGCCCGGGGTTCGACGCCGCGCGGGCGGAAATCCAACGTCACAGCGGCAAGCAGTTCGACCCTCATATCGTCGAGCTATTCCTCAAGATTCCCGCCGCCACATGGACGCAAGTGCGCGCCGAGGCGGGGATTAATTCCGTGCTGCCAAAGTGAAATCGTCATCGCCGTTGCCGGGGGGTCGAACTCCTGGTCGTCTTGTCCAAAATAGGAAGTTCGCATCGAGCATCGGCCTGCGGCTCCGCCGCCTGCTCTGCGAAAAGGCTCCGCCTTTTCGTGGCGATAGGTCGCTCGTAAATCTCATGCGTGCCGCCCGAAAGGCTGTGCCTTTCGGGCGGCACGCATGAGAAGAAGGTGCTGGCGATGGGCCGAAAAGGCGCAGCCTTTTCGCAGAGCAACGGGCGAAGCCCCCATTGATGCCACGATTGCTCGCCCATTTGGACGGCAGTGAACTCCCCGTCGCGACGCCGAACGAACGCGGATCACATCGGTGTAGCCTATCTGTAAACCCGCGTTTCAGTGCGGCGTTGCAAGTAACTTGAGGGGCTTCCCTTCCGCCCAGGGCTTGTAAGTGGCGGCGAAGCGGATACGGTCGGCAAGCGGCGGGTGGGTGTAAAGCCAGAACTTGATGAAGGAATTGGGTTCCGGATCAGACAAATCTTCTTCCCCCAGGATTTGAAAGGCGCGGACCTCGGCGGCGTTCGGGTCCGGAACGATGCCGTGGGCCACCTCCAGCGCAAACTGATCGGCTTGGTGTTCGAAATAGCGCGAGATCCCATTCACCAGTGGGTCGGCTAGAAGCACTAGTGTGGTGAGAACAATGAGGACGAGGGGGAGCGAGGCTAAGTCCCCAACTCCGCTGACTCCGGCGCGCGGACCGGCCGTCTCCGCCAGCCGGTTCACCGCAAAGAATCCCAAGCAGAAAAGTAACAGCGCCACAGCTTCGTCGAGAGCGATTTCTTTGGGAATATGATAGAGGGCGTAGTGGCCGGTTTCGTGCCCGAGAACCAGCAATAGCTCGTCTTGTCCCATCTTCTTGAGGGTTGTGTCCCATACCACCACGCGCTTGCTTGATCCGAGACCGGAGACATAAGCGTTTAACGCATTGGTCCGGGAACTCGCGTCCATCTCAAAGATGCGCGTGCGCGGCACCGAAATGCCGGCGTGTTTCAGCATGCCTTCAATCCGCTCGACGAGCCCGGGTTGGGTTTTCTCGAGAGGAGTGTACTTGTAGAACAGCGGCTCGATGACATAGGGCTCGATAACGATAAAACCCAGGACGAGAGGAATCGACACCAACCAAAAGTAGAACCACCAGCGGCGCGGACTGCGGCGGACGACTATATAGAAGATCCAGGCCACGACTACGCCGAGCAATGCGACGATAAGCAGACTCTTTCCCCAATCGCCCAACCAGGATGCGAACCCTTGCGTCGAGAGGCCGAACCGGTGCTCAAGGACATAGCCGGAGTAGAAATCGAGAGGGAGGATCAGCAGGGTTGCCGTCACCGTAAACAAAGGCACGAAAATCAGGCACTGCACAAAGTGCCGCCGCGAAACCGCGCAGGCCCAGTCACGAAAGGTCACGGCAATGCGGGCACGCCAAAGGAGAAGGTAGATGCCGATCGATAACAGCGTTCCGAGGAAATACAGTGTATAAAGTGAGCGCGAATAGGCAATGGCTTTGGCGCGGCGCTCCGGCGTGAGGGTGTAGGTTGTGGACGACGGGGCAGGCTGAATCTCGCTCGGGTTAGAACCTTGGGGGGCGGACTGCGGTGAGGGAACCGTCGAGTTTCCGGTCTGGCCGTTTCCCACCACGGCGCTAGGCACCATCACTAAACAGACGCCCAGCATTATCCACATGATCCGATTCATAAAGAGACTGCCCCATTGCCAGTAGCTTGGCCGCTAACCACTAGCCACTAATCACTAGCCACTGCCCTTCTACACCTTGGGCAGCACGATTCCCTGTTGGGACTGGTACTTGCCCTTCTTATCTTTATAAGAGGTCTCGCACATCTCATCCGATTCGAGAAAAATGATCTGGCAGAGGCCTTCGTGGGAATAGACGCGGGCGGGCAGCGGGGTGGTATTCGAAATCTCGAGCGTAACAAAGCCCTCCCACTCCGGCTCGAGTGGAGTAACGTTTACGATAATACCACATCGTGCATAAGTTGACTTGCCGAGGCAGATGGTTAGTACGTTGCGAGGGATCTTGAAATACTCCACCGAGCGAGCAAGGGCAAAGGAATTGGGCGGCACGATGCACGTCGGCCCTCGGAACTCGACGAAGGAACGCTCGTCAAACTGTTTCGGGTCAACAATCGTCGAGTTGACGTTGGTGAAAATCTTGAACTCATCGGCCACGCGCAGATCGTATCCGTAAGACGAGAGCCCGTAGGAAATAACTCCTTCGCGGACTTGCTTTTCCTCGAAGGGATGAATCATACTGAACTCCTTAGACATCTTACGGATCCAGCGATCATTTTTGACCGGCATGCAGTGTCACCTCGTGTAAAGTACGGGCGCGTGGCCGTGGCAACCGCCCACGGAATCGTTCCCGTTGGGAAGGATAAAAGAAAAGAATCATAGTCGAGGAGAAAATTCTTGACAATGCCTCTCTCTCTTCTTAGGATTAAAGCCTGTATTTTCAGGAGGTTTGCGTGATAAAGCTAGACATCATCAATGAGGTCGTCAATCGCACGAGCATCACCAAGACAAAAGCTGAGATGGCCGTGGAAACCGTGTTCGACTCCATGAAGAAAGCCCTGACCCAGGGCGACCGCATTGAATTGCGAGGTTTTGGTGTTTTCAATGTGAAACCCCGCAAGACAGGTATCGGTCGCAATCCCCGCACCGGGGCGGAAGTCAGCATTCCTCCCGGCAAAGCCGTACGCTTCAAACCCGGCAAAGAACTGCAATCACTCTCCTAGGTGTAGGGACGAGTGGCCGGTGACGAGTCGCGAGTATACGCTTCGGCGCGCGGCCCGTCCGGCTCGTCACTTACCACTGGCCACTTGTCACTGGCCTTTACAGGCAGGCAAGAGCGGGCGAGAATAGGATTCTTCCCCACTTGCGTATGGGCGATGAATCCCAACTCGGGCGGATTGGCCAGCCACAGGTCAGCGAGATGCCCTGGCCCACTCACGCGTGGGTGCCTGTCCGCTTGGCCCCGCCCTCCCGCGAACGTTGGTATAACTCCCTTCCGTTTCATGTGGCGCTATTCCTACTTACGGTCTTGACCACTTTGATCGTGGGCACGCACATCGCGCTCAACTACGCTCGAAATGTTCCCGCCTTTGATTGGGACGTTTCGCTCGGATACTTCCGCGAGTTGTGGCGCCATCCGAAGCTGCTGACTCTGGGTATCCCGTTTTCCGCCACCTTGCTGAGCATTCTGCTGGCGCACGAACTGGGCCATTACTTCACTTGCCGCCACTATGGAATCCACGCCACCTACCCTTACTTCATTCCCGCTCCGACGCTGATTGGGACACTGGGCGCGTTTATTCGCATCAAGTCCCCTATTGTGAACAGGCGTGAGCTTTTTGACGTGGGTATCTCGGGACCGCTCGCTGGTTTTGTGCTCGCCATCCCGGCACTCATCCTGGCAATCTTTCTCACCAAGGGCGCAATGCCGGCAATTTCGCCGGACTCGATCTCACTCGGTTCCCCGCTCGCCGTGATCCTGCTTGCCAAGCTTTTCCGGAGCGGGATTAACCCGGCGGAAGTCATTCTCCATCCGGTAGGGTGCGGAGCGTGGGTGGGGCTCTTCGCGACCGCCTTAAACTTGCTGCCAGTGGGACAACTCGATGGCGGTCACATCCTTTACGCGGTTCTGGGCGATAAATGCCGGAACATCTCCCGGGGCTTCTTCCTGGTGTTGCTGCCGCTGGGATACTTCTGCTGGTACGGCTGGATTGCCTGGGCGGTAATCCTGTTTTTCCTCGGCCTTCGCCACCCCAGGGTCATTGAGCCGATAGAGTCCCTTGGACGGGAGAGAAGAATTCTCGCCGCCGTTGCGGCGCTGATCCTCATCCTGACATTTCTTCCCACGCCATTCTCGATCCACTAAGCCGCGGGGCACGTGAGGCATGCGGCCCAGTAGCATCTCCGTTTGACTTCGTAGCGGCGACTTTACCTCGCCACATGGCGGGGTAAACCCGCCGCTACGTCAAACTAAGCCACTACCCACTTCCCGGGAGCTTCGGGTTCATCACCCGGCGATCACAGCGACTTTGGCTGAATGTTCCACCCATCTACGTGGACAACTGGTGCGGCGCCTGCCAGGTCCTTTGGGTTGTATGTGGCAGCAACCTCACGCCGCTCTCCGGGCAACAGTGAGAAGTAATTGTCCTCCCACAGTACCGGCAAAACTTCTTCTCCCTCCGGCCCCTTAGTAACTTGAAGATGGGCCATAAAGGCAAGGCTCTGAGAAGGGTTTTCAACTATGACGTGCGTAATCTCTTCGGAGCCTCCCTCACTTGAGTTAGCTGTAAGCTTCAGGTCCACGGATGGCAGGTTCTGGAGCGCGGTCAAATCCCCGAACGATTTTTGGGGCGTGTAAAACCAGGTTGACTTCCCCCAATCGAGCACGTCCGGCTTAGTCGAGAGCCAGTAGAAATTCGTGCTCAGTTCTTTCCCATCGGCGTCATCAAGGGCCAAGCGCACAAAGTAGGTGGTCGTCAGATCACGGAGTTCGGGAATGGCAAGGGCTCGGACGACTCCATCAGAGGGGACATCGAGCGTCGCATCTTTCGAGAACTTCTCCTTGAGGTCGAAGCTGTAGACACTCGCCTTGGCCCTGAGATTCTTGATCTCGCGGTAGAGCGAGTTCACAACTACAACGGAGCGGTCGTCATAGGAATACTGAATGTGCACGGGTTCCAAGGCTTTCTTGGTACCGAAGTAGCCCCCCGCGGGCCGCAAATAGTAATCGTAAAGGGTCCAGATCAGCGAGGGCCAGGAGCTGTTGACCATTTCCTGCAGCACCCCTGTGGCGGTGTACTTGTTGCGGCCATAAGCCTCGTACATGGCGCGCTGGCCGTCATAGTCCGCCGCCTGGGCCTTCAGGTCGAAGTCTTCCATGCTCTTGGCTTCGCCGTACCGCGCATTGAGCGCCTGTGTGTACACGTGGATGTTCTTGAAGGCTCCACCTCCGGCGTGGTAGTCCCAGAATTCATCGATGGGCCAGAGGTGATCGGGCGGAATGAACTTGCGCAGGCTCGCCGCCGCCGGAATCGACGGGCCCGGGCTGGTTTCGGTAAGGAGACCGAACGCGCCACCGTCTTTCGTATCCGTCAGCCAATACACCGGCGGAACCCACTCATAGGGTCCCGTCATTTTCAGGCCCGTCTCTCCGGTAACTGCGGCCCGCTTACCGGTGGCCGATGCCTGGTACGGATTTGGCCAGTTCTCTTCCTTGAGCACGTTGACGTACAGTTTCGCCACTTTCTCAGGCGGAGGGTTATCGTCGCCGTTCAGCCAGCTCAAAATGCTGGGATGATTGCGGAACCAACGAATGCGGTCCCGCAGAGATTGCACCGAGATCGCATAGTCTTCGTCCTTCCAGGTTTTCCACTTTTCCCAGTGATCGCAGCAACACCAGCCCGGCATCAGGAGCAGGCCGTAACGATCCGCAAGGTCGAGGAAGTTATCGTCCTCGAACTTGCCGTCCATGCGCAGTACGTTTAAGTGCATGTCCCGCGCATAGCGGATTTCGGCCTCTTGCCTTTCCGGGGACGACCGTAGAAACATGTCGGACCACCATCCGGCTCCCCGAACCAAAAGCCTCTTGCCGTTGACGCTGAATAATCGATGGCCCTGAGGCGTCAGTTCCGATGACACTTCGCGAATGCCAAAGTGCACGGCTTGTGTGTCGGAATCCTGGCCGTCGATTTGGAATGCCATCTTCAGGTCGTACATTTCCTGCGCGCCCATCTGCCATGGCCACCAGATTCGAGGGTTGGAAACATTGAGCTGTGGAAACTTTTCGGGCGTGAAGGTAACAAGCTTCGTTTCTCCTGGTCCCAGCTTCACCTCCTGCTCGAACTTGAGGCTTTCGATCCCACCTTTCAATGTTCCCTGTACGGCGTCGGATTGTGCGTTGCGGAGCAGAGCCGTCACCGTAAGGTGGGCCGTGTTTAGAGAGGGTAAGTCAAGATGCGAAACCACCTGGGGATAGCGGATTGACACAGGTCCGCTGCTGGTCAGATAGACTCCCTGCCAGAGCCCCATGTCCTTGTCGGCGGGCGCGGGGTTCACGTCAACCCAAGTGATGGCGAGGTCATCCGGCTGAGGAGGAAACACCTCCACCGCCAGCACGTTCGGCGGGTCGAATTTCACGGCCTCGCCGACGTTGAATTCGAAAAAGCGATACGAGCCGGCCACGCTCTTCGCATCGGCGATCTGTTTCCCATTCAGCCAAATGTTGGCGCGAAAGTTGATGCCATCCAAATGCAGCCAGACTATCTTTCCCTGATAAGCAGGAGGCAGGCTGAATTCCTTGCGGTACCACCACGACACGCGGAAAGGACTCTCCGGCGGAATGGGATAGTTTGAGAAGTTATCCCCAATCGGGTAGGTTGTTCCGAGGATCGATCGCAGGTTCATCCCATAGTAAGGATCCGGATACACCTTGTTCTCGGTAAGGGCGCTGAGAACCGTGGTCGGAACAGAGGTGCGATACCAGTCCTGGGGGGAATACCGAAGCGTCGAGAGGGTATCGCCTTTGTCTGCCACTTTGGCGGAGGATTGAATGCTCCAACCTTCTTTCAGCACGACCTTGGAGTCGTCGCCCGCTCCGATGGCGGTTCCTTCGCAAGCACAAACGATCGGTAGAAGAAGGAGCAGAAGAAAGCGTCCTCGAATCATCATGGAGTCCTCTTTATGGCCGGGAGCGAGGCTCGCGGCAGGAATGACAATGCTGATTTTTCCCTGGAAGCTTACGCCAAGGCACTTCCGCTGGCAATCTTCGAGTGAGGAACTACATGATGTTGGCGGGGTCCATGTCAATCATCAGCGAGCGCGGGGGAATGCCTTGCTGGTCGGCGTAGTCAGTGAGGCGCCGCAGAATCGTGCTCAGGCGGGCACGGGAAGTACACTTAATTAAGAACTGAATGCGGAAGCGCCCCTCCAGTTTTGCCAGGGGCGCGGGCGTGGGACCCAGGATTTTCACGCCCTCAGTCGTCTTCTCCAACGGGATCAGGAAATCCCCCACCTGCTTCGCCACCAGTGCGGCTTGCTCCAGCTTCGAGCCATGAGCGATGACATTGGCAAGAGCGGTCACCGGGGGGTAATGCATCATGCGGCGAAATCGCATCTCCTTATCGAAAAAGACTTCGTAGTTCTGGTCCGCCGCCATACGAATGGCGTAATGATCGGGAAAGAAGGTCTGGACCAACACGCGGCCGGGACTTTCGCCGCGTCCTGCGCGCCCCGCGGCCTGAGTGAGCAATTGAAACGTCCGCTCGGCGGAACGAAAATCCGGCAGCCCCAGGCCGATATCCGCGGAGACCACTCCCACCAGCGTCACCCCTGGGAAATCGTGCCCTTTGGCGATCAATTGCGTGCCCACTAAAAGGTCGATCTTGCCGCACCGGAAGTCGTCCAGAATGCGTTGGAACTGACCCTGGCGCCGCGCCACATCGCGGTCCAGCCGCGCCACGCGGGCGCCCGGGAAGAGCTCCGCGAATTTCTTTTCCACCTTTTCTGTTCCCTCGCCCACGTAGTGGAGATGCTCGCTGTCGCAATTCGGGCAGCGGGCGGGCACCGGCGCAGAATAACCGCAATAATGACAGATCAGGCGATGCTCGCGGCGATGATACGTAAGTGAGATCGAGCAGTTCACGCAGCGTTGCGTCTGGCCACAACTGCGGCACAACAGGAACCAGGAATATCCCCGGCGGTTCAACAGGATCATGGTCTGCTTCTGGTTGACGAGTTGCGCCTCAATCTCTTGATGCAAGCGGCGGGAGACCGGCACCTGCGTATGGGTTTCGCGAAATTCCTGCCGCATGTCGATAATTTCCACGTCCGCAAGCTTTCGCCCTTCCACGCGCTCGGAAAGCACCGCCAGCCGGTATTTTCCCTCGCGCGCATTCCAGTAAGATTCTAGCGACGGGGTTGCGGACCCTAGCACAGCGAGCGCTCCCGCTAGCCGCGCGCGCACCACCGCAACGTCGCGCCCGTGATAGCGCGGCGTCTCCTCTTGTTTATAGCTCGAATCGTGTTCCTCATCGACGATCACCACTCCCAGGTTTGCGAGCGGAGCGAAAATCGCCGAGCGAGTCCCCACCACCACTTGGGCCTCACCGCGGCGGATTCGCCACCACGCTTCGTGCCGCTCGTTTTCGGACAAGGCGCTGTGCAGAAGCGCCACCTTCGAGCCGAATCGCGCCAGAAACTGCGCCTGCGCGGACGGGGTGAGAGCAATCTCGGGAACCAAGGTTAGAGCCGTGCGGCCGATCTCGAGGCAGCGAGCAATTAGCCGGAGATAAATCTCCGTCTTCCCGCTGCCGGTTATTCCATGGAGGAGCACGGTCTGGAACTGCCCGGATTCCAGTTGCTTCGTAAGGTCGTCGAGCACCGCACTCTGCGCGGACGTCAGAACAAGGGTCGCACCCGCCTCTGCCCAGGACTCCTGAGGCTGCGAAGAATCCTGCGTTTGTTGGCTCGAACGGCGTTCGGCCTTGGAGGGCGCAAGTTCGACGAGGCCCGAGGCGCTTAGCTTCTTGAGGGCGGCAAGATCGGCGCGAGCGGTTTGAAGAAGTTCGCGATGGTCCCCCGCTGACCCGTTAGCCTCAAGAGCTTCCAGAATTCTCTTTGCCACTGGCGAGAGGCGCACGGTTTTGTCCGGCACGGGGCCTGCCAGGCGCACGGCATAGACTTCCCGCTGGGTGCGCTCGCGTTCGACTTCCTCAACGACGAGCCATTTTTCCTTTAGCGCGTCCAGGAAGGCCTCGGAGAATCGCTGGCGAAGCACTTGTACCGAAGCGCTGCCGCGCGTGCCGACGTAGTTGAGCAGATCGGTTGCGGCGCCGGCGGTTTCTGTCTTCGCCAGATTGATTTCCTGGAGCCGCTGTTGGCCCAAGGCACTCAGGCGCACCGAGCGGGCGCGGCGCGTGGCCGCCCGCAGGGGCAGCATCGCTCGAAACACCTCGCCAATGGGTGCGACGTAATAATCGGCGATCCAAAGTCCCAGTTCCAGCAACTCCGGGTTGAGAACGGGTTCCGAATCCAACACGCGCAAAATGGGGCGGGCCGCAATGCCCGGAGGTAGGGTGCTCCCCGCGCGAAGCACGATCCCCGTGGCTTTGCGCGTAGCGAGCGGAACTTGCACGCGCTGGCCGGGCTGAACGGTGAAGGATTCGGGTACCAGGTAGGTGAGGGTATTGCGCATTGCCGCCATCACAGCGATTTCCACCAGGCTCCCCGGGCGGGGATGAGCAGGTTTAATTGAAGAAGACTGACGATCCACGAAGGCATTCTATGCTAAAAGCAGTGACGAGTGATGAGTCATGAGCAAGAGAGCGCGGACCTGTTTTGTAGGTCCGCGGCTTTTCCTTGCCCGAAGGGACGAGCCGCAGACCCACAAATCAGGTCTGCTACGCGTGCTCTTTTACTGCGAAATTGGCTAGAATAGACTAAACGCGATGCCTTCACTATTCCATCTTCTTTTCGCCATGGTTGCATCCTTCTTCGCCGGCGCCATCAACTCGGTTGCGGGAGGCGGGACGCTGATCTCGTTCCCCGCACTGCTTGCCGTGGGGCTGCCGTCGATTGCGGCCAACGCCACCAGCACAGTCGCCATCTGGCCCGGTTCCATGGGGAGCATGTGGGGATTCCGCCGGGAAATTCGGGCATCGAAGCCACGCTATCGCTGGCTGGCCGTTCCTTGCATGGCAGGCGGCCTGATCGGGGCCTTGTTGCTGCGCTGTACGCCGGGCACACTTTTTGACCGGCTGATTCCATTCCTTATCTTGTTTGCCACGGGACTCTTCGCCGTGCAGGGCCTTCTCCAAAAGCGCCTAGAAAGCGCGCTTCACGGTGATCATCCGCGCCGTGCGGAGTGGGTTGCGGGCGCCTGGCTGGCACAATTTGGCGTCGGCATCTATGGCGGATACTTTGGCGCCGGCATGAGCATCATGCTGCTCACCGTGCTGTCGTTCATGGGGTTTGAAGACATTCTGACCATGAGCGCTCTGACCAGCTTTTTCAGTTTCTTTGTGAATGGCGTGGCTTCCGGACTCTTTGCCGCTTTGCACATGGTGGTCTGGCCATACGTCTTCGGCATGATGGTGGCCGCGCTGCTGGGCGGTTACGCCGCTGCCGCAGTCGCCCATCGCGTCAGCAAGGGCATGGTCCGCCGCTTCGTCATAGCCGTCGGCCTTACCATCGCCGTCGTTCTGTTCGTTAAGATGTTCTAGCCCGAATTTCTCAGCACGCTCGGCACCGCTTCGAAGCCGTGCCTGGCCACTTTCTTCGATCCAAAAACTAGGATCCAAAATTCTTATGCACCAGGCTGGCATACAGATTCCCCAAGCGGTCAAGCATAGCGAGCGCAGGAGCAAAGTTCCGGCGGGTAATGTGCTCGATATTCAAGCCAATAGGTGGGGGGTCGGGAGGGAGATTATCAAACACATCCATCAAAATGCGTTGCGCCAGGTTGATGGAACGTTCAAGACAGGTCTCGGCTGCGGCGGCCGCACCGGGTTCCGGCCCAAGCAGGAAGCGGTCAAGGTCGGCCGGGATATCAACCCCCAGCCAGCGAAGGAAATCCAAATCCCGACGATTGCTGACGGGTGCGAAACTTATAAAGATGCGCGCCTCGACGCCATTGAGCCGCTGAATCAGCCACACCAGATCGTTCGAATCAAACATCACCTGCGAGGTGAAAAATTCCACTCCATCAGCGTGCTTCTTGCGAATGCGTTGCGGCTCGTTTACCCGGCTCGGGATGGTGATTCCCCCGAGCGAAACGGGGAGACCCAGTGATTTCACCAGCCGTGCCGCTTCGCCAGGATTAGGCCCGGGATAACGTATCTCTTTCGACTCGCCGCCGACGAGAACCCAATTGGGGATGTCCCACGCCCCGCAAGTTTCGCGGAACCAGCGCGCCGGCCCAGAGTCGTGAACGGTGACCCGATTGATGACCACGTCAATTCCCAGTTCGCGCTTGATGCGTGAGCCAAGAAGCCGGGGCTCTACCCGCTCGATGAATTTGCTGGTACGCTCACCGGGACGGTCCTCGTCGTGGATTTCCGGAATGTTGATGGCATCCACGCGGCCGCGCAATTGTTGGAGTTCTTGCAGGGAGGAATCGAGCGCCTCGGGCTTCGCCGCGGCGGGGGGAACCACCTCAAACAGCGTCATCGGAATGGCCGGATGCAGCAGCACTTCTTGAAAGCCCATGAATGAGTTCCTGTGGCAGTGCTTCGACAGGCTGAAAGCAACTGGTGCTTCAACTTTAGCGTGCAGGCGCGGAAACCGCAACGGGGGTACTGCAGGTGTGCAACACAGAAGCGGGAGCCGAGATGGCCCAGACATGGCACGGGCATCTTGCCCGTGTGACGTCATGGCCAGGATGGCCATGCCACGAGACGTAGCGTGGGCATCCTGCCCGCGCGTTCCGGGCGGGCGCGGGACGCTCCCGTGACAGCGGGCGGGACGCCCACGCCACAATCTACTCACACTTGTCGGCAGGGGAGGCACATCCTTCAACTTCGATGTCGCCATGGCGCGATACCATGTGGTAAATATGTCTCTTGACAATGCGTCGGTTATAGGCTAGACTATTAAACGTCGGCTGTCTTACGCGGGGCCGGTTCGAGAGTCCTCGCGACAGGGAGGAAGGCTGTGTGAGCTACATTGGCTGCCTCAATACACGCAATCTGCAAAAACGACTTCATGTCCGAAAGCCGTCAAAAAAAACGAAGCTGAGAACTTATTGAAAACAAATGATCGGAAAATGGAGTTTCTGTAAAACGAAGCTGAGAACATACTGAAAAGAAAGCCAGTTACAATAATTCATAGAAATAGGAATATTTATGACAAAATGCCCGTCAGGCTCGACGGCAAGCCGGAGGTTTCTGCGTTCAGCAAGGGCCCGGTGCAGGGGAGAAATTCGGACCCGTGCCAGCGTGTCAATCGCCATTCTCATCTGGTAGGGCACTGTTGAGTTGGGCGCGGCGAATCCCTACGAACTCTTCAAGAAATCACGAATCTTCTCGAAGTCCTCGCGCAGGATCTTCTCCTCGCGCGGATTGCGCAGGACGTAAGCGGGGTGAACGGTGGCGAGCGCCTTGGTGGCGCCAAAATTGTAGAATTGGCCTCGGATCTTGGTAATGCCTTCCTTGATGCCGAGCACGGTGCGAACGGCGGGCGCGCCCAGGCAACAAATCAGGCGGGGCTTGATGGCTTCAATCTGGCGATATAGAAAAGGCGAGCAGGCATCCACTTCATCTTTCTCCGGCGTGCGATTCCCCGGAGGGCGGCACTTGACGACGTTGCAAATGTAAACGTCTTCGCGCTTCAGTCCCACGGTTTGCATCATGCGGTTCAGCAGCTTGCCGGCCCTGCCCACAAAGGGCAGACCCTGTTCGTCTTCGTCGGCGCCAGGTCCCTCGCCAATGAACACCAACTGGGCGTGAGGATTCCCATCACCAAACACAATCGTCTTGCGCGTGGGCGCCAGCTTGCAGCGTCGGCAATCGCCGAGGTCCTGGCGGATTTGCTCTAAAGTCTCAGGGCCGGAACGCTGGGCAGGGGTTGCTTCGAACAAGTTGAAGGATGGCGCGGGGGGACGAATGATAGGTCCGGAGTCCGGGGTCCGGGGTCGGGAGTCGCTAGCAGCGGTAACGCGCGTCGAGGCCGGCGGAGTGGCTACACGGGGCGGCTTGGGCGATGGAATTGGTTTTGAAGGAGACGCGGCCGCCGCTTGCATAGGCCGGGCGGTCTCAACACTCGGTGGCGCTGCTACCGTGGCCGGTTTGCGGCGATAGAAGCCCTCAATGCCGAGTTCCTGGTAGAACTCTAACCAAGCCCTTAACTCTTGACGTGTCTCGTCGGCCATAAATAAAGGTCCGGAGTCCGAAGTCCGGGGTCCGGAGTCTTGCGCCGGAAGTTCGAATTCCCCAATCTGAGTTACCTTTTGTTTTCGACTCCGGGCTCCGGACTTCGGACTCCGGACTTCGTCCTTATCCCTACCACTTCTTCGAGCACGCGGTTCGCAACGTCGAACTTGCTCATTTTCTCGAGTTCTATTTTGCGCCCGTCGGGAAAAAGCAGGGTAACAATATTAGTATCCACATCGAAACCCGCACCGTCTTGATTGACGTCGTTCGCGACGAGCAGATCAAGGTGCTTGGCGTGAAGTTTAGCCGCCGCGTTTTCGACCACGTCCTCCGTCTCAGCGGCAAAACCAACGATAATCTGCCCATCTCTGCGCCGGCGCGACAGATCTGCAAGGATATCCGTCGTGGGTTCAAGCTTCACGTCGGGCGCGCCCTGTTGCTTTTTGATCTTTCCACTGTGCGCCGCTGCCGGGCGGAAGTCCGCGACCGCCGCGGCCATCAGCACGACGCTGGCGGCCTCGGCATGGCGGAAAACTGCCTCTGCCATTTCCCCGGCCGTTCGAACCCTCTCGAAGGTATCGACAGTGGGCGCTTCTGTATGCGTGTGCCCACTGATCAGCACAACGCGTGCGCCGCGGCGGCGGCTGGCTTCAGCAAGTGCGTAGCCCATCTTTCCACTCGAACGATTGCCGATGTAGCGAACCGCGTCGAGCGGCTCTTCCGTCGGGCCCGCTGTTACCAGCACGACTTCGCCTTTCAGATCCTCGCGGAGACCGAGGGTTTCGAATACTGCTTGCGCGATGCACTCCGGCGAAGCCAAACGGCCTGCGCCGGTCATGCCGCAAGCAAGATAGCCTTCATCGGGATTGACCACACGCACGCCACGGCCGCGGAGCGTCTCCAGATTTTGCTGGGTCGCCGCATGTTCCCACATGTTGACGTTCATGGCAGGAGCGACAATCACCGGCGCTTTGGTGGCCAAACAAAGGGTGGTGAGAAAATCGTCCGCGATCCCGTGCGCCATCTTGGCCAGCACATTGGCGGTAGCGGGAGCGATCACGTACGCGTCAATCGATTGCGCGACCGCGATATGCTCGATGGCGCTTTCCACGTTGCTCGAACCCTCGGCCTCGCCGAACATCTCGGCGATGACCTTGTGCCCGGAGAGCGCCGCGAACGTGAGGGGAGTAATGAATTCGCGAGCGTTGCGCGTCATGACCACCTGCACGTCCAGGCCCTTGTCCTGGAGAAGCCGCACGAGTTCAGCCGCCTTGTAAGCAGCAATTCCGCCCGACACACCTAAGGCAATTCGCATAAAGAAGTGACGAGTGACAAGTGACAAGTGACAAGCAACCGGATCCGCCCCGTTACCGGGGCCGGGCCTGCTCGTCACTCTTCACTTGTCACTTGCCACTGTTCTCCTACTTTGCCGCCTTCTTCTTTTGGTTCTTATCGTTGTTAGCCACGACCAAGGATTCGATCGGCACCAGTCCGGCGCCGACTTCCTGCTGTGCAACTCTCGTCGATCTCTTCGTGGCCGTCTGAATCAGGGGTTTGGCCCCTCCCTGCAATTGTCTTGCGCGTCTGGCGGCAACCAGGATGAAACGAAATTTGCTGTCCAGGTTCTGAGGTAGTTCCATTCGACGTTATCCTCCAAATGTCCCAATGATTTTTTCCACTCGCAGCGCCTGGCTGGTGCGGCGGAAGCGTGCCGCTCGAACAATAGCTCGAAGCGCTTGTGTGGCATCCCGCAAGTGATCGTTCACCACCAAATAATCGTACTCGGTCCAATGGGTAATTTCCCCGCGTGCCGTTTGCAGCCTACGTTCAATCTCTTCCGGCGCGTCCGAGTGGCGGTCACGGAGGCGGCGCGACAATTCCGGAAAGGATGGCGGCAGAATGAACACGCTGACCGCCTCCGGAAGGCGCTGGCGCACTTGCTGATGTCCCTGCACATCGATATCGAGCAGGATGTCCTGCCCCGCTTCCTGAGCCGCCCGCAATTGCTGATGCGCAGTACCGTAAAGATGCCCGTGAACGTCCGCCCATTCCACGAACTCGCCTTGGGCCGCCATGCGTTCAAAGATCATACGCGACACGAAGTAGTAATCCCTGCCGTCCTCCTCCATCGCCCGCGGCGCGCGCGTGGTGTAGGAGATCGAGAATCTTAACTCCGGAGAAGCCGCCATCAGGCCCTTGACCAGAGTCGACTTCCCCGCGCCAGACGGCGCTGAAATCACGATGATGCTGCCGTGTCCCAAAGGGGACTTTTGATTCTTGGCCACGCTAAAGGTAGTGACGAGTGACAAGTGACAAGTGACGAGCAAGCAAGAACGTATCGCAGCAAGCCGGGTCTGTTCGCTTGTCACTCTTCACTTGTCACTCGTCACTGTCTTTCTCACTCGATGTTTTGCGCCTGCTCGCGCAATTTTTCGATTTCGGTTTTCATCTCGATTGCCTGCCGGGTAATCTCCAAACCTACTTCCGGGACGTCTGTGGTTTTGGAAAGCAAAGTATTAGCTTCGCGATTCATTTCCTGTAGCAGAAAATCGAGCTTCTTGCCCACTTCTGAAGTTTCTGTCAGAAGGTGGCGAATCTGGTCGAGGTGGCTTTGAAATCGCGTCAACTCCTCCGCGATATCGGAGCGCGAAGCGAGATACGCCACTTCCTGGGCCAAGCGTCCGCCGTCCATTTCCGCGCTGCCCGCAAGGTCGCGAATGCGGCCTTCCAAGCGTTGTTTGTAATATTGGGGCGCCTTCTCGGCCAGGCGGGACACAGTACCGCGCAGGGCAGCCAGGCGTGCCAACCGCGACGATAAGTCGCGCTCCAACGATTCACCTTCGCGGGCGCGCATCTCATTTAACTGAGCCAGTGCGTTCGCCAGCGTGGTCTCGAGCATCTGGCGGATGCGGTCGAGATCTGCCTGCGCCATAATGCCGTCGCCGCTCACAACCAAGCCAGGCACGCGCAGAAGGGCCACTAAGTCGGGCGCAGCAGCAGCGCCGAATTCCTGTTTCAACGTCTGATATCCCTTCAGGTACGCCGCCAGGAGCTTATGGTCGATTTCGAGTTCGGTGGCCCCCGCGCCGGTAAACCCCACCGAGATTTCCACATGGCCGCGGGAAACATGCTCCTTAAGCTGGCGGCGCACGATGGGCTCCAACGATTCCAGGCTCGCGGGCAGGCGCAACTGCGGGTCGAGAAAGCGATGGTTGGTGCCGCGGATGCTTACCGTGAGAGCAAACCCCGCCTCTTCGGTCTCCACCCGGCTATAACCTGTCATGCTGCGAATCATGTTTGGCTCTCAGCGATCAGCTCGCAATCAAAGCAATAGTGACAAGTGACGAGCAAGAAAAGCCGTCCAAGCAAAAGTCAGAATTGTTTGCTTGTCACTCGTTACTGCTCTCACTTTCTGAACTGCTTGCTTGTCACTCGTCACTAGTCACTCGTCACTGCTCTTACGGCTCCGCATCGACGAACTGCAAATCGTGCAGACGTTGGTAAATGCCTCCGCGGCCGACCAAATCCTCGTGGCTTCCGACTTCACAAATCACGCCGCGATCGATCACCACGATGCGGTCCGCGCGGCGCACGGTGGAGAGCCGATGGGCAATCACGACGGTCGTGCGACCCTCCATCAGGTTGGCCAGGGCGCGTTGAACGAGCAACTCGGATTCCGAGTCGAGTTCTGAGGTCGCCTCGTCCAGAATAAGGATGGGCGGATTCTTCAGCAAAGCCCGGGCGATGGCGATGCGTTGGCGCTGACCGCCCGACAGGCGCTGGCCGCGCTCGCCGATCATAGTCTCGTAGCCGTCCGGCATTTCCTGGATGAATTCTTCCGCCAGCGCCACCCGCGCGGCTTCTCGCACTTGCGTATCCGTCGGCAAGCGGCTGCCGTAACAGATGTTGTTGTACACCGTGTCGTTGAAAAGTATGGTCTCCTGGGTGACAATGCCGATCTGGGCGCGGAGAGATTGTAGCCGGATGTCGCGAACGTCGTGGCCATCAATCGTAATGCGGCCCTGAGTCACCTCGAAGAAACGCGGAATCAAGCTGGCCAGGGTAGTCTTGCCGGCCCCGCTGGATCCCACGAGCGCCACCACCTCGCCTTTGCCGATGCGCAGGTTGATGTCCCGCAACAGAGGCACGCCATCCTCGTAATCGAACTCCACCTGGTCGAAGACAATCTCATGTTCGAAGGGACCTAAACTGAGGGCTGAGGGCTTGTCCACCATTTCGGGTTCGGAATCCAAATAATGGAAGACCTGCTCGGAGGCGCCGAGCGCCTGCTGGTACGAGTTGCTAACGCCCGTCAGCCGCTTTACCGGCTCGTAGGATTTTAGGAGCGCATAGAGGAACGCGATGAAGCCCCCGGCCGTCTGCATATGGTGCAAAATCAACCTGCGTTCGTAAAACAAGAGACCGGCGATAGTGATGGCGCCGAGGACTTCCATGAGGGGCGAGGATACGGCTTGTGCTCGCACCCAACGCAGACTGACTCGGAGCAGGCGGCGGGTGGTAGATTTAAACTTTTCTATTTCAAACTTCTCCATGGCGAAGGCCTTAACGATGCGAATGCCCGAAAAGGTCTCCTGGAGGACGTTGTTCAGCTCCCCCATCTTATCCTGACTGCTCCGGCTGGAGGCGCGAATGTACCGGCCGAGCCTCGCCGAGGGGAAGACCACCAGCGGAATCAAAACCATGGAGGCCAGCGCCAGCCGCCAATCAACGTAAAAAATTACCCCCAACAGACCCACCAAGGTGAAAGATTGTTTCAGCATGTCTGCCGCAGTTTGTGAAACGGCAAACTGGATGCGCTCGATGTCGCTAGTGATCGCCGACATTAGGCGGCCGGTTGGGTTCCGGTGAAAGAAAGAGATGGACTGCTCGATTATCTTGGAATAGAGAAGATTGCGCAGATCGCGCACTACAGAGTGGCCGATGTAATTGATAAAATAGGTGGCCAGGAATTCCGAAATTCCCTTGGCGAGCGCTACGCCGATGATCGTGAACGCCACCACCGTCCAGACATTGTGGATCCAGTGAGGAAGGAAATCCTGGAGGTAAACTGCGCGGTGGAGGTAAGGTATTTGGAAAAGGACGATCCCCGAGGTCTGCGCGTCAGGCGTGAGGACGCGATCGAAGATCGGCTTGATAAGTAATGCGGTGATCGCCTCGCAGGCCCCTACAACGACCATCAAGCACACCGCCAAGAACAGGCGGAGGCTATATGGCCGAATGAAACCCAGCAGGCGTTGAACTTGAGTCATCCCGTCTGCCGCCCCCACTGGCGGATTTATCCCTAGTTCTCTCAAAACCCATGATGTTAGAGATCGAATGGATGTTCGTCAAGGAAATAGCGCCAAGCTGAGCGCTCTGGCGGCCGTTGCCTAAGGACATCCCCTTTATTTCTATTAAATTAGGCAGATAATCTCTTCGGGTCGACTTGGGTACTAAATAGTAATCCAGCGGACGCTCTAAGGCGAGAGCCGCGAGGCCGGAGATCAGGTTCGTAACGCCGATTGGACGAGCAGCAGGAACCGCCCGAAGCTAGCCCGCAGAGAACACTCCGTAGACGTCAACTGCAGCTCCATGCTAGTCGTCCGCCTATTGACTACCGCTTACTGCCTTCGGAGAGTTCGAGCGCCATAGCGGCAGCGCCATATAGAGGTGAGTAGCTTCCCAACGATGCGGTAACGATTTGCGTGGAATAGGTAATGGTAGGGGAAGCGAGTTCAGCGAGAAAGCCGTGCAAGCCCTCAAGTAGTACAGCCCCTGACTGCGCCACTCCCCCGCCCAGAACGATAATGTCGGGATTCAGAATGCGGACGACCATTAACAGTCCGCGGGCGAGCCAACGAGTGGTCTCGCGAAGGACGTTGGCGGCAGCCGAGTCACCTTCGGCCGCTGCTTGCATAAGGCCTTTGGCGGTAATTTCCGAGCCGCCGCTGAGTTCCATCATGCGTTCGGCGCGTTCCGGGCGGCGCCGCGCAGTTTCCCGCGCGCGGGCCTCAATGGCGGCGCCGGAGCAGAACGACTCCAAACACCCGCGTCCGCCACAAGAACACCGTGCGCCGGAGTCTGAAACCGGAATGTGGCCGATTTCGCCCGCCATGCAGTCCTTCCCCCGCAGGAGCTTGCCTTCGTAAACGATACCGCCGCCAATGCCGGTACTGATGGTGATATACATCATCATCTTCGCGCCCCGTCCAGCCCCGTAGTAGTACTCACCCAGCGCGCCGGCGTTGGCATCGTTGTCAAGCCGGCAGGGAATGCCCAGCGTCTGCTCCATCCACGTTCCCAGCTCGAAACCCCGCCATCCGGAAGAGTGAACGGAGGTCACACTCTGGCGCGGGAAGTCCACAGGTCCGCCGAAGCTAAGGCCACAAGCTTTGACCGGCGCGTCCGTCTGGGCGATCAGTTCGCGGCAGCGCGTGGCGATTTGCTCGATCATCCATTCACGCCCGGCCACGCGGTCGGTATCGCCCTCCAGCACCAGGAGGCGCCGACCCAGCTCGTCAAACAGGCCGGTGCGAAAATGTGTGCCACCAATGTCGACCGCTAACACGTTCTTCACATGCACCTCTGAATTCGGAGTTCGGGACACGGGATACGGCAGACGGGACAAGGGGTTTCGGGGTTAGGGGTTAGGGAAAGACCCGCCCTCACCCTGAAGTCCCGACATCTGTGCCGATTCGGGATGAAGCCCCTCGCACTAACTGCTATCGGAGCACGAACTGCAATCGGATTGCGTGTCCCACGTCCCGAATCCCGAACCCCGTGTCTCGTGTCCCTTGTCCCGTATCCCGTGCCTCACGTTCTTCCAATGTCCCGGTGTGAGACCTTGGCCTTGTAGCCTTCCTGCATCAGAGCGCTCGCAACGGCTTCCGCCAGGAAGACGGAGCGATGCCGCCCCCCCGTGCACCCGATGGCGATGGTCAGATAGCTCTTTCCCTCGCGTACGTAGTGAGGCAGCAAGTAGAGGAGCAGGTTCATCAGCCGGGTCATGAATTCGTGCGTTTGCGGAAAGGAATCCATGAAGCGGCGTACGCCCACGTCGCGTCCGGTTCTGTTCTTCAATCGGGGAACAAAATTAGGATTGGGCAGAAAACGCACGTCGAACACCAGGTCGGCGTCGGTTGGGATGCCGAAGCGGAAGCCAAACGAAACCGTGGAAATCAGGGTCGAGCGGCGCGCCGCGATGCCTCCGAAGCGAGTTTGAATTAAGTCGCGGAGTTCGTGAACATTGAGCTTCGTGGTGTCAATCACCACGCTGGCAAGCTGGCGCATGGGCTTCAGCAACATACGTTCCAGGCGGATTCCTTCGCGCACCGGCAAATCGCGTCCCAGGGGGTGCGGCCGTCGCGTTTCCTCAAAGCGCCGGATTAGTGCTTTGTCCGAAGCCTCCATGAATACCAGCGAAGGGCGCAATAGCTTGCTGCGAGTGAGATCACGGTAGTGCGTTGGAAGCTGGCTCAGCGCCTCGCCGCCACGGATGTCCACTACGGCCGCGGCACGATCAATGTTGCTGCCCGGCTGTTGGCACATCTCGGCGAACTTCAGAATCAGATCAAAAGGAAGATTGTCAACGCAGTGGTAGCCAAGATCCTCGAAGGCTTTCAGAACGGAGGCCTTTCCGGAACCGCTCATCCCGGTGATGAGCACGAACTGCTTTGTGTGTTTCTTCGCCTTCTTCTTCATGGGGAAGTCTGCGGCCCTTGGCCTGTTGCTAACAGTACGGAGTCCGGAGTCGGAGTCCCTTGCCAGCCGTCAGGGGAATTATGGATTAGGACGCGGGAATTATGAAGAGGATTCGTGGGACACCCCAGCGATCAGGGAAACGTCGCCAAACGTTTTACCAGCGATACTTGGCAAGAGATGCTCGCCGCAGTTCGAGGCAGGTAAGCGGACGGTAGCGGGCGATCTTGTCAGAATTGGCCAAACTTCTTTCTCGATTCTTCGTCTAATCCCAAGAGGGACTTCCCTTCGCGAGGTGGTGCTCATGGGAGTTTTGGTTAGCGATCTCCGGTATGCCGTGCGGGTGATGGCTAAGAATCCAGTGTTTACTGCGGTCGCGGTACTGACTCTGGCGCTGGGCATTGGGGCCAATACTGCCATTTTCACGCTGCTCGATCAGGTTTTGCTGCGCTTACTGCCCGTGAAGGAGCCGCAACGCCTGGTGCTGCTCACCATGCGCGGCCACCACTACGGCAGCAACTGGGGCGGCAACGCCATCTCTTATCCGATGTACCGGGACTTTCAAAACCACAACGAGGTCTTCTCTGGCATGTTCTGTCGCTTCCCAACGCAAGTGAGCCTTGCCGCGGGAGGGCGAGCAGAGCGCGTGGAAGCGGAGCTTGTCTCCGGGACGTACTTCAGCGTCCTCGGAGTGAGTACGGCTCTGGGCCGCTCGTTCGCACCCGAGGATGATCGTGTGGCGAACGGGGCTCCGCTGGTGGTACTCAGCTACGATTACTGGAAGCAGCGGTTTGGCGGCGATCCCGCAATCTTGGGGAAAACCCTGACAGTGAATAAGTACGACATGACCGTTATCGGCGTGGCACAAGCGGGCTTTAACGGTGTGGAACTGGGATACTCCCCGAAACTCTTCATTCCGGTCATGATGCAGCAACAGGTATTCATCGTTCCGACGAGTATGCTCACTGACCGACGCAGCCGTTGGGTGAATGCCTTCGGGCGCCTGAAGCCGGGTGTAAGCGAGAAGCAGGCGAAGGCGTCGCTGCAACCGTTCATGCATTCGATGCTGGAAAATGAGGTTCGCGAAACCGCGTTCGCCCACGCCTCGACCTATGACCGGGAGCAATTCCTGAAGTGCACTATCGACGTGTTGCCAGGTTCTCAGGGCCGGGCATCTTTCCGGCGCGGACTTTCAACCCCACGTTGGGTGCTGATGGCGATTACCGGCGTGGTGTTGCTGATCGCTTGCGCCAATCTTGCCAACCTCCTGCTGGCGCGGGCGAGCGGTCGGCAAAAGGAGATCGCCGTGCGACTGGCCATGGGGGCCAGCCGCGGACGAATCGTGAGGCAGCTTTTGGTTGAAACCCTCTGTCTTTCCGGCCTGGGAGGACTTGCGGGTTTGGCTTTCGCGTTCGGAGCGGACAAGGCACTGATGGCGATCTACCTGCCGGCGGACTCGGGAGGCTTAAGTATATCCGCCGCTCCCGATCTTCGCATCCTCCTCTTCACCCTCGCCGTAACGATTGCGACCGGACTTGTTTTTGGACTGGCGCCTGCGCTAAGAACCACACGCCCGGATATTTCCCGGACGTTAAAGGACCAGGCTGGTGCGGTAGTGGGCGGCGGGCATGGCGGAATGCGCAAGACGCTGGTAGTGGCACAAGTATCGCTCTCGCTGCTGCTTCTGATCGGCGCCGGACTCTTCCTACGTACCTTAAATAATCTCAGTAGCCTGGGTCCGGGCTTCCCGGCCGAGCGCCTGGTAGGGTTTAACCTGGACCCGTCGCTCAATGGCTACACCGCCGAACGCGCGCAAATCTTCTTTCAGCAGTTGACGGAAACCCTCAGCTCAATTCCCGGTGTCCAGTCCGTCGGCTTGGCTTCAATGCGTATTCTCGAGAACAACGAATGGGACAGCAGCATGACCGTGGAGGGCTATAACCCCGCGAAGCCCGATGACCGCGCCGAGCCCTATATGAATCAGGTCAGCCCGAACTACTTTGCCACCCTCGGCGTGCCCATTGTGCTGGGACGGGATTTTACGGTAAAGGATAATCGCCAGGTCAAGAATGGCCCCAACCCCGATGACTGGACACCAACGGCGGTTATGATCAATGAAAAGTTCGCGCGCCGCTATTTCCCTGGGCAGAATCCTATCGGCCGCCATCTGGGATTCGGTATCGACCCCGGCACGCATACGGATATGGAGATCATCGGCGTGGTGAAGGACATCAAGTACACCAACCTGCGCGACGAGATTCCGGAGCAGGCATTTGTTCCTTATCTCGGGAGTCATTTCCTCGGCAGCATGACGGTATACGTGCGAACCACCAGCGACCCCAAGCAGTTAATGCCGATGGTGCGAGCGAAGGTCCGGGACCTCGACTCAAACCTGCCCATCTACGATATGCGAACCACGGAAGCCCAGCTCAGCAACTCCCTCTCGACCGAACGGATGATCGCGAGCCTGTCCACAGTCTTCGGCTTTTTGGCAACACTGCTTGCGGCCATCGGGCTGTACGGCGTGATGGCGTACTCGGTGGCCCAGCGGAAACGCGAAATCGGAATCCGCATGGCGCTAGCCTAACTTCCACGTTCTCCGGCGGGTTTTCGGCGGTTTCGGGATGCAAGGTCTTTGTTTTGAGCAATCGGTCCTCACAAGGGCAAAATAGTGACGAATATGAGTGATATTTGTCCTTGACTT
>JBKQVI010000075.1:0-25932 GCA_052139985.1 Terriglobia bacterium
CGGCAGGGAGCCTCCCGAGCTCTGCGGGCTCCCCCGGCCGGGTTGCGGAAACCCACCCCGCCCCCACCTTGCGCCCCCCACATCGCCCCAACATCGCCGCTGCCTCCCTTACGTGCGGATTTGGGGACACCTACCGAACTGGACGATTGGCACGGGAGGTAGTACACTGCGCGCGGCACCCGGGAATCTGTGAGGTGGGATTTTGACTTCTGGATGCATGTGTGAGTCGCTTCGGCGGCTCTCGCGAAAACTCCGCCTCCGCCAATATTAAGGCGAAGTCAGGCGGGGGGCACAACCCCGCGGTGCCTGTACAGTTAAATCGGTCATATTGCTTATGGACATAGACGACTCTATCTTACCGGAGCAAAAGAAGCCGCTAGCTGGTGCTTGCCATCATCAATGGCAGAATCAAAACGGCCCGTACGTTGTGGCGCAGGTTTGCGAGCTTTGTAAGCTTTATCGTTACAAAAGCAGTCCGACCGCCGATTGGGAATATCGCGCTCCCATTCCCTTTGGCCGTGTCACGACGGAATGATGTGCCCCGACAACTGGGTTGCGTACGGCGTCGAAACTTGAAGCCCGGTCCCGAATCCTGAGTTGGTGCTTGCCCGGCGCGTGCTGTCGAAGTAAACTTCGAGTGGCGCTAAGTCCGTCAATGCGGTTGGCGACCACCTGAAGAAAGCTTGTCATCGTCATAGAGTTGCACGCTGCGGTGCGGCCGGCGATCGGCTCTTCTACCGTACCCGCACCAGGGTGGAGCAAGTCGACATCCTTCTTGCCAGCTCGTGATATACTTTGGCACACATAATGTCGACCGGAGCGACATGAAGACCTGCCCACAATGCCAAGTAAGTTATCCAAATAACTACGCTGTTTGCCCGGCAGATGGTACTCGGCTGGAAGAAGTCGGGACTTGGACGAATGGAAGCATCATCCGCGGAAAGTACCGCCTTATCGCCAAAGTGGGACAGGGCGGCATGGGTTCTGTCTATAAGGCGCTGCACCTCGCATTCGATGAATTGCGCGCGCTTAAAGTGATCGCCCCGGAACTGCTTAGTGACGAACTCTTTGTGAAGCGGTTCAAACACGAAGCGGTCATTACCCGCCGGCTTCAACACCCCAATGCAGTTCGGGTGGACGACATCGATGAGGCCGAAGATGGACGTCCATTCATCGTCATGGAGTTCATCGAGGGGAGGAGTCTTAAGAAGCTCATTCGCGAGGAAGGTCCATTACCGGCCCAGCGGGTGCTGTCGATCATCAAGCAAGCCGCGGCGGCGCTGGATGCGGCGAATCGACTGGGGATGGTTCATCGCGACATCAAGCCCGACAACATTGCCCTGGTGGATGCTCCCGAGGGCGAAATGGTTAAGGTCCTGGATTTCGGCATTGCCAAAATGAAAGAGGCTCGCATGGGCGAGGCCGTCGGCCTGACGTTAACCGGAGCCGGCGTAGTGATCGGCACGCCACAGTACATGTCTCCCGAACAGGCCATGGGCAAGCGCGGGGATGAACTTGATGGACGCGCGGACCTCTACTCGCTCGGCGTCGTCATGTACCAGATGCTCACCGCGGATCTGCCCTTCAGGGCCGACACGACCATGGAAATGCTGCTGGCCCACATGCAGAAAGCGCCGCAGCCCATTTCCACAGCGCATCCGGAGTTGCAAGTCCCCGAGAATGTGGCCGCACTCGCCCTGCGCCTGCTCGAAAAGGATCGCGACAAGCGTCCGGCGACAGCTCGCGTGTTGATTCAGGAGATTGAGAAGCTGGAAAAAGAGTTGGCGGACCCCGTCCCAACGCGGTTCGTGCCTACGGCGGTGTTGGCACAGGCATTTGACAAGCGGGCTCCGGCGGTTGGCGAGAATCGCGGGCCGGCGAAAGTGGATGTTCCTCCTCCGCCACCGCCGCCTCCTCCCCCGAAGGAGCCGCCGCGCGAGACTCCCAAGACCCCGGCCCACGTTGTGGTCGAGCAAGAGCATCGGGTTGGGCCTGGGGCTTTGCCACCCCCCAACCCTCGCGAATCCCGATGGGGAATGTGGGTGGCGCTCGCCGTGCTGCTTGTGGGTATTGGAGGTGGCGGACTCTGGCTCCTCGTGGGTCCGCGGACGCACACGCAACGGGGCGTACCCACTGGCACGATGACGGCTACACTGTCAGCCGACCCGCCATCGGTCGTCAAAGGTCAGTCGGTCACCTTGCGGTGGTCTTCTCAGAACGCCACCGAACTGGATTTGGAACCGGGCTTGGGCAAGGTGCAGCCGACTGGCTCCCTATCGGTCACGCCCGAGAACTCGACGACATATACCCTGACCGCCATCGGTCCGGGGGGGCCGCAGTCGTATGAGGCCCCGGTGAACGTGACCAACCCTGAGTCTCCTCCGACTCCCCAGCCGACGCAACCGGTCCACGCGGCAAGGGAAGTCGACCCGAGGAAGGTAAAATCGAAGCTTGCGATGGGAACGTTTTATGTAAAGCACGAAGAGTATGACAAGGCCATTGCCTCTTTCAAAGAGGGATTGCAGATGGATCCCTCCAACGCCGAGCTTCGCCAGGAACTTCAAGAAGCCATTCGGGAATGTAGAATTCTTAACCCAAAGGACCCGTGCGAGGGGAACTGAATGGTGTGGTTTGTGACGCCGCGTGTGAGCTTGACGGGTTGTGCTGCTGGTAAAGTAAGACGGGCGAAAGTCGTCTCAGGGGAATCATATGGGTTTGCGTTCACGGCGTAAGTACGTCCAGAGAATCCTCGTGCTGCTGCTGGCGTCGATTGCGGTCATCGTTTTCTCCCCCTGTTCTAAGGCGCAGAAAGATAGCAAGAAACTAACGAAGCAGGATGTCATCGACCTTCTTACGCAGGATGCCACTAACGAAGACGTGGCGAGCGCAGCGAGGGACGCAGGTATTTCCTTTCAGGTCACTGCGTCCGTCGAGAAGGAAATCCGCGCTGCCGGCGGCAACGACAACTTGATTCGTGTGCTGCGATCGCTCGCCCCTCACCCTTCGGCGCCGCCTCCTGTTGCGCCCCATACTGCGCCTGCCGCCTCTCCCCCCGTTCTGATGATCGAATCCAGTCCCGGCCAAAGCCAGGTATACGTGGATGATGAGCCGGTGGGATCGACCAGCCCGGAGGGCCGTTTGAAGATGACCCGTCTTGCCGCTGGAGATCACCGCGTCCGCATCACCTTGAATGGTTACCAGGATTATGAGGAAACTGTCACGCTCGCAGCGGGAAACATCACAACTGTAGCAGCTACGCTTCAGCAGAATGCAGCCCAGATATCGACGCCGCCGCTGGGTGCGCAGACGCAAGTGGTGACGCCCCAGCCGGCCGGCCAACCCGGGTACCTTCTAGTTCAGCCCATGCCGCAACAGCCCCAGGGCGCGCGTGGGGTTGTGGTGTACAGCGCCACTCCTGGAGGTCCGGCTGCCCAGGCGGGATTGAAAACCAATGACACTATCCTCGCCGTGAACGGACAGGCGGTGGCTACACCTCAGGATCTCCGGGCAGCCGTGGCCAGCCATCAGGCTGGAGATGTGGTACAAGTAACGTGGTACAACGGATCGACAACGGTCACGCGGCAAATCCGCTTGGCCGCTGCCCCTGCGCAAGGCCAAGTACCGGCGCAGCCCCAGCAGCCGCAGGTCCAGCCACAGCCACAGCCCCAACTTCCGCCTTCCTTGGTACCGCGCACCGGTATGGTGACATTCGCCGTGGCCCACGACCATGGACAGAGCGGGCAGACTTACTGCATAGGAGTGATGTCCATTGGCAACGGGATGATTTATTACCAAGGCACCAGAGGGACCAATGGCACTCACAATTTTGAAATACCGCTGAACACCATCAGAGAGGCCCGCAGGAACGGTGTGTACCTAGTCGCGATGGGAGCGTTCCATATTCGTACCAAGAAGGGTACGAATTTCAACTTCGTGGCCCTCGATCAGCAATCCAAGCCTGAGCCCCCGGACGCGGTTCTGACCGCAATCGACAACGCGATGGGAAAGTAGGACCCACCTCACGGTTTCGACATGATGTTTTGCCGCAGAGGTGTCTCCGGATCTTTCGAGATGTCGCGTGGAGGTTTGTGGAGAGACGCTATTTAGGGTGGCACTTTCTCTCTTACGTCCAGCGGAACCAGCGCAATGCCAGCAAGTAGGAGAGAACGCCCCAAAGACCAAGCACCAACAGGCGGCCGCCTTGATGCGAGAGTGGCGCGCCTTCCAGAATCGCCGCACGGAGAGCGTCGTTCAGTGCGGTAAGCGGCAGGGCTTTTATTAATGGGTGGAGCAGGGCCGGGAATCGCTCGTAGGAGAAGAATACTCCGGACAGAATCCACATCGGCATCATAACCAGATTAATCAACCCACTGACGGTCTCGATTTTTTGTGCGCGGCTAGCGGTGAGCAATCCCACGCCGCCGAAGCAAAGCGCCCCGAGTGCACTGATGATGAGGATAGAGGTCCATGAGCCCGCCACACGCATGTGAAACGCCAGCACGCCAAACCCGAGTAGCAGCGCCAGCTCGATCAGCATCAGCACCAATCGGCTGCTGGCCAGCGCCAGAAGGAAGTCGCTGCGTCGCATGGGGCTGGCGACAAACCGCTTGAGCAACTTGCGCTGCCGCAAGTCCACCAGTGCGAACCCAATACCCCACATCCCGGAGTTCATCAGGTTCATGCCCAGCAGGCCCGGAATCAGGAAGTCGATATATCGTGCCCCGGGCTCGCTGGAAACGCGGGCGCTGCTAGGGACGCTGTTCTTTCTTCCATCGGCCGTCTGGAGAGCGTCGTCGGTGACGCTGCGGGCCAGCACGCTTTCGGGGCGCGCCGGGTCATAGAGATATTCAAAGCCGCCGTCCTGCGGCGTTACTACCAAGTCGTACTTGCCGAGGCGAAACTGGTTGAAGGCTTCGGCGGCGGGGACCGATTCCACATGTAGCGCGCCCGCCGCGGGCGAAGAGCGGAGCAGTTCCATCGCGTGCGCTGATTCGGCACCAGCCACCAGCGCCACCCGGCTCACGTCGGCGGGCTTGTTGCGGAAGGCAATCCCCAGGCCCAGAGCCAATAGAATCGGAAAGATGAAGACCCAGAAGACGACCTCCGGCTCACGGTACATTTCCTTCAGACGCGCCATGAGAAGGAACTGGTAGCCTTTCCAACGCCCGGTAATCGGGCGATCGGGTGATCCGGTGATCGGGTGAACAGGAGAGGCAAGGGAATCGGTCTTCGAAACTCGGAACTCGGAGACATGCTTGTCCGATACCGGGTCCTCGATCATTGCCTTTCCATTTTCGATCTTCGCTTGATCTTGTTTGTTCATCGGATCACCCAATCACCGGATCTCGCGATCCGCACTCTCTCATTCCTCGCGCAAGTGGCGCCCGGTGAGGTGTACGAAAACGTCCTCCAGGCTGGCCTGCCGCGTCGTCAGGTGCAGCAAGCGCCCCTTGCGCTCCTGTATGGCCACGAGCAGCGCGGGAATAGTCTCATGCGGTTCGCGCACACTTAGCACGATGCGACCGTCTTCCTCGTGGACGCCCTCGACGCCGGGCAGCGAGCGCCACGGTTCCAGCTCACTCGGGACTATTCCCGTGGCGTCGAATTCCACCATGTGGTGCCCACCGAGGCGCTCGATCAGCTCGGATGGCGTTCCGGAGGCGATGGTGCGGCCATGGTCGATAATGGCGATGCGGTCGCAAAGGCGCTCGGCCTCATCCATGTAGTGCGTCGTTAGCAGTACGGTGCCGCCGCGCTGCTGGAATTGCCGGACGACTTCCCAAAGCTGGCGCCGGCTTTGCGGATCGAGACCGGTAGTGGGTTCGTCGAGGAACAGGATCTTGGGATTGGCTACCAGAGCCGTGGCCACCGCAAGCCGCTGTTTTTGCCCGCCGGAAAGTTTGCCGACCCAGGCGCTTGACTTTTCCGTGAGCGCCATCTCCGTCATGACCTCTTCGATCGGTCGCGGGCGGCGATAGAAACTGGCGAACAACTCCAGGGTTTCGCGGACCGTGAGCTTCTCCGCGAGGCGCGTCTCCTGAAGCGAGATCCCCAGCAGTTCTCGGAGCTCGCGATTGTTGTTCTGCCAAGTGTGTCCCAGGATCTCGACTTCGCCGGAAGTCGATTCCAGCAATCCTTCGAGGATTTCGATGGTGGTGGTCTTGCCCGCCCCGTTGGGACCTAAAAGGCCAAAGCACTCGCCGGCCAGGATCTCCAGATCGAGCCCGCGCACGGCCTCGACGTTGCCCTCGTAGGTCTTGCGAAGCGCCCGACAGCGAACGGCGACGTCCATGTCCTGAATCATAACGGATTGCGGTGCGGGTGTGAACTCACTTGTCACCGATCACCGTAACCACCACGGTACGCTCGCGCGGGCGTACATCGCACTCGAGGTGGAAAATCTGCTGCCATGTTCCGAGCAGAGGTTGGCCGCCCGCAATGGGTACCGTCAGGGAGGGCCCAAGCAGTGTTGCCTGCAAGTGCGAATGGCCGTTGCCGTCGTGCCATGCCTGCTCGTGTCCATAGTTGCGACTCGGGGGGATGAGCTTTGCGAGGATGGCCGGTAGGTCCTGCTGTAGGCCGGGCTCAAATTCGATGGCGCCAATCGCCGACGTGCCGCCAACGTTGAAAACGTTGACGGTCCCGGTGTTGATGTCCGACGCGGCGACGGCGGCAGCGATCTGAGAAGTGATGTCGTGCATGTCGCCGTGACCCGTGGTACGAAGCGAAAACTGTTCTTGGTGAACCATGGATTTATGTTCCCTCGAGGCTTGCAGCCATGGCCGGTGTAACCTCCGCTCTCTAAATCAGGCCACGGCACCTAGCCATTTTACCGGCAAGTGTGCGGCGAGTGCATTCGCCAGGCGCTCGTCCGCGGTGACCAGTTCGGCCTTGAAACGGACCGCCAGCGCCACATAGAGGCTGTCATAGACGGTACGATCGAACGTGGCAGCGATGCTAAACGCGTCTTCGAGTAAGTCTAGCGAAGAGGTGGTGGGCAGGTTCCGCCCCTTGAGGGCCGCTACTGCTTCCTCCGCTGCGACGCGGGTCCACCTGCCCTGCCGGACCGCCTTCCATAGAATGTTGGCACACTCCGCCCAGAACAGGTCCGGCACCGCGAATCCGAATCGGCCTTCCGCATAGCCAGCAAGCAACCCCAAGGCCTCCTTCGTCAGTGGCTCGCCCGACCGCGGGAGGAACCACTTCGCCGCCACGCTCGCATCGATTACGAACAGAGTCATCGTGACCGGTCCTCTCGCTGCATTTCCTCACTCGATGGGAAAGGGCCGGCAGTGCGGCCACTTCGCGACCGGAGCCGCTGCGCTTGGCGGAGAAAATTCCGGCGGCACTTCAGCTCCTCTGCTGTTGGCACGTTCAATTCGAGAAGTGACACGACTTCCGCCGCAATGGATTTGCGATGCTGTTGCGCCTGGCGGCGAAGTGCGTCATAAAGGTTGTCGGGGACATTTTGCACATAAAGTGTTGCCATTGTAATCTCCTAGGCAAATGCTAGCATAAGACTAGCGCAGGGACAAATGCTGTTACGCGACGTGCAGCCACCGGCCTTTGAGACTGAGGCCGAACGCCGTTCGGCCCTACAATTGCTTGGCGCACGCCGCGGAATTGGGTGATTGATGGTCTAGCAGTTCGAAGAATCGGTCCAGGAATCGGGCCAGGACTTTCAACGAGCGTCGGCTTTGCCGCGCGAGGCGGAGAAAGTCCGGCAGGAGTTGCGGCTGGCTGGCCAACTGGGCCAGTACCTTCGTTATGCTGACCTGTCCCCGGGCATCCATGGCCGCTTCAAAATCGCAGGTCATGGGCATTTCCACGGGATCCAGAATCACGCGCAGGGCCAGCGAGGGGATGCCGCGGGCCGACCATGCCGTCATCAAGGATAAGCTTTCCATGTCTGCCGCGTCGCCCATGCTGGCCAACCGCATCTTTTCATCAGTGGTACGGGCGATGCGCGGCAGTGTGATCAAAGTTGGGGCACGCTTCGCACCGCACCGAATTGCCAGATTGACGATCTCCGGGTTACTGGCAATGCTTGCCTCGCCGGTCGGGCTGGACACCGTTTGCGCTGCGAGCAGATCACCCGGTCGCCATTCGGGCTTAAGGCCGGCGGCGACTCCCGTAACGATTCCCACGGACGGCGCAATTTGCGTCGTCAGCTCGTCGAAATCGTGTGCGCCGACTGCGCCAGCCCCAACGAGGGCTACATACGCCTCGGCGGAGCCGAACGACGCCACCGAAATGGTGTGGGAGGAAACGGAGGCCGGTCGAAAACGATGCCGACGCTGCCAGGGGGCGAACTCGTCCTTCATGGCAAAGACGACCAGGACCTTTGTCATCATGATCTTAGGCTGGATCTTTCCGGTGGCAGACCGACGTGGAAGGGCGCTTTCTCATGCTGCATGCACACGCGCCGCACCGCCGCGTAGGGGCCTCTTTAAATAGCCGTTGTCACTGTACCAGTGAATGGCGCGCTCCAATGCGCCTTCCAGCGGGCCAGGTTGAAACCCTAAATCGCGAGTTGCCAGGGAGCTATCCACAAACATCTTGTGCCGAGCCAAGCGCACCGCTTCCAGGGGGATGCGCGGCGGACGCCCGAGCAGGCGCGAGGCGAGTGAGTCCGCCAGCGCGGCCAAATAGGGGACGGCATGGGGCAACCGCACGCGTGGCATGGGGCGGCCGCTCAAGGCGGCGAGGATTTCGAGCATCTGTTTCAGTGTCAGATTGCGGTCGCCGAGGATGTATCGCTTTCCGACCTCGCCGCGCTCGGCCGCCAGCCAGTGTCCCTTGGCTACATCCTCGACGGCGACGAAGTTCAGGCCGGTGTCGACGTAGGCGGGCATCTTGCCGTTGAGAAAGTCGAGAATGATGCGGCCGGTGGGAGTTGGCTTCCAATCGCCCGGACCCACCGGGGTAGTCGGATTGACGATGACCACCGGTTGGCCGTCGCGGGCGGCTTTCAAGGCTTCCTGTTCAGCGAGGAACTTCGACCGCTTGTAGTGCCCAATCATGTCTTTCAGTTCTAAGTGGGTGTTTTCGTCAGGCAAAGCCCGTGGATGGCGGGGAACGAGCGTTCCCACGCTACTGGTGTAGATAAAGCGGTCAATTCCGGCTTGGCGAGCGGCGGCGAGCAGGTTGCGGGAGCCGGTGACGTTACTTTCGTAAATTTCCTGGGGATTCTTCGCCCAAAGCCGGTAGTCGGCGGCAACATGGTAAACGCGCTGCACGCCGCTCAACGCCGGGGGAAGGGAATCCGCATCGCGCAAATCCGCGTAAACGAACTCTACCGAAAGCCCCTCCAGTGCGCGCCGGTCACTTTGGGGACGAACCAATACCCGAACCTTTTCGCCCTGCTCAACAAGAAAGCGCGCCAGATGGCTTCCTAGGAATCCGTTCGCGCCGGTAACAAGGGAGAGCATTTATCCGTCTCATGGCCATTCGCCCGGCCACCGCCATTGTTTCCCCCGGAAAGTTGCCACTTCAGCAGTCTCCAGGTGTCGCGCAATCTGCGATTCGCGCCCAGCACCGCCGAGGGTTCATATCCCACGTGCACCATACAGTGTTCGCAACGGGGGTCACGGCCACGGCCATACTTATCCCAATTCGTCTTTTCAATGAAATCTTTGAACGTCGCGTGATGGCCGTCGGTAATCAAGTAGCACGGCGATTTCCAGCCGCGTGGGTTGTAAGTGGGATTTCCCCACGCGGTGCACATCAAGTCTTCGCGTTCGCCGCGGAGGTAGTCCAGGTAAATCGGGGAGGTCATCAGAGCGTACTTTTCCAGGATGGTCGTGGCTTGGCGGAACTTTTCTTGAATCTCCTGGCGGGACATGAAAATCTCTTTGTTTTGCACGGCCGCATAGGAGTAACTGGGAGCGATGGTGTGGCCATCCACTCCAAACCCTTGCAGATACTCGAAGAGCTCGGCGATTTCTTTCAGATCGGTTTGCTTGTAAATCGTCGTATTGGTGCAAACCATAAACCCCGCGTCTTTAGCCGCGCGGATACCGTCGATGGCCTGCCGGAACACCCCTTTGCGCTCGACGCAAAGATCGTGCGTTACCTCCATGCCGTCCAGGTGCACGTTAAAGAAAAACTGCCGGGTGGGTTTGAACTCTTTCAAACGCTTCTTGATAAACATGCCGTTGGTGCAGAGGTAAATATGTTTGCCGCGGTCCAGGACTTCGGTCACTAGTTGCGCCAACGGCCGGTAGATCATGGGCTCGCCGCCGCAGATGGAGACGATGGGAGAGCCGCATTCATCCACCGCCTTCAGGCACTGCTCCACGGAGATCTGTTCCGTGATGGTGTCCTTATATTCGCGGATGCGGCCGCAACCGGTGCACGTCAGGTTGCAGGCGTGCAGGGGTTCCAGCATCATCACGAGGGGAAACTTCTCTACCCGGCGCAAGCGCTTTCCGGCGATATACTTGCTCAGTTTTGTGGTCATGCCCAGCGGAAACCTCATCAATGCCTCCCATTCCCGTTTCCATTTCCATTCTGCGGGGGGAACTCTGCCGGTGAAAACCGCAGGGCCTCGAATTCGGATGCGCCATCTAGCAAATTCCGGTAGCGTGCCAGCCCGTAAAGCGGGAACACGTTCCGATAGAAGTGGTACTTGAGATAGAAAACCCGCGGGAACCCAGTGCCGGTGCAGGCGGTTTCCGCCCAGGTTCCGTTCCCACGCTGCTGTTCCAATAAATAGCCTACTGCCTGCTTCACGGCGGGCTCGGAGATCTCCCCGGCCGCCAGCAAGCCGATCAGACCCCAGGCCGTTTGCGACGCGGTGCTGCGGGCGCGCGCTTTCAATTTGGGATCGTCATACGACGCGCAGGACTCTCCATAGCCGCCATCCGGGTTCTGCACGGCGCGGAGCCATGCCACCGCCCGCTGGCTCGCGGTTTCCTTTTGCAGGCCCAGGGCCTCCAGCGCGCGCAGTGAGCCGCTGGTCCCGTAAAGGTAATTGACTCCCCACCTGCCGTACCAGGGGCCGTCGGGGGACTGATCCCGCTGCAAGAAGCGCACCGCTCGCTGAATTCTGGGATCGGAAGCGGGCCACTTGCTGCGGCCCAGGTACTCTAAAGCGCGGGCCGTCACATCGCCGGTGGACGGATCGATCATGGCGTTGTGATCGGCGAAGGGAACGCGCGTCAGAAAGGCGGAATCGTTGTTGCGGTCGAACGCGCCCCACCCGCCATCCCGGTTCTGCATGCTGAGCATCCAAGCCGTGCCGCGGCGCAGGGCTTGCTCCAACCGGACAGGGTCGGGGTAGACGACACGCTGAAGCGCCATCAAGACAAACCCCGTATCGTCCACGTCCGGATAAAAGTCATTGCGGAACTCGAATGCCCAGCCACCCGGGCGGACACCGGGATTGTTGACCTGCCAGTCCCCGCCTCCCAACACCTGATGATCGAGCAGCCAGGTGGTGGCTTTAACCAAGGCGGGGTGGTCGGGTGGCAATCCGGCTTCCTGTAGGGAAAACATCGTGACTGCGGTATCCCAAACTGGAGATACACACGGCTGGATGCGCAAAGTGTCGCCTTCTTCGATTTCAAATTGCGCTAGATGCCTTATTTCCCGTGCCGTAAGAGGATCATCGGTGGCGTAGCCCATGGCGCGCAGGGCAAATACCGAATTGACCATGGCGGGATAGATCGCGCCCAGCCCCTCGGTGCGCTCCAGGTGTTCAAGGAGCCATTCCTGGGCCTTGCGGAGCGCCCGCTTGCGGAGGGGCTTCCACGGGAGCTTCTCGTGCCACTTAAACAACCGGTCCAGAACCAGAAAGAAATTACGCCAGCTTAGAAGCCGTCGATCCCATTCGAAAGCGGGAATTCGCCCGGTAGCATCGCGAAAGAGTTCCTTCACTCCCGCTTGCGGCGGCAAGTCCCATTGGGGCTTGCGAGCGTATACGAGCATCAAGGGAACGACGATGGCGCGCGTCCAGGATGAGAATGAATAAATGTTCAGAAAGAACCAAGATGGAAGGAGTATGATCTCTGGAGGGATGGCCGGCACATAGGACCATGGCAGCACTCCGCCCAGGGCCAGGTAGAGGCGGGTGTATGAATTGGTGGCTTCGACCCCGCCTAACTCATGAATCTGGCAGCGCGCACGCGCCATGTGGGGCGCACTCGGCGAGTCTCCGGCCAGTTTGAGGGCTACATACGCCTTCACAGTGGCGTTCAGTTCCGACGGGCCACCGACATAAATGTTCCATCCGCCATCGGGAAGTTGTCGGCGGCGAATATGATTCGCCAGCTTCCCGCATCGGCGGTCATCCAGTGTCCCCAAAACGTGAAGAAAGAAGATGTAATCGGATTCCAGGGTGGTGTCCGCTTCGAGTTCTCCCACCCAGTATCCCTCCGGGGCTTGCAAGGAAAGGAGGTGGTCCACGGTTCGCTGGATGACCTCCTGGAGGCTTTCGTCGAAACGGATTTCCGCGTAGGTAAGCCTTGGCTCTCCCCGCCGCGGTTCCGATTCGGTCCGGTTTTGTTGTCTCATGAAGTGCTCAGGTTCTCCCTATGAGTTAATTTCCAGAATGTAAATTCCCTGGGCAAAGCAAATTGAACGTCCTCCTGAGATAAATGCTACTTCTTTCTCGGATGCCGACGGGCAGGTCTTCGGTTGGTTGACCCCCGTCAGGACTGTTGTCGTCAACGGGCAAGTTCTCTCCTTCAGCAAGCAGCACCACTCTCTGGTTTTTTGCTCGCGAGGGGTTCTCTTCGATCTCCGCCCCAAATAAACCCCGGCCGGAAGAGACCTTGCGGGAAAATCGAATCTTTGAGTTTACAATCTGCTTACAAATATTTCAAGCATCTTGCGGCATGTCAACTTCCGTTAAGACCTCGCCGCTGCGGGTAAGCGGCGGGATGGACGAGGGGAGGAGCGCTGAAAAGGCTGGAATGAATGGCGCCTCGGAAAGTGATGGGCTATCAGAGTTCGGTTATCCGGTCGCGGCGTGCTCCAGGCTGCTCGAGGTGGGTGCCGTATTAGGACGCCAAAGCGGCCTGCAGCATGGCGCGCGTATAGCCCACGTTATAGGCGTAGCCGATGTAGGCGCCTCCGCCCGGATACCCGGACTTGAGGTCGGGTAGCTCGCTGTCGGCGTCCAGTCCGCGCGGGTGCTCCGGGAAAACCAGGCGCGGATACTTCTGCCGGACAAGTTCTTTCATGACGGCGAACATGTCCACTTGCCCTTCATCCACAAAGACTTCCGCGTATTTCTCGCGCGGCCTCTCAACGCGGACGTTGCGGAAATGCACGTGATTAATGCGGTCGCGGCTGCCGAAGTACCGGCACACCTGTACCGGATCTTCTCCCAATTCCCGCGTTACGCCGCAGTCGAAAGTAATGCCATTCGATTTGCTGGGAACAATTTCGATGAGGTGTTTCCATCCGTCCAGGGTCCCCATGATTTGCTCCGACCCGCGGCTGATGGGGGCCGGTGGATCGTTGGGATGCAACGCGAGCCGGACGCCCGACTGTTCGGCCACGGGCACCACCGCTTTCAGGAAGTAGGAGATGTTATTCCACATTTCTTCCAGGTTGTGCTTACCTTCGCTTGGAACGGGCGGCAAATCTTTCACCCGGTCGTAATCGAAGGCCGTCAGACCCGCCCCCGCCCTGCCGCCTTCCGCGTAGTATCCTTCCACCAACCGGTGAGCGTAAAAGTTGTACTCCACCACCGGCACTCCGGCTGCTCCTGCCGCCCGAATGGACTGTTGAAGCTTCTGAATTTCCTCGTCGCGGCCCGGCCTTCCGTAAAGCGTGTTGGTAAACCCTGAGATCATCAGGTTGCCCAAAGTGAGGCCTCCTGTCTTCAGCCGGTCCACAAGCGCGCGGATTTGGGTCTCCTCCCAAGGGATCCCCGGCCCTGACATCGCCACGTGGTCAACGCCCAGTTGCTTCACTCGGCGCATGGCCGTTTCATCCACTTGGCCTGTGGCCCGCCTTCCGTCGACAGGCAGACAGATTTTGGGCGTCTCCGGACCCTCGTTGTGGAGCACCGGCAATCCTGCCTCGCGCGACGACCTGTTCATTAGGGCGACCGCGCCCACGGTTTTCAGGATGCTTCGGCGGGATAATCGAGAATTCATAATCTCTTCCTTCTCTCGGCGCCTCGCGGAATCCGAGTAGCCGCCGGGAACGGATGACGCCTTTGTCGTGCAGGGGGATTCTATAACTTTTCAGGGCTGAGGGGAACGCGGTTTGGAATGAATCTGCAGCCCGTCGAGGACCGGGCTTCTCGTTCAAAGCATAACGCGAGACTTGTAGCGTGGGCGTCCCGCCCGCTGGACCACGGGCATCCTGCCCGCGCCATTGGCGGGAGCGGGACGCTCCCACGAAAGCGGGCGAGACGCCCACGCTACGCTTCGTGACATGGCCATCTTGGCCATGATTGAACACGGGCAGGATGCCCGTGCCCGGCCGCGGTTTGACTTTTGCGTTACGCGCGCCTGGAGCATCCGGCCATTGTGATAACATCGACTTTCAACGCCACTTCGGTGGAATAGGAATCCACCCAACCACGGCTGGGGATTCCTGACTTTCCTAATGCGAGGTTCGAAAATGAGTACGGGCAAAGAAGCCGCAATCGTCGCCTCGATCCAAGAAAGCATCAAAGTCAAGCAAACGTTGTTGGAGGACAAACATCTCCTCGGCCAAATCGCGCAGGTGATCGAGGAGTTCGTCGCGGCATTGAGCCACGGGCACAAGATTCTCTTGTTTGGCAATGGGGGCAGCGCCGCCGACGCCCAACACATTGCCGCGGAGTTCGTGGGAAGATTCCAAATGGAGCGTGCTCCGCTGCCGGCCCTTGCCTTGACTGTGAATACTTCCGCGCTCACGGGAATCGGCAATGATTACGCCTACGAGAATGTGTTTTCGCGGCAAATTGAAGCACTGGGCTCAGGCGGCGATGTGGCCGTGGGATTCTCGACGAGTGGAAAGTCCCCCAACGTTTTGAAGGCGCTGGCCGCGGCCAAGGCTAAGGGACTGGTCACCGTGGCACTAACTGGAAAGTTCGGGAGCATGATGCAGGAGGTCTCACGCTATTGCCTTTGCGTGCCCTCGGATCAGACTCCCCGCATTCAGGAATCTCATATCCTGATTGGCCACATCATTTCGCAGCTTACGGAACTTGAACTTTTCAGCAAGTAAGCGCAGAACGCCGGGATGAATCTGCGGGGCATGGTTGTGGCGCTTCCCCGTGCACGGCCCTTCTAATATCAATTCAAGGTCAAACCGGGAGTATCGAGCGGGGCTGGCTGCCAGCAAAACCTCACTCTCAGTGTCCTCTGTGCTTCTCAAGCTTTCGCACAGAGCACACTGAGGGACTCAGTGGCCTCCGTGTTGGGTCTTTTCGCCACACAGAGGACACTGAGACGGTGCCGGGGCCTGGATAGATAACCACCATGTACCTGCTTGGCTCGGAAAACACGGCGTGTGAAGTTTGATCGGTATAAGTGGCTTTTCGCACACGATTCCGAGGTCCCCCTGAAGTGGCCGGACCGCCCGCCTTAAGTAAGTCTCATTTTCTTCTTGACAATGGCGCAGATTTAGGCTATTCCCGTAAGCTGTTGACGGAGGCCACGTCCGTTATTGGCGGCAAGCGCACACGGCGTGTCCGCTGGGCTTTGAGAGGACGTGCGGACAAAGTGCACCAGCGTCACTGGGACTTAATGGCCCTGTGTTGAAAAACTCTACGAAGCTGAGAACTTACTGATAATAAAGGGTCTTGACAACGGGTTTTTCAAAAACGAAGCTGAGAACATACTGAAAACAAACCCCCTTACAATAAACCATAGAAAATCGAAAATGGGGTGCGAACTGTCCATCGGCGAGAGCGTCAAATTGTCACTCGCAGATGGCTGAAGGGCCGCGGCCGGGTGAGAAATTCGGGCTAGTCCTGGGCCACGGCGGCCAGGACTTCTGAGGGAGATGCGGTCCCAGTCCCTCTTTTCATGACCGTAATGGAGGCTACGATATTGCCGAAGCTCGCGGCCTCCACGGCATTGTGCGTAACCGCCAGGGTGAGCGCGGTCCCCGCGGCGAGACTGTCGCCGGCCCCGCAGATGTCCACGGGTTTTTCTACCGGACGGGGCTTGGACCAGGTTTCTCGGCCTTCTTCAATGACCAGCGCTCCCTTGGGGCCATGGGTCACAAAAAGCGCCGGTGCTGCCAGGCTTTCTCGCAGCTTCTTGAAATCTACAAATCCGAAAAGTTCCAGGCATGCCGCCACCGCTTCGCTGTGGTTCGGTTTGACCATCATGCTGCGGAACAGGTGAATGCGCCGGCGTGAATCCGCCAGAAAGATTTTCTCGGGATACTTCGCGGCCAAAGCGATGAGCGACTCGCGCACCGCTGGTGTTATCACTCCGCCCGCCGACGTCTCCGCTTGGTCGGCCACCAATACGACGTCAAAATCTTGGGTGGCGGCGGCAAGCTGGGAAAGTATTCTCAGTTCGGCTTCCGAAGGAAGGGGCTTGGTGTTGATGAAATCCGCTCGAGGTTGGTCCTCGATGCCGGTTTGACCGTTCAGCAGCTTGGTGTAGGTGAAGGTTTGCCAATTGCCGACCGTCACCATAAGACTGGCGTCAATGCCGCGCTCCATCAAAGCATGGTCCAACTCGAATCCAAAGCCATCGTCGCCGCGGACTCCCACCACTGCGACTCTTGCCGGTCCCAATGCGGCGAGATTATTGGCCACCGTGCCGCCGCCTCCGGGAGTGACTTCCGTGGCCACGATTCCCAAACGAGGAATGCCGGTTTCGGCCGAGGGCTCCGAGGTGGCGGGATCGTAGGTGCACCAGCGGTCCAGGCAGATGTCTCCCACTACCAACGCACGCAGTTTCTTGATGCCGTCGAGAATTCCAGGAATATTCATGGTTGCAGCTCCAGAAGGGCGCGCCGCAGGGCGGCCACGGTCACGCGATGATCTCCACAAAGGTAAAAACTCTCTCCCCCATCGGCCACGGTCCTTACCAGAATCGTTTTGTGGGGGCGGAAATAGTAGCCGGGATCGGTCTTGGGCAGTTCGTGGTGAATGTCGCCTTGTATCGGCACCAGGTCAAAAACGGCGGTGGTGAAGTTCTTGATCGCGCGTCCATGCTGGTGCGCGATGTTGCGAACCATGGACAGCGCCTTCAGATAAACCTCCGGGCCCATGATGGCGGAACCGAAGTCCAGCATCATGCCACCCTCCAGCTTTTCCATGGTTTTGGTGAAAATCAGAAAATCGTGATAGCTGGCCGCGCCCAGCGCACGGCCGTCGCAGTTCGGGTGTTCGTGGATGATGTCGTAGCCAATCCCCACGTGCACGGTAGCCGGCACGGAACAGCGGTAGGCCGCGGCGAAGATGCTGATATCCTTGTGCGGGAAATTGCTTTCCTCAATCCGCCGCCCCACGTTTTCACCCAGGCCCAGAGAGATCTCCGCGGCTTCGTGAATGATGTCATTCAAATCGCCGGTTTCACGCCAGAGGCCGAATTCACCACTACGGATATAACGCGCCACGCTTTCCGTGGAGGCCCCAATGCGCGCCAGTTCGTAATCGTGAATCGCGCCCGCGCCATTCATTGCCACGTGGGTAAAATAACCGCGCTCGATGAGGTCGATCACGTAGCGGCTGGCCCCGGATTTGATGACGTGCGCCCCCATCATCAGGATGCGGGCCGCGCCTCTATTGCGCGCCGCAATCAGCCGTTTCGCTACCTCCGGTAACTGCGGGTCAGAGAACTCGGGCGCCGGCTCGTCGAGCTTTAAGATGTAATCGAGACCCATGTCGTGCTTGCGCTCGCTCAAGGGCTTGATCAGCAGTTGCGAACGGTCAAAACTTTCATACTTTGATTTCATAACGCCTCATGAACGCGGAAACAATTTCTGCAAAAGCTCCTCACGAGCAAGGAAATTGGGAATGATAAAGTCGGCGCCGACGCCCACCAACCGTTGCCGTTTCCACTCATCCACCACCTGGCAGTCCGGCTCCGCCGTGGCGAGCCCGACGGCGATTCCGCCTACGTCCTTCACATTCTTGATCTCGACGAAGCCGTCGCCGAACCCGAGGAGTTCGTCTCCCTTGCATTCGAATCCGGAGATCATGCGCCGAATCAAGATTTCTTTCGAGAAGCTTTTGTAGTCGTCCTGCGCGCCGTAAATGCCGCCTTGGAAATACTGCCGGACCTCCAGCAGTCCCGCCTCTTCCAGCGTGTAGACCTCATCGGTGCCGCTGGCGCAATACAACTTCAGGCCACGATCGCGCAGCGATTCGAGGAAGGCTCGCGCCCCCAGCACCAGGTATTTCTCCGGCGCCACGGCGCCGCGCCGAAGGTCCTGGCGCCGGTATTCGATATTGGCCATCAGCTTGTCATGGTACATCCGTTTGTATACGAGGGGTTCGAGGGGTTTGCCACCGCGCAGCTCCACCTGGCGGCCAAGCTCCATCATTTGGTAAATCGTCTGCTCGCCGGTCAGGCGTGCCACGAAATCTTCCACCAGAGCGCGAAGAGCGGCCTCGCTTTCGCCGGTGTGGAGTTCCGCGAGAATTTCGACCATCATCGGCACCATCACTTCTACCCACCCCGAACGGATCAGGGAGATGGTGCCATCGAAATCAAATAGTCCCACGCGGGCATGGGCGGCAGAAACGTTGGAATGCAGACATTCAACGATTTGATTCAAGGTGATAGTTTACTCCCTGCATAAGGTTCATTCCGACCGGCACGCCCGTTTCGGCTGGTCTGCCGGAACGCGGATAGTATTCCACAAAATCATCCGTAGCGGGGTGAAAGAGGCTGGAATAGTTTTATGGACGCCCAATAAGCGGCGGTTTATCTACTATCGGTAGGGAGCCGGGTATGCGCCTTGCCCCCAGTTTTGGGACGCAACTCCCTGTGTGTCGGACTGATTATTCCCCAGCGATGGCGGGCGCGGGTTCAGAGTGTTTTCCGCCCTGCAAGGGCGAAAGAAAATAGCCAGGGGCAACGCCCCCGGAAAGGCCCCAGCCATGCTCCGACCCTGCAAGGGTCGCATATGTGGGGATTGACGAAGACCCTGCGGCGCAAACTCCGTACCGTAAGTCATTGACCCTTTCAGGGTCAGCGGCGCAGGGGCGATCACTTTCCGGGGGCCATGCCCCCGGCTATTTAATCGATCCCCTACGGGGATCAAGTGGGCAAGAGATTCGACTTCGTTCTCACTACAGTCAGTCGCCACTCCATACCTCGGTGAGGGCAAGCGGCGTGCACATCTTGAAACAACCTCCCCCTCACTCGAACTTGACGGTGTGGTGCGAGTTGCCTAGAATCAGGGCGGAAGTGCATGTGGGCTGGTGTTCACCCAGGACTTCAAATCCTGTGGGCCTGCCTATGGTAGGCCGGTCGGTTCGATTCCGACACACTTCCGCCAAGTGCCTAAAGTCCGTGGCGAGTGGCTAGTTGCTGCCCACTGACTACTTCCCACTCGTCACTTTGACCATGAGCCCTAAGAAAACCAAGCCGTTCAAAAGTACAACAGAAGTCAAGCGCCAGGCACGATTGCGCGTGGGGCCACCCCCGGCGGCGCAGACCCACCAGGACAGACGAAAGAAGTTACCCAAGCACAAGAAGCGCGCGCAGCAGGTAGAGACAGAGATTTCCTGAGTGCGCGATGAAGTACGCTGATACTTCTACAATTTATTTCGAATGGCAGGCTTGAACCAAGCCTAGGATCTTGAACCTCACCCCGGCTTGTATTCCGGGACCCTCTCGGTCGGAAGGAAGAGCGGCGACGGAGTGGCGGCCAGCGTTTGGGCCAGGGAAGATTGGACGCTCAGAAGATCGGCTTTGCTGAAGCCTTCTCCGGAGATTTCGATTTGCCCGTCCGGCTTCACGAGGAACAGTGACGGCACGTGCGTCAAACCGTAAGCTCGCGAAACCTTGTAGGGCGAATCGTCGATCAATATTGGAAAAGTCACACCGTAGGTCGATGCAAATCGCGCTCCGTCCTGTGCTTTGTCCTGCACGATTCCCCAGATTTGGACACCCGGTTCGCGCAATTGCTGATAGACCCGTTCCAGGAAAGGGAAGGTGTATTGGCAGGTAGGGCACGAGACTTTGAAAAATGCCAGTAGAACCGGGCCGTTGGTAAGAGCCTCTTGTAAGGAACGGCGCTCGCTCGTGGTCGTGATGAGTTCAAACGATGGAGCGATCTTTCCTGCGCTCAAAGTCGGCATCGATTCCTTTCCCAGAACCTTCGAAAAACATTTTAGCAGAATCCGCAGCATGGCTGACATCCGGATCTTGTCTCTCACCCTTGGAGTCCGCGACGACGTATACCCCCTCGGCGTCTCGAAACTCTATGGTGGGCCAGGGGGCCGCTGGGCGACGGCGGCCAGCGGCCGATTCCGTGCTTCTGTTCGCGGCGGCAGTCGCGAATCTGATCACACAGCGCTTGTGGCAGCCCCCCCGGGAGCCGTCGAGCGTTTCAGCCTCAGCGTCAAGCCGGAGGATACAAGCTCGGCGCTCGCCGCGGACTGCTGCCCTGAGGCTAAGTCCATGGCCAATAGCCCCCACGGATCGGCGAATCTATCGTGCGTATTGCTGGCAACATCCGCCATTTGATGCCACAAATCTGCTTGCGTCTTTTTGAAAGGCGGACTGTCACTGGCGGGTGTGGGAGTCTGGGAGAAAAAGCGCTTAGCCACGCTTAGCGACTTCGCCATGTTGGCCATCGTTGTCGCCCACCACTCGATGATCACATAGTCTCCGGCAATGATGGGAATCTGTGAATCCGTGCTGAGGTCCGGGAATAGCGCTGCGAGATTGACCGCTGTGCCACCCGTTTCCTTGACTTGCGGCCAGTATGCTTCACTTAAGGCTCGCAGGCGATACTCGGCGTCGTCGCCGGATTGAATCAGCAGCCGGAGCGCCTTGCGGCCGATCTCTTCAAACTCACCTGGCCCGCGCGGATCACCACCGCTTCCAAGGAAGAGCGCCTGGCTGAGGGCATCGTCATATTCAGTATTGACATAGAAGGTCGAACGCCCAAAGTCTCCAGCCGGGGCGAGGCTTTGCTGTTCTTGCTCCGCGGAAATCAACCCCAGGCTACTGAGCACATTCAAGTTGGCAGCCATGGTCGGGTGGTCGGTCTTGGCGTGTTCGTCAAAGTGCCAGTAGGAGGCTTTGAGGCTCGGCGCGTGCGCAATCAATCCGCTGCAACGGTAAGCGGCGGTTATTAAGAAGGATTGCGCGAGAACCTTTCTGAGCTTATCAGGATCGGCCAGGAAGTTGACCGCACCCGCGATACGGTTTGCATTGGCACCATCCGTTATCACGATTTCGCCGCTGGCCGGGTCAGTCAGCACCGTCCCCTTGAGCGTTAGATCGTCTTTGGAAGTGTAATTGTAGATGCCCAGGATGTTGATTTTTAGGGTCATCCCCTTAGTCCGTGTCGTGGTCAGAACGCTCTGAATCTCGCGGATGCCAGGCGGTAATGATCCCGAAGCCTCCAACAAGCCGGAAAGGTTCAGTCTCAAGGCGTCCTGGATTGCGCTGCGACCGTTTGGCCCCAGGTCATTTAGGCTAATCTCATAAAGGAATGCAGCCTCTTGCGATGCTAATGCCTGAATTTCCGCTTGCAGAGAAAGCTCGATCCTTCTCTGGATTGCAGCCTTGAGGGCGCTCACGATGACTTCCTGTTTTTCTTTGGTAAGGCCCGCCTTTTCCCACTGGTCCGCCGGGGGAAACGGGTCTGGACCGATGGCGCCGAGCACCACGGAAATGAAATCCGTACTCGTGGTTCCTGCGCTCACGCCGATCGCGAGCTCGGCTTGAACGGTGAATTCGGCGCCGCGCTTCCGATAAAAACCCATGCGGACTGTACCAGCATCAACTTTTTGAATCCGGATCTGCAAATCGCCTGTGATCGTGCAGCAAGCTTTGATGTCGATCTGGGCGCATTCCTGGACCTGAAGCGTTGTTGGCAGGGCGGCAGAAGAAACACTCACAAGAGGATTTACCGAAGTCAACAAATTGACGGTTCCCGAAAGCTGCAGGGAGCCGGTCCCTTCGATCAGGGCGATATCGCCAACCCCCAAGGCGGCGAGGTCGTCGGGTCCGAAGGGAATAACATAGTTTTGTATGGATGCCTGAAGAGCGGCCTTGAATGTGGGGGTAGTTGGAGTGGTCGCAAACGATTGGTAATGCGACATGCACACGGTGGACCCTACCGAAAACCCAAACGCGAGCTTTCCGGAAGGGATGATGACACCGGGTGTGAGGTTGGCCTTCACGCCGACTCCGAGATAGGCGTGCCCGCTCGGTACGTCGATTGGGCTGGCGTAGGGGTCAGGGTCAAAGAGTTTCCCGCCCGCCACTACGCAGAGGGTGGCAGCGATTGCTGCGCTGCCCGCAAATTGGGGACTAGTTGGTGCCACCGTTGTGGGCTGAGTAAAAGCGAGGCCTATTTCTGTAGACTTCAGAGGGAACCCGGCCAGTGGAATGTCCTGGAGCGACGCGAGATTCTGCTGCAACACCGAGAAACTCGGGGGGTGCTGGAAGTACTTCGAAAAACCGGATTTTGGGTCGAGACTGGCTTGCAGGTCAAGCCCAAAGCCATCAACAATTGAAATGTTAGGCACGTTGACGCTCCCGAGTGAGTTATTTTGGGTCAGTTTAAGGGAATCCCGATTTCGGACTTTAGACTCCAAATATCAGCCTGTCAACAGCAATCGCTTCAAGTGCCGTGACCGGAGCGATCCTACCCCTTTTTCCTGAAATACGGTTTTAGGGATATGTGATGTTGCCGGAGATGTCGTTTCTTTAAATTTCGCTTGACTTTTGTCAAATGACAATGTACCAAGGTTTAGCCCTCACTGAATGAGTCAATAGGCGAATTGAAACAATTGGTCGCAGGAGTAGTGCTGGTCCAGATGGTAGTTACGGCCGTTATGGGGGACAACTTACCCTCGTTGCGGACTGTATGCGATTTGTCTTCTATCAAGTAGGGACTTCGGTTGAAGGCCCATGAAAAGGGGGATGAATATGCTGGCACTCGATTTTGCAACCAGAAAGAAAGCATACGACTACATTATTGTCGGGTCAGGTTATGGCGGGGCGATCTTTGCCGCCAGATTGGCCTCAGCGGACCTCAATCCCAAACCCTCCATTTGCCTTTTGGAGCGAGGTCGGGAGTGGCCTGTGGGTACATTCCCCGATCAGCCAGCGAGTTCCTTGGCCGCTTTCCGCGATGACGCCAATCCCCTCGGCCTCTACGAATTTCTGAATTACCAGGACATTTCCGTCATCAAGGGGTCGGGCCTGGGCGGGACGTCGCTGGTCAACGCTAACGTCGCTATCATCCCCGACCCAGAGATATTCGAGCAAACCAATTGGCCTCGAACCATTACGCGCGACGTATTGATGCCTTATTACCTGCGAGCGCGGCAAGTACTCGCATCGAGCCCTCATCCCCATGCGATGGACTTGGCCAAAGTCCAGGCCATGGAGCGGCGCGCGGTGGAATTTGGAAACCACGCGTATGCACTCAACATCAATGTCAACTTCACCATCGATGGGAAGAATCCTCATGGGGTTGACCAAAAACCTTGCACGAATTGTGGCGATTGCGTTTCCGGTTGCAATGTGGGCGCGAAGAATACTCTCTACATGAATTACTTGCCTATGGCGCGCAGCGCCGGGACGGAAATCTTTACGCAAACCAAGGTCGAGTGGGTGGAGAAGCTCGCCGTAGGCGGGTGGCGGATTCACGGTTCGCACGTCGCGGACGATTTCTCCAAACAGTCATTTACGCTGGACGCAAAGAATGTCGTGCTTGCCGCTGGGGCCATCAACTCGCCGGAAATCCTGTTGCGGTCAGAAATGCATGGTCTGAAGGTGTCGCCAGTCCTGGGAACGGGATTCAGCGGCAACGGAGATTTCTTCGGATTAGCGTATAACGGAACTTTTGTCGATAACGTGCTCGGGTACGGCTTGAAGCTACCGGTGGCCGGGGGAGCGTTGCCGCCCGGGCCTACGATTGTCAGCGCGATTTCCTACGATGGCAATGTGCCGGTCGAAGACCGCTTCACGGTCGAAGACCTTTCTTTCCCCAGTGCGTCCGTTCTGGGATCGAAGGCGGGATTTGCACTTCTGCATGGAGACCCGACGTACGCCGGGAATGAGGCCGCCCAGAAGCAGCGCACCCTCAATGACAGCGACCTTTTGCATCCCTACCGGATTGACGGCGCGTTGAATCACACCATGTTCTATCTGGTGATGGCCCATGACGACGCGCGCGGAACCATGGTCTTTGATGCCCCCTGGTACGAAACGGACGGACGCATGAAAATTCAGTGGGACGGCGCGGGGCGGGAAATCATTTTCACGCGCATCAATGAGGAATTGCGGCGGCACGCGCGCGCTCAGCAGGCTAACTTCATCTCCAATCCCCTCTGGAACATCTTCAAGACCCGCCACCTGGTGACGGCGCATCCTTTGGGTGGGTGCCCGTTGGGAGAGGATTATCTCCATGGGTCTGCCGACGAGTTCGGCAGGGTGTTTTCCGGAGACGGCAGTGTCCACGAAGGACTTTTTGTTTGCGATGGCTCGCTCATACCGTCCGCGCTGAATGTGAACCCCTTGCTCACCATTTCGGCCCTCACAGAGCGTGCGGTGGAGAGGCACATTCAAACTCTTCAGGGAAATCCCTACCCCCAACCCAACAAGTCCGTCAGCTTGTCCACCATCGATCCCATCCTGGTCTCAACCTACAGCGAGGCACAGCTCGAGCCGCTGTTCCGACGCTGCACGACCCTCGGGATTGACACGCTCATCAATCAGGGCGGGCCCCCGCAGATCGACGTGCCCGCTCGCACCATCCGCAACGACCAGTTCTGGAAGGGCTTCTTCCCCCAGGACAGTATTTTGAACGCCATGTCGTCGGCGCTCTTCACCGGTTTCAAGAAAGAGTTCCACAAGGACGCCAGTGGACACTACACGGGAATCACCAGTGACACCGACGACCACATCCAAGCACGGAACAGCCTGGAAGAAATCGACCTGACGAAGCCCAAGGGCACACTCGAGGCGGGAAAATACATTCTGCTTAAGTATTTGGACGCCCCCTGGACGGGGTTTTACGACATCTTCAAAGTGATCAACCAGGATCTCCTGATTGGCCGCGTCTACCTGGGAGAATATCCGAACGGGATTCGCCAGTTCACGTTTCCAATGACGCGCAAGCATAGTTTCGATCAGATGACGGTGAATGATCATGACGCCCTCTACGCCTCCGGCGCCGTCCCGATCCCCCAAGACCTGCAAGGCATGTGGAGAATGGACGTTATCTCTAATGCCAATCACGCGGGGGGCGTGGCGTACCTGAACTTTGACGCCAAGCCCGACGGCACCCTGGCCTGCCGCTATCTCATGATGGGTTTAATGGAAGGGCTGGCGGTTCCCAGTTTTCTTCAGGATCACTTTCAGTTGAACGATTTCACCCCGTTCCACGACGAAATCCGCAAGATCACAAGCGACTTTCTGGTGGGTAAGTACATCACGGCTGTACCCGCCGCCATCTCGTCCGCCCTGGACAACCTATCGCTGGGAATCTTTCATTCCGACGCCTCTGGTAATATCGGCTTCTACTACATGCTGACGCGGACCGACATGAAGACCCTTCCGACGGAAACCCTTCTCAAGCCATTTCTGGATGTCTATCTACCCGACGGCCTGAGCATGACTTTCAGCGAAGAAATGGTGGGTTGGTATTTTGAGGGAGCAACAACGCCAGCGCCCGGCCGGGCGGGAGATCTCACGATCGCGAATCTCATCCCGGCCAGCGGAAAGCCCGGGACGGGGGTCGATTGCAAATTTGACGTCCAAATGACGGCCCGCGACATCAATGAGTTTATTGACGCGCCGGAACATGAGGCCCAAATGC
>JBKQVI010000076.1:0-25091 GCA_052139985.1 Terriglobia bacterium
AGGAAATCCAAGCGGGGAGCATTGCGTCTTGAAACGTACTTTTCAACCCAACCGCCGGCGCCGGGCAAAAACGCACGGCTTTCGAATCCGTATGAGAACTCCGGGGGGGCGCAATGTGTTGCGGCGCCGCCGTCAGAAGAGCCGTCATCGCTTGACTCCTTAAAGAGTTCGTTTGACCTCTCAAGCCTTCCCCAAGACTTATCGGCTGCTACGCCGAAGCGAGTTTCGGCGGGTTTACGACGAAGGGCAGCGCCGCAGCGCATCACTATGCACGGTCTTTTGCCGGCCCAACGGACTACCACATTCGCGCCTGGGAATCACCACGCCGACGCGCCTGGGGAATGCTGTGCGGCGCAATCGCCTGCGGCGGCGAGTGCGCGAGGTATTTCGGCTGAATCGAGCGAACCTTCCGGGCGGGTGGGATATCTTGGTCAATCCGCGCGAGGCGGTAGCCAAAGTCTCCTTCGCCACGCTCCAACGGGAACTGCTGCGGGTGTTTCCCCAGCAGCCGCCGGCGCCGGGGAAATAGGTTGCAGGCTACAGGTTACAGGAAACATGGGAGGCGAAGACACTTCTCACCGTCCTGCGCCCTGTCACCCGACACCTGTAACCTTCAGTACCCTTGTGGCTTTGGGAGCGATTCGTTTCTACCAAGCGTGCCTTTCGCCCGCGCTGCCGTCCACGTGCCGGTTTTACCCTTCCTGCTCAGCTTATGCCTTCGAGGCAGTGGAAAAGTGGGGAGTGTGGAAGGGCGGGCGCTTGGCCTTAAGGCGACTACTTCGCTGCCGGCCGTGGGGAAGCTACGGCTACGACCCCGTGCCGGAAAGGCAGGTTGCAGGGAACAGGTTTTAGAATAGAGAACCTTTTCTTGTGTTCCCCATCACCTATGCCCTGTAATCTGTGACCTATAACCTAAACCCATGAACCTCGACCAAGAAAAACGCGTGATGCTCGCCTTCGCGCTCTCCATCGTGATGCTTGTCCTCTACCGCGTGTATGCTTCCAAGCAACAGCCTCCCGTGCCGAAGAAAGCCGCGCCGGTGGCCGCAGCCACGCAAACCACTCAGCCGGGGTCTCCCAGCGCGACGCCCACGAAAGCGCCCTCCGCTCCCGCCAAGCGGGCCGCAGCCGCCCAACTTCCGGTGTTGCAAGGCGCGCAGCCCGAGGACATTACGGTGGAAAGCAAACTCTACCGCGTGACGTTCTCCACCCAGGGAGCCGTGGTCAAGAGTTGGGTGCTGAAGAATTATCGCGACGCTAAAAACCAACTGCTCGATACGGTGAACGCTCCGGCGTGTGAAAGCCTGGGATTCCCCATGAGCTTGACCCTGGCGAATTCCGCGCTCAGTTCGCAAGTCAACCAGGGTATTTACGTCGCAACGGCCGCTTCCGGGCAACAAACCGTGGCGCACGCGGGGACTGCCTTCTCTCCTCCCGTAACTTTGACCTTCACTTACAGTGATGGCAAGGTGCAAGTGAAGAAGCAATTCTCTTTCGGCGCGGATTACGTGGCCAAGGTCGGACTTAGCGTTTTCGACGGCCAAAGTAATCTACCCGTGGATGTCACATGGCCGGGTGGATTCGGCGACCATTCGCTCGCCACCGCCGCCATCGAGAGCTACCGTGTGGGGGTTTACGGTTCGATTGGCGACCTCACCACCGTTGCGCAAGGGAAAGTGAAGGAAGACCGCAATGTTCCCGGCCCGCTGCAACTAGCGGGGCTCGAGGACAAGTTTTTCGCAGAAGTCTTCCTCCCGGATGCTCCCGATCAGGTCTCTCTTAAGTTGGCGCGGCAGGAGTGGTCGCCCCCTGATTGGACCGAAAAAGACAAGCCCAAGCCGCTAGCCGCCACCCTGAATGAAACGCAGCCGAAGGCACTGGAATTCCGCGTGTTCGTCGGCCCGAAGGCGTTGGAGGTGCTTAAGGCTGTGAACCCTCCGCTGGATTCCCTGGTGGATTTTGGCTGGTTCAGCATCGTCGCCAAGCCTCTGTTCATCGCCTTGCGATATATTTACGACCACTGGATTCACAATTATGGTTGGGCGATTGTTCTGCTGACCCTCATCATCACGATGGCGATGTTCCCGCTGAAGCTCAAGAGTCTTCGGTCCGCGCAGGAAATGCAGAAAGTCGCGCCGATCATCAAGGGTATCCAGGACAAATACAAGAGTTATAAGTTCAACGATCCGCGCAAACAGAAGATGAACGAAGAAGTCATGAAGGTTTACAGCGAGCACGGCATCAATCCGCTGGGCGGCTGCCTGCCCATGCTATTGCAGATGCCCTTCCTCTACGGCTTCTACCGTGTGCTCGACCTTGCCATTGAACTTCGCCATGCGCCCTGGATCTGGTGGATCAAAGACCTCTCCGCGCCGGACCGGCTGAATGTACTGGGATTCTCTATCCCGGTTCTGGTGGTTCTCATGACGGTCGCATCGTTCCTTCTGCAGCGGATGACGCCCATGGCCACCGCCGATCCCGCCCAGGCGCGCATGATGATGTTCATGCCGATCTTCATGGGATTCCTGTTCTACCGATTTGCCAGCGGCATGGTGCTCTACTGGTTGACAAGCAGTGTGGTGCAAATTCTCCAGCAGGTTTTCATTAATCGCCGCATGCCGCCGTCAACCGTCCTGCCGGTGCCGCGGAAGCCCGCTGAGGCGAAGGGTTGAAACATGGACGCCGAAAATCCCTCTGGTGAACACTCCGTCGAAGAATACTTGGCTCCGCTGAAATCCCTGCTCCACGCGGTGGTTGAGGACGGTCCGTTCGATCTCACTTTCTCCATTCAAAAGGCTGCTGTCTACGCGGATGACCCGGAGGCGCCCGAGTATGTTGTCGATTTTTCGGGGCCTGACGCTGATCTGCTGCTGGAGAAAAACGCCACGCTCTTGCATGCCCTCGAATATGTGGTGCTAAAGGCCATCCGGGTGGATGAGGATCATTTCCGCACCATCGCCTTTGACTGCGACGATTGGCGGCGAACGCGCCTGGAGGAGTTGCGGCTAATGGCGCAAGTGGCCGCGGAACGTGTAATCGACACCGGCGATCCCTTCACCCTAAGTCCTATGAACCCGCGCGAACGCCGCATCATCCACTTGGCCCTAAGGGACCAACCTAAGGTTCGGACCCAAAGCGAAGGAATGGGACCCGAGCGCAAAATTGTGATTTATCCAGCCGGGTAATCGGGAGATCGGGTGATCCGATGATCGGGTGGGCAAAGAACAAGTCACACCCGCTCAACCTCCCGTTCGCTCTGTTCCTCGCTCGCCTGTTCGGTACATCGTAAAACCGCGTGATCGGGTGAACCAAGCAAGCACCAGACGGTTGGTTTTTCCGTTGCTCACCCGATCTCCCGATCACCGGGTCACCCGATTCCCTGATGAGTGAAGACACCATCGTCGCGATTTCCACTCCGCCGGGCCGCGGTGGTTTGGGAGTGGTGCGGTTGTCGGGCGCCCGCGCCATCGAGATCACCACCAATCTAATTAAACTGCCCAACCCGTCGCTCGAAACTCAACACAGTACGCTTGGCACGTTTATAGAAATGGAATCGGGCCGGGTACTCGATCAGGTGGTAGTGACCTGCTTCCGCGCGCCGCATTCCTACACTGCCGAAGACGTGGTGGAGGTCTCCTGCCACGGCGCACCGGTCATCCTACGATACCTTGAGGAGTGTTGCCTTGCTCAGGGCGCGCGCGCGGCGGAGCCCGGTGAATTCACCTTGCGCGCTTTCCTGAATGGCCGCATTGACCTGACCCAGGCGGAAGCGGTTCGCGACTTGATCGAATCGCAGACGCTCTATCAGGCTCGTGTTGCCGCGCAGCAACTTGAAGGCTCGGTGGCGGCGCGTCTGAAACCCCACAAGCAGGTGCTGCTCGAACTTATCGCGCGTCTGGAAGCGGGCATTGACTTCGCGGAAGACGATGTGGCGGTCATTGCATGGCAGGAGATTCTGGCTCGCCTTGACCGCATCCTCAATGACCTCGAGAAAATCGTGCAGGGTTACGAGTACGGGCGCATCGTGCGCGAAGGCTTGACGCTTGCCATTGTGGGTCGGCCCAACGTTGGCAAGTCCAGTCTGTTCAATCGCCTTCTGAACGAAGAGCGAGCCATCGTGACCTCTATCCCAGGGACTACCCGCGACCTGGTGGCGGAGACGGCCAACATTGGCGGCATACCTCTACGTTTTGTGGACACGGCCGGCGTCCGCAAGGCCCTGGATGAAGTCGAAGAGATCGGCGTGCAGCGCACCTTTGCTGCCATCGCCGATTCAGATTTGCGGTTGATGGTTGTTGATGCCTCTGGACCGTGGACGCAGGATGATTCACTGCTGCTTGAGAGGTTGCGCCCGCTGGGCTCGATACTCATTGCCCTGAACAAGTCGGACTTGCCGCCGCATCATGCGTTTGCAGAAGTAGCGCCGGGCCTTAGCCCGGCACATGCCGCCCTAAAGGGCGGCGCTACATTTCCGGAAGCCGCGAGGCTCCTGCACGGGGAACCTGGGACCGGCGCAGTCCCACCTAGTACCGTCCGCACATCGGCGCTAACGGGACACGGAATCCAGGAGCTCAAGGAGAAGATTCTCGCCCTGGCGGTCCCCACGCGCGATATCGGGCCGGAAGGCGAGTTCATTACCAGCCTGCGCCACCAGCAGCTCATCAAGAACTCACTTGGCGGCCTGGCCAAGGCCCGGCAAGCTGCCGAGCAACAAACGCCGCACGAAATGCTCCTGCTGGACCTCTACGACGCGCTCCGTCCCCTCGACCTTATCACCGGCGCTACTTACGCCGACGACGTCCTCGATATCATCTTCAAAACGTTCTGCGTGGGAAAGTAGGATGTGGCACGAGCACCCTACCCGTCTGACGTCATGGCCAAGACGGCCATGAAATGAGAGATAACGCGATGGTCGCACCCGCGCCGCGGCCCCGCGATATCGTTCCCGCCAAGCCCGCTCATCACTAGTTCTTAGCGGTCGCTTCATCCTTAGGCATCGTCACGTAATATCGCAAGTATGGGATCACCGGGGTAACGCGGAAGGGCATCTTCTCACTGGCATCGAAGAGCGGCACCGATTTCCGAGTCGTGAAGGAAACGCCTCCATCCCAGGGGTTGACCTGCACACGTGAGCCCAGGGGGAGCGCGGCGATTTGGTCCGTACTCCTAACGACAAGCGCGGGAGCACCGGTGGTCAGTGCCTCCATGCGAATCATCTTGTTGCTGCCCTCGGTCAACCCATTGCCCAAATGCGCCCCAAAAAGGAAGGGAACGTGCGGGGCAACGTCGGAGGCCGCTTTGAGGAATAGACCCGCCTGACCCAATTTGTCTCTATAGGGTGAATTCTTAAGGAACTCAATTCCCTTGGCGTCCGCTTCCGCTTCATCCTTGCGGTCCTGGGCGATGTCCAAGGCGGCAAGCAATTGCTCATCGGAAATCTGCATGCGGTCGTTGAATGCGTACTTGGCATCCAGCTTTTGCCCTAGAACGATGTGCCCGAGTTCGTGAGCAAGAACCATGGCCAGGCTGGGCTCATCCGGCAACACATCGATAAGACCCCGGCTAAGGACAATCGTATAGGCCAGGCTGAAGGATTCCAAAGTGGACGTCAACATGACGCGGCAATGGACCGGAGGCAAATTCTCGAGATGGTTGGTCGCCACCAAGTTGTTGACTACGGTTTCCAGCACTTTATCCACCGCCCCCGGCGGCGAAATTAGCCGCGCCTTTTCCAATCGGTCGAGCACGTTGTGTTCAGCATCCATGATCTCCTGCCGCGAGCTCTGGAGGGGAGTCAAGTCCGACGTGACTTCACTGTTGTCTCGGACGGGCGCAGGGGCATCCACCAGTATGTTCGTCCACTCCTGCTGCTGACGATGACCGGTGAGGTCGTAGCCCCACAACCGGGTCTCAGCCTTGTAACGGAGTCGCTTGCCGCGGTCCGTCTCCTGGCTGTAAATAAAGACGGGTAGCCATAGTCCGGGTTGAAGATTCTCACGCCAGCAGTCGAAGTGCACGTAAAAATCCCAACGAGGAGGATTGATGCGCGTGCCGTTCAAACGAACAACCACGTCGTCATGATCCTCCACCCAAATGCGTCCTTCAAAGGCCCCGAGAGCCTTAGGGTCACGGGGATGGACATCAATCGCCAGACAGCGGACATCGCCCAAGTATTCCCAGCGCACGGGATCGAAGGTGTAGTGCTTGCGGTCAAAGTTATTCTCATCCACCACCAGAGGTTCCACAGCAAATTGGTCCACTTGAACGTGGGTTCTTAGCATGTCGGGGCGGTGGCGCAACCAATCTCTGGTTGAGTCAGGAATGAAGGATGCTTCCTTCGCCTTATTGTCGAGCTTGTTACTGAACTTTAGCCGGCCCAAAAAGTAATCATCGTTCGTGGCGACATCGCCAAGTTCAGCCTCCGGCCTGTAATACTGAAGGTAGGTCTCGATGCGAGGAGAGAAATCCTGGAGTTTGGTGCGGATTTGCCACTCATTCGCGATAACGCGATAGATAATCTTAGTGAATTCCGCAGGTTCTGGCGGCTCGGCGGGCTTTGGTGGTTTTGATCGGTCGCGGCCTAATAATGGCAAAAGCACCGGAGAGGTCATTAAAAGGACCGGAACTAACAAGGCGACCCGCCCGATGCGACGAATAGACATTTCTTTCCTCCCACTAACTGGGTTGATCGGCCAACCGGAACTCGATGCGTAGTGTTGCGGGGAAATCCGCCGGTTTGCCGTCGCGGAGGGCTGGCTTGAAGCGAATCTGTGCGGCCGCCTGCTCCGCTGCCTGGTCGAGCCCGTGTCCCAGGGATTTAATAACACCGATGACCTTAATCGCGCCGGTGGCTTGGAAGACGACTGAAAGAGTTACCTCACCCTGAATCCCTAATCGACGCGCCTCCTCCGTGTACGCCGGTGTAGGCTTGGAGAATATTTCCACCGGCTGGAACACTGTAGGTGGATCCGCGGCAGCTTTCACTGCCGGAGACGGCGCGACGGGGGCTGCTTTCTCGAAGCCACCTGTCGCCACTTTGGGGTTGCCCGACGGGGCTTGAGTTCCTTGACCTGTCCCCCCGAAACCGCCCACGGCCACTCGGGTTCCCCCGCCGGTGCCTGATCCGGGACCGGCTATGCCGCTGCCGAAACCGGCGCTGGCGACCACTCCCACAACGCCATGAGCTCCGCCCGTCCCGTTCCCGTGACCGGAACCGTCAGGAAGTCCGAAGGCTCCCAACTTCGGGACGTTGCCGGCACTTTCACCTTGCGCCCGGCCAGGTAGTCCTTCCGGACTTCCAAATCCACCTGTCTGGACCTTGTTCATAGATAGCTTGGTTGTAACTGGTTCCGCCGCCCCGCCAAAAAGCCCTGTTCGTACCGGAATTTGCACCTTAGGTTCCGGGCGCGGTTGGGCAACCGGCATGGGAGGCGGTTCCGGAATATGGACGGCGGCAGAGGGAGTTGCGGGTCGAACTTTCGGAACGGCGAGTTCGGCCACAGGAGGGGCGATCAGCGCAGGGGCCTCTAGAGGTTTCAGCTTTGGGATTATCACCCGAACAATTTTGGGAGGAGGTTTCAAGGCCGGCACCGGCGGTGGCTTCAACGCAGCAAGCCAAGTCACCGCGTAGTGCAGGTTAACATCAGGTAGTTCCTCCGGGAACACCAACCCAATAAAAGCCGCCGCACCGATTACTAAAGCTTCGGCAAGCAAACCGCAGAAGAACGCAACACTACGTCGTTTGCGGCTCTCTTTAGAAGTATCCAGAGTGCCGAACATGGCCGACCCGCCTCCCCCATGCGCAAGCCTTGAACGCGTCCATTAGCCTGAGGCGCGCGTCGCTATTATTGCACGGAAATCCCGTGGCTTTAGTCAGCACTTTTCCGACCAGACCGCCCGTCTCTGTCTCTGATGTATGGAGCGGAGGAAGTGTTGCCGCCACGTATCGGAATTCATGGTCAAAACCGAGGGGCTGCGTAAGATGGCCGGGAGCTACGCGCAACTTGAATCAATCATTTATCATCCAGAATCAGTGAGAAAGAGCCCGGCAGTCCCTCACGCAGCATAGTCTAACACGCTACGGTCCAAGTCGACGTGAAAAGAAGATGCCGGATGCCTCCCTTTGACAGTCTAGGGAACGATGCCGTACCACCCATCGCCACTGTAATTCTTACCGTGGTGTGTAAGAAAGGTGCGAGCGGATTGGGTCCCATGGCGAGGTAACGCTGCAAGCATCGCTTCAGGTACCTATGGCGCAATAGCGAATCTCATAAGGCGGAAGAGCCGTAAATGAACGTCAAAACACTCGGCGCGACCCTCAAAGCCGGATGGGCTGATAACCCAAGAATGTGGCTCCATCTGTCATGGTGCTGAAAAACTCAATTCGTGCGCCTGCAACATTCGGAGGAATCTCGGTCTTGGAGCTTCATGGAAATCGATGCTCACGTTGGACCGGCCAGACGGTCTCGAAATGGCATCGGGCCTCAGGGTCGAAGCTTCGCCAGGTAGGAATCCAGTTCGCGGACACGGAAGAGCAGGGCGAGCGCACCGGTTAGCACGAAGCCGACCGAGCTCACAATCAGCAAGACTGCCAACGCATGGAGAGTAGTTTGCCATCCGATGCGTGATTGCAGCGCTTGGGTGAGCTTATAACAAACGCCAGCGGCAACACAGGATGCGCCGGTGACCTTCAAAAAGAACCAGACCATTTCGGCTGACTGCGGATTTTTCGTGCGCCGGTTCAGCAAGCCAAACAGTAGGAGCGTGTACGCGGTGATTCCAGCGGAACTTGCCATCGCCAAACCTAAGTACTGATAGCGATGCCCCAGCCACCAATAGAGCGGCAGATTCAGAAAGGTGAGCGCTGTTCCGGTAATGGCGGGCGTCAGCGTGTCGCGCGCCGCGTAAAAGCCGCGCGCCAGGATGTTCTGCGCGCCCCATGCAAACATTCCCAGGGAGAAGACCGCCAGGGCGATGGCGATGGCGTGCAGATCACTAGCCGTCAAACGCGTGTGAGAATACACGAGATAAACCACTGGAGAGACCTGGGCGACGGTGAGCGCCGAAATGGGCACGAGGATCAGAATCAGACCCTTCATGGTTGCACTTAAAGTCCGGTTCAATTCTTCCAGCTTGCCTTCTGAGTAAAGTTGGGCCAGAAAAGGGAAGGACGCGACTCCCACGGCCTGACCAACGACCCCAAGCGGTACCCTCATCAAGGTCTTGGCGTAACTCAGCCAGGAGATAGAACCATGGACCAGATAGGAGCCAAACCAGCGCATAATCCAGTCGTCCGTGAACACGAGCGAGAGCGCCAGCATGATGGGGACGGTGAGCTTGATGAAGAGCCAGAAGCCGGGATGATGGACGTTCAGATTAGGGGAGAAGCGGGCTCCGGCGCGATGGGCGCCGTAAATCTGCAATAGTAGGTTTCCGGCCAGCGCTCCGGCAACAACGCCAATCGCGAATCCGGTGATGCCGATTCGGGGAGAAAGCAGAATGCCCCCTAAGATGATTCCCATGTTGTAAACCACGGGCGCAAGTGAAGGCACTACAAACTGCCCTTTGGCATATTGGACGGCGCTCAGGATGCTGCCCTGATAAAAGCAGAATTGCGCCGGCATCATTAGACGCGTCAGGAAAACTACGCGGGCTTTCTCCGCGGGACCGAAGCCGGGAGCGATTAGTCCCACTAGCTGTGGGGCGTATATCTCTCCCGCCACCACGATGGCCACCATCAATGCACCCATGAAAGTCACCACGGTGGAGAAGACGTGCCACGCTTCATCCTCGCGGTTTTCAGCGACGAACTTGGTGAAAACCGGAATAAAGGTACTGCTGAGCGCGGCTCCGGCTACCAGGTAGTTCAGGAAGTCCGGCAGGGTGAAGGCCGCGTAAAACGCATCGGTAACGGCGTTCGAGCCGATCTGGTGGGCGACGGTCCAATCACGGAAGAAACCCAGAACGCGGCTGGCCAGCACGCTGGCCATGACGATGCCGGAAGCCTGGGCAATGCGCCGCGTTAGGTGGGGAGAGTTCATCGAGAAGATGTAACACGATTTGCGTCGTTTTGCCTAGAAGCGGAAAAACTTCATTTGCGGCGCGATGGACGTTAATCCTCGCCTCGGGGGTAGGGAAAGCGGTGACGGCACTTCAAACAGCGCGCCATTCGAGGGCGTTTTAGCATCTTTTCATACCATCGGCGGCGGGACCGGCGATAAGTTGTGCTCCCGCAGTTCGGGCATAAGCGGTAGTCGTCGATTTCTCCCGCGGCTTCAGCCACGCCGACTGAGGATCTAGAAGCCATATCCCCTCCCTGTCCTTCGGCGGCGCCGTACGTCTGGCCCTTCGCTTTTGCGATCCTGCGATTGAACTCTTCGGTCAGTTGTTCCGCCGTCAAATCATCCGGGTGTGGCTGGGTCCGGTCCACTCGCTTGAACACTCGCCGGCGATTGCAGAACGAACACCGGCGCAAGTGGTAGCCCATCTTCCAGAGTCTATGGTAAATAAATCCGTGGCGGACAGATTCCGTTTTCGTGGTTCCGCAACGGGGGCAGGGAGTTGCCATTCACACACCTACAAGCCTTGGAGGGGCTGACTACTCGGTCAAATTGCCTGCGAGGAACCGTGACTAACAGAAAGCGTGGCGTCCATTTCTCGTTGAGTATTCCCTCCCAAAACGTAACGCGGTTTCAGTCCTACCGAAACTTAGACGTAACAATCTAGCACACCGAGTTGGCATTTCCAACTCGCACAAGGCCGGAGGCAGGAACTTCGCAGAGGTGGGTCGCCGTTGCTGAAGGGCCGTGATCGGGGTGGTTTTGTGGCTTGGGAGGAGAAGGCCAGACGGGTGCGGGGCGTCCCGCGAGGCTTGGAAGGGGAAGCTGGGGAAAAGGCGGGGGGCGGAGTGAGGGCGGCAAGGGGGTCATCCCAACCCCGGGGAGAGAAGTCGTTTCCCTCGGCTTCGGCTCGCCGCCGCGGCTGAAACAGGAGAGCCCTTCGATACCGTCCAGAACTGCAACGAAACGGCCCGGCATGCGCCCGGCGGGGAAGGCCTTGCGGCGCTTCAGGCGGCGATGGATCTCCCACCGCAAATGCAAGTGCCAATCTCGCATGTGCGAATTTCCCTCTATCTGATGGAGGTCGTTCGGAATTCCCCGTGCAAAGTTCCTGGGAAAACACACTGCTCAGAGCTAAAATGCGGAATCAAGTGACATGCGCCCCCGCTCGACTCTATACCGACGCCGAACCCGTCTCCCAAGGCCCGTGCTCCCAGCGCCCAACTTGTAGGCGGCAGGCCGTCGGTGGCATGTGGGAAAAGAGCACCCGGCACCGAGCCCGAATCGCAAATTCCAGATTCCGAATTCCCGACCTCAAGTCCCGTGTCCCGAATCTCCAACCCCTAATCCCGAGTCACGTATCCCGCACTCCCGTGTCCCGAAAGTCACACCTTCTCCAGCGCCAATTCCAGGTCGCGGATGATGTCGTGCCAATCTTCCAGGCCGATCGACAGGCGGATGCCTTCCGGGTGCATTCCGAAAGCGCGCTTCTGTTCGTCGGGCAGGGCCGAGTGGGTCATCGAGAAAGGGTGCTCGATCAGCGTCTTGATTTGCCCCAAGCTAACGGCCAGGGTGATGGAATAGGCGTGCTCGGCGAGGTAATCCACCATCCTCTCCGCGCGCGACTGCTTGGCGTCTGTGCCCTTGAGGACAAAGTACATCATGCTCCCGGGAGCGAATTTGCCGTCGGAAGTGATCATCTGCCGCCTGGCCAGCGCCTTCTGAGGAAAACAGTCGGCGCCCGGGTAACTGACGCTGGCCACCTTGGGATGCCTCGCGAGGAATTCGGCGACGCGTTGCGCGGTCTTCTGCATGTTAATCATGCGCGTCGCCAGCGTCGGCACGCCGTACACCAGAACTCCCCAGGCGCTGCGCGGCGAAAGCACGCCGCCGAAGTCCTTGCGAAACAACATGATGAGGTTGTACCACTCCTTCGAGGCGATCACCGCGCCGCCCATGTCCGTGCCGAATCCGCCCAGACCTTTAGTAAGACTTTCCACCACCACGTCCGCTCCCAAGCGTAAGGGTTTCTGGCAGAAGGGTGTGGCAAAGGTGTTGTCAACTATCACCAGCACGCGATCCTTTTCCCCGCGACCGGCGTTCGCTTGGTCCGCCACCCGGCGAATGGCGGCAATGTCAATCAACTCCAGCGTGGGATTGATGGGGGTCTCAAAATAGAGGACGCGCGTCGCGGGCGTGATCTCCGCCGCCAGCGCGTCCGGCTTCAGGAAGTCGGCAAAGCGCGCGTTCATGCCAAAGCGTGGCAGCCAGTTGGTCATCAGGCTGTACGTGCAGCCGTAAACAATCCGGTGCGCTATCACCTCCTGGCCCTGCCGCAGCGCCGCGCCCAGAGCCGCGCCGATGCTCGCCATGCCGCTGGCGAAGGTCACACAAATATCGCCGCCGTGCGCGTAGGCCAGATTCTCTTCCAGCATGGAGCGAGTAGGCTCGTCCAGCCGGTCGTAAATGTAAATCGGGATGTGCCCGCTCAGGTGCTCGTCCGCCGAGGCGAATTGCACAAAACCCTTCGCGCCGCGTTCCAGCGAACTCAGCCGGTAGGCCGTGGTGTGCGAAACCGGCGGCACCACGTGATGGTCGTAATCCCACTTTTTGCTGTCGTAGTTTCCATGAATCATGTGCGTGCGGAGCTTGTAATCTTCCTTCTTGCGGTGCGGTTTTCGGGTTTCCATCGAATCGCCCCCCCCTTCTCCGATTTTCACAATATGAGAAGAGATAGCACATTCCAAACCAGGGTGAAAGGGATTTCGGTACTCAGACGATATGCCCGATTCACTGTCCCCAGCGTTCCGCTACCCGCGCCCACCGGCCACGAGCGGAACGTAGCCCCACCTGCTTCTCTTCGGGTTCGACACACCCGCCCAATCGGATAACTTTGTGTCGCAAGCAACCTGATTCAGCACCGAAGTTGCCGGTCGAAACAGTGACCCCGCTCGTAAGAAAATAATGCGGTCAACGAGAATTGCCGATACCTATAGAGGGAAGTATAGGCGCGGAGGGTTACTCCGGGGAGCATAGCTACACGAGGAGAGCGATGCACTATGTCTCGCGGCAAGTGAAAGTAGTTTTCAGAAAGCGCACATGAGTCTTGGGGAAAGTACGGCAAGCCGGCGCGTGCACTCCCTGTGGCCCTCGAAGAACTGTTCCCAGGAGATGATGGCGCCATGAGACGAGTACTGTTTGTAGACGAGCCGACGTCTTTGGAAGGATTGCGGCGACTGCTGCGTACGCAACGCGATCAGTGGGAGATGGCTTTCGCGTCTAGCAGCAGCACTGCGCTGGCGCTTCTGGAGGCTTCTCCCTTCGATGTCGTCGTCGCTGACCTGCGAATGCCCGGCGTGGATGGCGCCGATCTGCTGGAGCGCGTGCGCGAGAGATATCCGCAGGTCGTTCGCATTATCCTCGCGGACCACAGCGAACTTTCCACCGTCCTGCGGGTGGTACCCGTCGCGCACCAATTCCTTGTGAAGCCCTGCAATGCAGACATGCTGCGCGTGGCCATCGAACGCGCATGCCACCTTCAAGCCGTGCTGCACGACGACTCCATCCGGCGCATGGTCGGAGAACTGGGCGACATCCCCTCACTCCCGCGTACCTATCATGCCTTGACGGCGGCTCTGGCGGAGCCTGACGCCTCAATTCAGAAGATAGCCGCCATTGTCGAGTCTGATGTGGGGATCTCCGCCAAGACTCTTCAGTTGGTGAATTCCGCCTTCTTTGGCGTACAGCGCTCCATAACCAATATTCAGAGCGCTGTCTGCTACCTCGGCGTCAGTACGCTGAAGAGTTTAGTCCTTTCCCTGGAGGTGTTCCGTGCTTTTACTCCCAAGGTACACCTGAAGGGATTCTCACTGGAAGATCTCCAGCGCCACTCACGACTCACTGCCTACATTGCCGCTCGCCTCCCCGTACCCAGGTATCTCGTCGACGTTGTCATGGTGGCCGGTATGCTCCATGACGTCGGCAAGCTTATCGTGGCCTGGAAGCTCCCAGACCGTTTCAAGAAGCTGCTAGTGGAAGTCGAGCGGGAGCAAATCCCTTTGTACCAAGTGGAAGAGAGACAATTCGGATTCAGCCACGCCGAAATTGGCGCGTATCTTCTCGGGCTGTGGGGACTTCCGTACGCGGTCGTGGAGGCCATTGCCCTTCACCATGCCCCCCATCGCGTACCAAACCAGACGTTCGACACGGCCTCCGCTATCTACATCGCTAATCTCCTCGCCCAGGAACTGGATTCCTCGTCCCCAATGCCTTGGGAGAACGGCCTGGAAACGCACCCGGAGTATCTTGTTTCCCTCGGTATCCAGAATGACATCCCGGATTGGCGCGCCATGGCAGCAGGCGTGCCACCCATGCTGGCAGACGCGTGAAGTTGCCGGACTCGTCCGTTTCGTCACTTTGTCCCCGGGTGCTCTCGCTCAAGAACGGGAAGCGCGCATTGAACATTGTCGGCTGTGTGCAGCCTGGCGTGAGCCTTCAGAGCAATCAATCGGCGCCCAGCCTTGGTTCTCTTCCTGCAGTTGTCCCAATCGAAGGTGCTCCCCGACCAGAGTGATTCTATAAAGACCTCCACGGTAGCCCAGTCTCAGCATATTGCTGGCTTGTGGGTCGAGGGGCAGGGGGAAATCGATTGAATTCGATCCCCTTCCTCCGAAGCGGACAGGCGGATCTCCCGCATCCGGGTTTAGCCGGTGGTTTTACCTCGCTGAAAATTGACCGATCGGAACCGAGGCGCGACGGAGAAGGCACCACCGATTCCACCCAGGAAGTGGCTTCCTGGCACCTGCGAAAACAGGTCGTCAACATGCTCCGTGAGCAGATCGTCGGCGACAGGACCCGTCACGCTGGTCGCGTGGGTTCCGGGGTGTTTAGCTCGCAGACACTTGCCCGGGGTCCTCTCCGTTGATCGCTCCCATCGCAACCACCTTTCTGCGCTCCCTTGGCTCCAGGCCCATTACGGCCCTTCATCGCTACTATGGGCGCTGTGACTCCTGCCCGTCCCGCCGGGTCACAAGTTGCTCCGCGGCGGTCCACCCCGTCAGCGGGCAGGTCTCGCTGCTTTCCGTGACCTTCCGACCCTTCCGTCTCCAACCTCCGGCGTACGCTTCGTCTCGCCAAGGCACGTTACCTGTCGGCGGGTCGAATCGAGATGCCATCCGAACAGGTCGTCTCCCAATGGGAACCCGAGGCTTCGCCACTCGCTAGCAGGCTCGCCACGCCGGCCGAATCGAGTTTCTTATCGTATGGACTGGCCGTTCATCTCCGGTCACTCTCCACCCCGTCTCGCGACGACGCAGTTACCTCCGATTACAGGTTGCGTTTACCCGAAGAGGACTCTCTCCAACCAAGCATGGTTACACTCGTGATGGCGGCGACCTTCCGCCGCCATCACGCCAATTATTGCAAGGTGCGAATGGCGGGACAAACCCGCCGCTACACGTTCTTCCGCAGCCTGCTTAGCCCGGTAAGTTCCGCCCCAAAGGGCGGCGCTACGTGCAGATTAGGACCGTATCCACATTCACCAAACGTTTTGGTTTTTGCAGTGCTCGCGATATAATGGCCGCGTTTGCATTTCAGTGGAGAAATGAGCACCTACTGAGGCCCCGCCCAATGATCGCTCCTACGTTACGCCTGGGTGATGTGATCGACGACTACTGTCCACGTTGTAAGCTGCTGCTTAATCATGCGGTGGCAAGCATGGTGGAAGGTACAGTGGTGAAAGTCGTTTGCCAGACTTGCCACACCGAACATCCTTTCAAGAACGCCACAGTCCCGCCCAAGAAGAAGTCGGGGCCGAAGGCGTCATTAATGGATCAGGTTCTCGCCAAGGTTGCGCCGGTTGCCGCGGAGCCGGCGCCGGAGGAAAGTGCGCCCTCGCCCGAACCGGCCGCGGAGCCCCCCAAGAAAAAGCGCGCCGCCACCCCCGCCCGCTATATTTCCCGGCACGCCACCCGACCTCCGCGCGGCCAGCGCTAGTCGGCACTCTTAAGTCTCGTTTCGCCTCAGCACCCGGACGTTGTCTCGCGAAATCAGTTCGTATCGTGTCCCCCGCCAATCGATCCGCCGCACCAAGCCCGCAACAACAAAATTCCAAAGCATGATCCATGGAACTAGCGGCGATAATTGCCAATAGCAGGAAGCGCTGCTGGCGATTTCCGCGGCAAATATCTCCCGCGCCACGAGGGAGCGGATATATCCTTTGCCCGCGCCGAGCAAAAGAACAACTGCCAAGGCAAGGGCCACCGCGGCGCGCTGGAACGTCGTAGCGCCAGGCATTGCCATTGCGATCAATCCCAGCGTGAGCGTACCGCAGTAAAAGAGATACGCGGCGAGCCCTAGCTTCCACAAGTGAGCGGCGTAAACCCGCGTGATGATAATTTGGCGATTCGACCAGCGAACAAATTCACCCAGGCTCGATTCTTCCCTCGATGCCACCAGGCACCGCGGCTCAAATGCGATCCTTCCACCCGCTTCGCGAACGGCGCGCGTCATGGCGTAGTCGTCACTCACGGTGTTGGCCCAATATCGCTCTGCAATTCCCAGTCGGCGAAAATCGGCCGCGCGGATCGCCATGGACCCGCCCCAGGCAAAATTGTGATCGTGGTCACCCATCATGGTGGCGATCGACGTGTCCCATGCCGCGCGCAAACGCGAGACGAATCCCGCATCCGGCAGATACCATCGAAAGCCCGTGCTGACGGTGATTTGAGGATTGACGAGCGGCGCCACCAACGAACGCAGCCAATCCGGGGAGGGCGTTGCGTCGATATCGGCAAAGACCAGCACCTGCGCGGCTTGATCTGCGGCCTCGATTCCACGCAGCAGATTGTTGACCTTTTCTCCCCGTTGGCCGGAAACGCCTGCCACCACCAGCGATGTCCGGGGCCTGCGGCTTGCGCCATGCTTGATGAGCGCCTCCAGCCGTTCGCGCAGATACTGATAAGCCAATTCCCCAGCGGTTGCCACGACGAAGACAACCTGATAGTCCGGGTAGTCCTGATTCAGGAACCGGGGGAGGTTCACATCAAGTCCTGCATCGACTCCTTTGCAGGGAATCACTACAGCGGCGGATGGCACAAAACTCCCCGGCGGGCTGCTGCGCCGCCTCCTGACGAAACTGAGAAAGCGAATCCCATCAACGAGCGCCCAGGCACTCTGCAACACCAACAGTGCGCCCGCCAGAAGAGCGATTTTCACGGACCAGAGCATCTGCAATTTCCTGCCGCAGGATTAAGTTTCGACGCGGGCGAAGCCCGCCTTGATGGACTGCGGTAGCAGCCGCTACCGCTTTCCATTCACGCTACACTCGGGTGATTGTTCCGTGTGATGTGGAGGCGGCTTTACGCCGCCATATGGCGAGGTAAACTCGCCGGTACAGGATCAAACTGCACCACTGCACCTGCTCCCACCATCATCGCGTTCCCCCCAAAACACGCAGCTTCGCAGCCGCACTGCAAAGCGCCTGCGGCGCACCGCATATAATCCACGTTCCCGCGAGGATGTGTTTTCCCGCTGCATGATAAGGCCTGAACAGACCGCGAGTGTATCACAGCGATTCAGCCTATCCGCCATATGCGGACATGGGGCCTATTCAATTGTTAGCAACGATCAACTGTCAGACAACTGTCAGAGCGCCCGCGCCGCGTGGTAGTGTGTTCTAATTTCGAGTGCAGCGCCGGGCTTGAGCCCGGCTGTACCGCCCAAAAGGGTGGCGCTACGTCCAAATTAGGACACGACCCGCCGCGTAGGGCCCGCACGGCGGAGCCGCACGAGTTTCTGTTAAGATAGTTCCGGTTTACGTGCCCCGGGGGGGCAGCACTATGTTTGCGCGCAACAATCGGTTGATGGGCATCATTTTCCTTCTCGGTGATGTCCTTCTGGCGCTGGCGAGTCTGGGGTTGGCGCAGGAGATTCGCTCTCATCTCGCCAGCCTGAGGCCTCTCTACTCGCTGTCGAATTACCCTGGGATTGTTCCTCTCGCCGTCGTCATCGTGGCAGGCGTGGGGGTTTTGGCGGGAATCTACCGCGAGGTCCACGAGGAGGATTTGCGCCGTGCATTCGCGGATCCTCTCAAGGTCGCCCTCGCCTCCACAATCATCCTCTTCGCCGCAACTTTCGCACTGCAGTTGGAATTCGTTAGCCGCCTGCTCTTAGGAATTTACGCGGTGATGGATTTCCTGCTGATGGTGATCTTCCGCCTGGCAGCGTGGCGTTTTGCCGCGGCCTTGCGGCGAAGCGTCGCGGGCTTTCGCAATTTCCTGCTGGTGGGAGACGGCCCGGAGCTCGCGGAGATTGCTCGCACGCTGGAAGCGAATGAATCTCGCGGGATCCGCTTATTCGGCTTCGTTCGCATCCACACCGGCCTCGCCGAGGCGCTTCCCTCCGGCCTCGCCAAGCCATATCCGATCGTGGCGCTCCCCGAACTTCCGGAGTTGTTGCGGCGCCAGGTGATCGACGAAGTGATTTTTGCGGTAGCCAACGAGGACTTGGAAAAGCTCGGCGAAACCTTTCTGCTCTGCGAAGAAGAAGGGGTCAAGACGCGCGTCCTGCTCAGCTTTTTCCCCCAAGTCACGTCCAAAGTTTATCTCGAACGCCTCGGATCAACACCCCTGCTCACTTTTTCCGGCACGCCCGAAGACGAGTTGCTGTTGCTTAAACGCGGCATCGATTTCATCATGGCTCTCGTCGCGTTGGTGATACTTTCACCGCTGCTTCTGATTTTAGCGGTGCTCGTCAAAATCACTTCGCGTGGGCCCATCCTCTTCACCCAAACACGCTGTGGCCTCGGCGGGCGGCAATTCACACTCTACAAGTTCCGGTCGATGCGGGCGGGCGCCGACGTGCTGCGAGAGGAACTCGAGGCTCTAAACGAAGTGGACGGGCCCGTGTTCAAGATCAGGAATGATCCCCGCTGCACGCCCGTCGGGCGCTTTATGCGTAAATTCAGCCTGGACGAACTCCCGCAGTTACTCAATATCCTGTCGGGGGATATGTCCTTCGTAGGTCCGCGCCCACCCCTTCCGGCAGAAGTGGAAAAGTATGAGCGCTGGCAGCGGCGCCGCTTGCGGATGCATCCAGGACTGACGTGTTTGTGGGCGCTCGAAGGCCGCAGCAAACTCAGCTTCCGGCGCTGGATGGAGCTGGATTTGGAATATATTGACCACTGGTCCATGATGCTCGATTGGAAAATCTTGCTAAAGACGATTCCGATCGTTCTGGTGGGTCGCGGCGCGAGCTAATCGCGAAGCGCCATCGCGTACGCATCAAGATAGGCCCGTTTTTCGTTGTCCCAGTTCAGCTCTTCCTCGATGCGCTTTCGCCCGCGCGCTCCTAGTTCCACACGTAGGCTCTCAGAATCCAACAAGGTCATGATCTTTTGGGCGAAGTCTTCCGGATCGTCATTGCGTGCATAAAGCGCGGCGGCGCCTGCTGAACGGCGGCCTTCCGTAAGGCTGTAAAGCACCACCGGCAGACCGAACGCCATGTACTCCATAATCTTATTCATCGTCGATTTATCGTTCATGGGCGTAGTGCGGTCAGGCGCCACGCCAAACGCCGCGGTCGAGAAATAGGCTGCGACATCCTCGTCGGGTAGCCTTCCGGTGAATTTCACCAAGTCGTCGAGTCCTTTCTGGTTCGCCAGTATTTTAAGCTGCGGGAGTTCGGGGCCTGAACCGATGAGGACAAAGAGCGTGTCATCGCAGCTCCGGAGCTTGGTGAGAACGGCAATCGATTCGAGCAATAGATCCAGTCCGTCCTGGTGCGCCATGACGCCCAGATAGACGACCAGATTGCGGCGACCGTCCTTGAGTTCGGGTTGCGGGGGACGAAGTTGGATTCTGGCCAGGTCCGGGCAACTCCGCACGACGAAAGTGCGTTCAGGCCGCATCCCTCCGCGGCCGAGCGCCACTTCACGATAGGATTCATTGGTGGCAATCGACACACGCGCGGTGCGGAAAGTCCAACGTTCAGCCCAGCACACCAGCTTGTATCCCAAATCGTGACGCTGGAATTTTGTCTCGTAAAGCTCGGGGTTCAGATCGTGGTGGTCGAAGATGAATCGCACCCCGAAGAGTTTAAAGAAAAGCGCGATAAGAAAGATCGTGTCGGGCGGGTTGCAGGCCTGAATAACGCTGAATCGGGTTCGCGCGTAGATCCAAAGTGAAAGTAGGAATTGGGCCGTTAGGGCCCAGGCATACTCCAGCAAGTAGCCTAACGGCCCCGAGGCCTCCCAAAGCCAATGCCGGTAAATCTCAATGCCTTCAAGGGTTTCGCGGCTCTCCCGGAATCCCGAGCCTTTCGGGCAAATGACGGAAACTCGATATCCGGCGTCGCGCAGCGTGCGTGCTTCCTGCCAAACCCGGCGGTCGATGGGGACGGGCAGGTTTTCGACAACGATTAAGACGGCGGGCCGTTTATTGGGCATGCCGGCACCACAATTCAAAATTTACCAAAGCCCAAAGCTCCTTTCGGCGGTCGCGGATTCCTTCAAAGTGTTCGCGAACAAATTTCTCCATGCTTCGGCCGTTGAAATACCCGCGCGCCGCGGCCTGAGAAGAAAGGAGCAAGTCCCCAACCAGGGAACGCAGGGGCTTCCTGAACCATTCACCTACGGGCACGCGGAAACCGATCTTGCGCCGGAACATCGCGTCACCGGGAACATACGGCCGTAGCGCATCTTTCAGCAACGCCTTGGTGCGAAAGCCACGCGTCAGCAGCCGGGTAGGAATCCGCGCGGCCAACTCCGCCATGCGCTGGTCAAGGAACGGCCCACGCTCCTCGATGGATGCGGCCATGGTCATCTGGTCTCCGCGCAAAAGCAGGTTATCCGGCAGCCATACCTTCAGGTCGGCGTACAGCATGCGCTTGAGGGGAGAGCGATCGCGGACTTTTTCGAGATAGCTCTCGATGACGCGGGCGGGATGTGCAGGGTCAACTTGCGCCAGAAACTCCGGCGCGAAGAGGTTCTCCCTCTCCTCGCGCGAAAAGGAGGCAAACCAAGTCGCCGAACGCTCCGCCTCATCGCGAATCGACAGCGCTTCCAGCGCGGTTTTGAGCCGCCGTTGCCGATACGGCAGGCAGCGGATGAACGCGCGGGTGACTGCCCGTGGCAATGCCGAAACCAAGCCTGCCAGACGGTCGGCGGTGTACTTGGGGTAACCGGCAAACAACTCGTCGCCGCCTTCACCGGCCAACACCACCTTGACGCTCTGAGAAGCTAATTTCGAAATCAGGTAAAGCGCCACGTCCGTGGGTTCGGCGACGGGCTCGTCTCGAAACGCCACCAGGCGCGGCAGTTCGTCGCGCAAGTTTTCCGGCTTGACGACGAGTTCCTGATGCTCCGTCGAGTAGCGGCTGGCCACGGCGCGTGCGAACGGCAACTCGCTGTACTCGGGTTCATCAAATCCCACCGAAAAGGTCCGTAGCGGACGGGCGCCGAGTTCGGCCATGAAGGCCACCACCGCGCTGGAGTCTGTTCCCCCACTCAGGAAAACTCCCAGGGGAACGTCGGCGATCAATCTCAGCCGCACGGACTCGCGTAGTTGCTCAACGACCTCGGCGGCCGCGTCCTGGAAGCGCTCCGCCGTTTCTTCATCCGCGGGGATGTCCCAATAGGCACGACTGCGCGTTCCCGTAGGGTCTGCCACCAGGAAATGGCCGGGTAGGAGCTTTTCCACACTGTGGTAGAAGGTTCGGGGTGCGGGGATATAACGAAATCCAAAGAAGTCGTAAATGGACTGAGGGTCGATTTCCGGCGGTCGCGGCATTAATTCGCGCAGCGTGCGCAGCTCCGATGCAAACACGATTCGGCCAGGTTCTAAACGGTAAAAGAGCGGTTTCACTCCCAAACGATCGCGGGCCAGCAACAGCCGGCGCTTGCGGCTATCCCATATTGCGAACGCGAACATGCCACGCAGGTGGTCGAGGAAACTGAGGTCATACTCCTCATAAAGATGCAGAATCGTTTCCGTGTCGCTGTTCGTCCGGAATTGATGGCCCCGCGAAAGAAGGTCCGGGCGCAGATCGCGGTAATTATAGATTTCACCATTGAAGGTGATCCAGACCGTCTCGTCTTCGTTGGCCAGGGGCTGGTGGCCCCCCGGCAAATCGATGATGCTCAGGCGCCGGTTCCCCAAGCCCAAAGCGCCGTCCAGGTGAAAGCCCTCGTCGTCAGGTCCACGATGCGCCATCGCGTCCGTAGCACGCTTCAGCGCCACCGCATCAGCAGGCTCGCCCGTTCCGAAATTGAATACTCCACAAATGCCGCACATAGAAGAGCAGTGACAAGTGGCGAGTGACAAGTGACAAGCAAACTTCAAAACAGTGACGCTCACGAGTACACTCGTCTCTTGCTTTTGCTTGCTCGTCACTCGTCACTGGTCACTTGTCACCGTCCTTTCAAATCCATTCCCACACGCCGGATAGAGCATGTGGAATAGTGTCATCACGTGCGGGCGGGGGTATGACCGGCCATCGCGCAGGAAGCCGTAGTCACCCGTCGTGTACGCAAAGCTTCCATCCGGCCGCTGCCGTTGGAGCAGGCGGGCATAGCACCGCTCACTCAGTTCCCTCGCCGCCGGTTGCGGACTGGAAGGAGCGGATTGACGATGGGTGGAAATCGGCAATCGGCAATCGACAATCGACAATTCCTGTGCCGCGCGCAGGGCCGCGGCCAGGACCGCGGTGTAGTAATCCGTCTCCGGCTTCACGTGTGAGCAATCCACAGCGCTCGCGCCGTTTAGGGTAACGCCTTTGGCAAGGAAACCAGCGAGCGTCGAGAGGATGCGGTGCGTCCGGGGATCAGGGCGCAGAGCAGCCGCCCAGGCGAGCTTCAGAAATTGAAAAGCGTTGTACTGGTAGCAGAGGTAATGAATGCGGCCTTTCTCATAGGGACCGTCCACGATGTAGGGCAGTTCCCCGGTGGAAAGTTGGGAATTTGCCAGGAAATCTATCATGCCATCGACGTGCTCCAGGAAGCGCGCATCATCCGTGGCCTTCCATAGCCGCAAAAAGAGCCACACGGCCTCCACGGAATTGTTGGGGATTTTTCCCCGTGGTTTATCAAAGTAGTTAATAGCCTCTCCCGGCGTGTGGGCTTGAAAGCCAATTGTGCCCACTAAATAATCGTACCAGTTAACCGCCGCATGGAGGAGTTCTTTTCGCGGCTCGCGGGCATAAGTGGCGAGAAGTCCAATCGCCCCCCAATCGCCTTCCACGGTGGCGATCAGATGCTTGCGCTCGGGCAGCGGATACAGCCAGAAGCCTCCGGGCTGTTGCAGCCGCAGCGCCGCTTCGGTGCTTTCGAGGGCGAGCTCGCGATATTTCCGCTCTCCGGTCGCCTCGTGGAGCATCCAGTTGGACAATATCCAATACCCCTGCGATTGCATGAAAACGTAATCGTCGTGCCAGGAGACGGAATCCAGCGCGGCCTTGAAAAATCTCCACAGACGCAGATTGAGTCGCACGCCGGCGTCGGGTCCATGCACCAACCCTTGAGAATAATGGCCTTTCAACAGGCGGGCGTGCAGGCGCTCGGCAGCGTGGACGAGTTCCTGGTCAGTGGGCATGGTATAGAAAGTCCGGAGTCCGGGTTCTGGAGTCTGCGGTCCGGGGTCCGAAGCGGGCAGAGACATTCTCGCCCCGAACCACAATGATTGGAACCTAACGCCTCGGGTCAAAGCGCGAGTCCCCGTCCGTAGGTGTTACCCGCGGCTAATGAAATCGTTCCACTTCGGGGAACTGCTTCCGCAAAACCTCCGCATAAACTTCAACGATCTGCCTCGCTACCACCTCCATGGAAAGTTTCTGAATCCACTCGCGGCCGTTCGTGCGCCCACCGCGGCAGCAGACTTCGACGATCTTCTCCGCCACTTCCGGCGCTTCTCGCCGCACCAGATAGCACCCCACGGTGGGTCCGATTGACTCGGCGGCGTCGCCCACATCGACGGTGATTACGGGAAGGTTGGTCGCCATCGCTTCCTTCACTGCATTGGGCGAACCTTCCGACATGGAAGCCATCACCATGACATCGGCGGCGTTCATATAGATCGGAACCTGTTCCTGCGGCAGGCCGCGCGCCACCAGGAGTTCCAAGCCCGGAACCTGCTCGCGCGCCAGGGCAACGGCCGCCTCGACAAGATCAAAACGCTTTCGGGCTTCGTTGGGGTTGTACGGAAAGAGCACGTACTTTTTCCCGCGGTCGAGGCCCAGCATTTCGCGCGCCTGCTGCTGTTCCATGGGCCGGAATAAGTTCAGGTCAACGCCGTTGGGAATGATGTGCGCCGAGGGCATGTGCAGCACGGACGCCATTTGCCGAGATTTCACAATGACCGAGGCGGCCAAGCGCGCCATGATGAATCCGGAGATCCCCAGGAGGTGGCCGCCAAAGGTAATGCGCCCGCTCCGCGCAGGCCGGCCCAATACATCGTCACCCATAAACGACATTACTAGCGGAACGCGCCATTGCCATCGCGCCACCCAACCGGAAAGGCCAAAGTGCGCATGAATCAGGTCGTACCGCTTCCTCCGTAGTTGGCTTCGAACTTGGCGGATGCCACGAAGATAATTCCACTTGGATTCCCGGCCGTTAACAAAGAGGACGTCAAACTCAACGCCGAGCGGACGGAGAGACTCCATCTGCGCCTTCACGAAGCTGCCGTAACTCGGATCAGCTTCTGTGGGCCATAGGTTGGTGACGACGAGAACACAGTAGGATGCCATGAGTGTTGTACGGAGAAGCGTGGAATCCTTATGGTAGTGGGCCACTTACCTCGCTGCTTCCGAATCGAAAGCATGATAACAAATGACGAGCGAATTGGCATAGTTATCGAACCCATACACCTCAAGTTTATCGACAAGGACATGCATTTCGCGAGCGATTATCCAGGAGCTAAGGAGCTGTCAGGAAATAACCAGAACAAGTTGAAGTAGTTTTGTTTTATACTGGTGGTGATGAACCATCGTGACATTGAGCGCCGCTTCCGTTCTCTGGTACCCTTCCTGGACGAGCGGATG
>JBKQVI010000077.1:0-30909 GCA_052139985.1 Terriglobia bacterium
CATTTGCGGTCGTCGCAAATGTAGAAACTCCTGAGCCCCGACGCACTTCATCGGGGCGAAGGATCCCCGTAGTTCGCGGGGCGCACGAAAAGAACGAACCACAGGGGTTCTTCGCCCAAACTGCGGGCCCAGAATGACAGTGCCACGCGTTTTTCCGCAAGCTCTTTGGCCAGGCACGTGCCGCCCTAAAGGGCGGCGACGCGTTCAAATCCCGGCAGCACCCGTGTGCGCCAGGCTATCGCGTAAGCTGTAATGGCAAGGTATTCCGGCTTCATTGAGGAACGGAAATCGCCGATCGGTTCCGTTTACGGCAACGTCTCCGTATGTATTTCAGAAACATAACGGCCGGGCCCAGCGCTTACTCCAGAAGCCGAGCTGATGGCATAACCCGAAGCCTCTTGCCGCGCGCTCGTATTCTGATGGCGGGTTGTTCTTCGGACCGTGGATGACTCCCTTGAACACGAGGGCGTGGCCGGCTGCCATATCTTCATCGGGGCGTTCCCTTTTGACCGCCGACGAACTGTCGCCACCGCCAAGGATTTCAGTAATGAAAAGCACGTAAGGATTAGAGCATATCCGGCGGTAGCCTGTCTGTACAAGATTGCTCAAAGGGTGAACCTCCGTTCGATGCTCATAAAATCGACCTTACACTCAGGACAGACCCGGAAATACAAAGGGAATCTCTCCCAGCAGTTGGGGCACCACACATACCCGGCCATTGAGCCAGCCTCCTTTCTTTGCCGTGCGGTATGTTCGCCGGGGAGAGTTCGTAGCGCGGACCTGCGGATCAAGTTCCGCGGCTCTTCCCGTGCTCAGACCGGAGAATTCTCGTCGGCGGGCAGGCGGACCCGATTGCATAAGAGCGGTTGGCGCAATCGTGACATGCCGGTAATCTACTCGCGCGCCTGTACGAACGCAAGTCCAACGGTGCCGGAAACACTGAAGCTTAAAAGCCGCTGACCTTGGGAAGCAGGTCAGCGCTACGGGCCCGGGTTTGTAACGTGCCCTGGTTCGTAGCGCGGACCTGCGGGTCAAGGTCCGCGGCTCTACCGGTGTTTAGACCGGGAATCTACCCGTCCGCACGAACGCACGCCGAACGGTGCCGCAAACACCGAAGCTTAAAAGCCACTGACCTTGGAAAGCGGTGGTGATTTCCCGCTGTTGTGATTTCTCGCTTGACATGAAACCTCGCTGGTAGGAACCTGCTGCCGTAATCCGATGGACAATATCGTCATGCACGTTCGCAGCGGCGAGATCCTTCGAGCAGCCAACAGCGCGTGCAGCATGCACCCGTACCTCTAGCGGTGCGTGAACCCGATGAGGAAAGGATTCGAAATTGAAAAGCGCGATTTCACGGCGCCAACTGCTTTCGTGGACACTGGCGGCAGCCGGAAACCGCCTCGCGGTATCCGCTGCGTCCGCACGTCTGCCCGAATCTGCGTCATCCCCAATCGACGCACTCAAGATAAAGAGCGAGACGCTGAAATTCATTGAGAAATGTGCGCGCGATGACGGTGGATACTCACCTTCGCCCGATCCGGAATATCCTGGTGATTCCGACACGGCGGAGAGTGATCTGGCCGCGGTCACCTATGCCGCGACACTGGCAAAGACGGTGGGATGGAAGCTGCCGCGGCCGGACCGGTCCGCCGATTTCATCCAACGACACCAGCAGTCGAATGGCATCTTCATCAACTTCCAGGGAAAGTTGGACCCGAAGGAGGACCTTGCAGTCCTTTACAACACCACTCAGGGCGTCGTGAGCCTGCGAGCGCTCGGAGAGAAGCCCAAAGTCGATCCGGTCGGCGTGCTGGACCGCTTCTTTGAGAAGGGCGCGTTCAAAAAGCTGCCGTGGTACACGGTCAGCTTCTACCCGCTGTTTTATGCTGCCTTGGGCAAGCGGTTCCCGCCCGAGCAGCAGGCTGCCATGGCCCAGCACATCGTCCAGAACCAAGCGGCCGATGGTTATCTTGGCGATCACGTCGCGGCTACCTTCCATATGGTGCATTTCTTCCGGCTGATCGGCGAGCCTACACCGTGCGCGGACGCCGTGGTGAAGCGCGTCCTGCGAGATCAACGGCCGGACGGCGGGTGGCATCTCAAACCGCCGGATTGGGACGTCCACTCCTGCTTTGACGCTGTGTTTATCCTACGACAGTTGAGCTGGAATTCTCCGCCCTCGCGCGCGGCGATTCAGCGGGCAGCGGAGTGGGCGCTGGCCTGCCAAACCCCGGACGGCGGATTCAGCCACTATCGGCACGAGCACGCCGATATGGACGCGGTCTATTTTCAGCTTGGAACCCTGATCCAGGCGGAACGGGTCCCCGGCGCGAATTACGATCTGCCCGACGCCGCGACCCTGAGTTGGGGCCACGCCATGAAACCCGGCAAGATCTATGTGTAATCGTGAGGAATTTCCGGTATCGGACGCGCGTTCACGAGAATTGCACCCCATTTTTACTCACCGGGACACGACCGCGCCGGGTGGTAATCTGCCGATTGCCGGACGGGGCCAAAGAGCAATAAGCGGCAAATACCGTGGGCACGTACGCTTGCTCGATGCGGCCTTCCGCTACCCCCCGCGAGCCGGAGCGGGTCCCCCTTGAGTTTCCACATTTCAGCTTCAGCACACCGGCCCCCCCCCCGCGTGGACTTCGTCGACCGGTCACAAATGGACAAACTCGAGGTAGGGGCACGCCATGGCGTGCCCGTACGGCAAACCACCCGCGCGCCCGCGCGAACGCAAGCCCAAGGGCGCCGGAAAACACCGAAGCTGAAAAACCGCTGACCTTGGGAAGCAGGTCAGCGCTACGTGCTCGTTAAGATGATCAACAGCGCGTTAAAGTATGGCAGATGCATGGACCGTGTCCACCGCTCAGAAACTGCGCGAGATGATTTCGCTTATTCCCGGATTTTTCGCGCCTTTTCTGGTGGGGGGCGTCCCGCCCGCTGTCGCCGGAGCGTCCCGCTCCCGCCCGGAAGGTGCGGGCAGGATGCCCACGCGCCAGCGGGCGAGACGCGCACACTACAAGTCTCGCATCATGGTTTGTAGGGGAAATTCAGTTTTCGACTCTTGTATCGCGCATTCCCCTCGCTGCCTCCTTGTGCACAGCCAGGAGTGGCTGTGCTACAGTGGCGCAGGCACTCCTGCCTGTGCGCGTTTGCTTGATCTTCAAGGTCAGCAGTTCCCACAAACCGAGAATCCTCGGGAGCGGAGGTATCCATGAATCGCAAGCTGTTTGGTGCAGGCCTTATTCTGATTTTGGTTTCGCCCTGCGTGGCGCGGGCTGAACACAATCCTTTACTGCCGCGACCGCAGAAGGTGCAGTACGGCGATGGCGCACTTTCACTGCGCGGTGCGGTGATATACCTGTCGGCCGATGCCAGCGCGGAAGACCGATCCACCGCTCAGGTGCTCTCCTCAAATCTTGCGAGGGTCACCGGCAGCATGATTCCCATCTCGAATGTCGGCGCCTCCGGGACTGCCATCACCTTGAAGCGTACCGGCGGCGTGGATGCGCTGCCCATTCCCGGTGAAACGGCGGGACCCGATTCGCGCGAAGCCTATTCCATAAAAGTGACGCCCACGGGAGCGGAGGTGGAAGGCCGGTCTTCCGCGGCCGTCTTCTATGGCGTCCAGACGTTGATTCAACTCGTCGAGGGCGCCGGAGCGCAAGCCCACTTGCCGGCGGTCGAGATTCACGACTCGCCCTCGCTTCCGTATCGCGGCGTTATGATCGACACCAGCCACGGGCCCTTGCCGACCGAATCCGAAGTGAAGCGTCAACTTGATTTCATGGCGCGGTGGAAGATCAATCAATACTACTTGTACTCGGAAGCGAGTGTGGCGCTGGAAGGTTATCCCATCCTCAGCCCCGACGCACAATTCGGCCAGGACGAAATCCGCCGACTGGTTGTTTACGCGCGCGAGCGGCACATCGATGTGGTGCCTTGCATGGAACTCTACGGCCATCTGCACGATCTCTTCCGCGTGGAGCGGTACTCTGGCCTGTCGCTGGTCCCGCATGGACGCGAGTTCGATCCGCGCAATCCGCAGATTGCTCCGCTGTTGACGAACTGGGTGGAGCAGCTCACGGATTTGTTTCCGAGCCCGTTCTTCCACATCGGATTCGATGAAACGCGGGAAGCCCCGGTGGTGTTAGCTGCGGATAAGGAAGCTCCGTCCGCGTTGTATCTGGAGCAATTTCGCCTAGTCACCGGCCTGCTGCAGCGCCACAGCAAGACCGTGCTGTTCTGGAGCGACATGTTCGCGCGTTACCCGGAGCTGATCCCGCAGATCCCCGCCGGCTCGATTGTGGTGCCGTGGGGTTACGATCGCACGGTGTACGAACCGTACTGGAAGCCGTTTGAGGATAGTACCCTCGCGCGATTTATCGCCACCGGCGTGAGCATCTGGGACCAGGTTGCGCCTGACTTTGACCGATCATTCGATAACATTGACACTTTTCTCGCCCGGGGCCGCCAACACGGGGTTACCGGAATTATCAACACGATCTGGACAGATGACATCGCGGTGCTGATCAGGCCCGCTTTTCCCGGGCTGGCGTATGGAGGTGCGGCTGCGTGGCAAACTGACCCGGTGAATCGTGGAACGTTCTTCGCCGAGTACGCTCGGATAGTGTATGGAACGTCGGCGGCTGATGACGTCGCGAAGGGACTCGACGAGCTAAACCGATCGGAAGTCGAACTGTCCCAGGGGCTGGGTGGAAAGCATCCGGATTGGGGAGAGACTTCACCCTCGTTTTGGGACGACCCACTCACTTCAGCTCATCTGGCCCGGGCCGCCGCGCAGCGGGAGCATTTCCGGCAGACACGGCTACTGGCCGAAGACGCCGGAGAACACTTCGCTCACGCCCTCCGGCTGCGCACAGATCCCACTACGTTGTCAGATTTTCTCTTGGAAGCGCGACTGCTCGATTACGTGGGCATGAAGAATGTCTACGCCGACGACATGGCAAGCTTCTGGCGCGAAATGGGGCCACATCCGGACCACCACAAGCTCAATTTATATGTCGGTGAAGAGTCCAGCGACCATGACCACAGTCGAACTGAGGACCTGATGGATTCGAGCGGGGACCTGCAACAGGCTTACCGCGCAGCCTGGTTGAATTCTTATACTCCTTACCGGTTGGGCACGGTCATGGGGAAGTGGAATGCCGAGTTCCAATATTGGTGGAAACTGCAAAGGCGCTTTCGCGACCTGCACGAGGCGTTCCATCAGGGCGATGCGCTTCCACCCCTAGAATCGTTTAGTCCGGGATATTGAGGCCGGGGGACGTCCTTCGGCGAGAGAAGAGGGAAAGCGGTAGCTGCCGCTACCGCAGTCCAAAGCGGGCTTCGCCCGCAAACTCATGCCTGCGCCGCAGGCGCTTCGGACTGCGGCCGCAAAGCTGCCGCTTTCGAATGGCTCGATAAACCGATGAGTCTCTCACCCCAATCCCTGTCCTTACACCCAAAACGGGTGGTCGGTGGGACCATCGATGTGCCCGACCAGGTGATGCTGCATCTCGTCGTGCAGCACTCCCACGTCTCGGCGGAGCTGATCCATCTTCTCGCTGCTGAAGGGTGAGAAGTTGCGCGCCAGTTCCACGTTGTGCTCGAGCATCTCCACCTGGGGCATGCCTGCCACCGCGGTCGTGACCGGCAAGCTCATGGCAAATTGCAGGAGCGTATTCGCATCCGTTTTGCCACCTTCCGTGCCGATCAGGAACTCCTGGCCATAAACCTTCATGGCAATCACGCCCAGGCCCTTTTTATTGGCGGCGACGAGCGCGGTCTTCTCAAACTCGCCGGTACCGGAAGGGTTCAGCGCCATCTGCACGCAGTCGAGCGGATGCCGCTCAATGGCCTGCGCTAGAATCGCGCCTTCCGTGTGGCTGGTCATACCGATGGCGCGTGCCATCTTCTGTTCCTTCGCTTCCAGTAGGCCCTTGAGAGCGCCATCGGGAGCTTCGATTTTTGCCAAGTCGTCGGCGTGGCCCAGGCTGTGAATATGCACTAAGTCCACATGGTCGGTCTGGAGGCGCTTCAGGCTAGCTTCCAGGCGGCTCATGAAGGCGTCGCGAGTACGGTCGGGAATCTTCGTGGCCAGCCACACTTCCTTGCGGCGCGTGGCCATGACCTTGCCAACGCGGGTTTCGCTCTCACCGTCGCCATACGCATAGGCGGTGTCAACATAGGTAATGCCCAGGTCAAGCGCGTGGTTGAGTACTTGGACAGCTTTGTCCTCATCCTTATACATCAGGAAACGGCTGCCACACCCAAAAGCCAGGATAGAAACCTTGGCGCCCGTGTGGCCCAAGGTGCGATGCGGCAACTTCTGTTCCTTTGCCGCGGCGATATTCGCGAACAGAGGAAGGCTGGCGCCGGCTGCTCCTCCGATGGCGATCCGCTCCAGAAATCTTCTTCTCGAAAAATCATTGCTCATAGTGACTCCTCAAAGAAAGTTTGGCGAAGCTGGGTATTCTCCGATTGATTTTGGCTGGCCCGGATTCCATTATACGCTCTTAGGGGCGGCAACCAGCGTCTTTTGATGTCAGCCTAACGTCCGTGAAGTCGCCCGTCTCATCGAACGATCCCAGTCCGACCTGACCACACTTGAAGGTCTTGTCAACCACGGAAAATCGCGGCTGGGCGTCGGCGTCAACAAAGACCTTTATTGAACCCGAATTTACATCGCGCTCGACGCGAACGTTGTGCCAATTCTTGTCGGGAAGTACCGGAGATGCTTCCACGCCCGCGATGCGGCGGCGCGGACCACCATCCACGATGAAGAGGCCGTTGTGGACGTCGACCTTGGCGCCGGCGTCAACGGATAAGTGCGTGTAGTAGAAATGCAGGGTATCGACGTAATTGAATGCAATCAATAGTGAACTGTGCTCGCGGCGAAGGCGGGTTTCAAGCGTGAAGCTGCCGACGTTGATTCCCTTGATCCGAGCGAATTGCTGGGGACGGCGGGGAACCAGCGGATCGCGATCGCGCAGCATGTGCAGGAAATGCAGCGGACCTTCTTCCCGGACCACCCAGTCCTCGGGAAAGGGGAACTGCCAAGCGTCGAGTTTGCCGGAAGAGAAGTCGCCGTGGAAATTGACCTGTCTTGATGCCGGATGCGCCTGCATGGACGTCACAAAAATGGCGACAGCGGCGACGATGAACAACGAACCGACTAGAAACATACTTCTGCGTGCGATGGGCATGAATAAATCCTCCAGGAACTATTCTAATGGGGATAACGATCAGTTGCTATTTCCGGTGGGCTGGCGAGAGTTTGCGGCTGCCCGAAGCTCCCAGCCTCAGCGCCTCGGGTAGGTGATCCTTTTCGGATGCTCCTCAAGTGTGACGAAATCTCCGCCGCCGTCCGCTTCAGCAATTTTGCCAAAGCTGTGATGCGCTCGTTGGGAATCTGACTTACCGTTCCCGCCACGCTGATGGCGGCGATGATCGCGGCGTTCGCATCAAAAATGGGCGCTCCAATGCACCGCTCGCCAATCTCGTCTTCCTCATCATCCAAGGAAAAGCCCAGTGCTCGCACTCGCGCAAGCTCACGCTTCAAGCCCGGAATGGAAGTAATGGAATTCTCATTGTGTTTGGGAAAACCCTTGAGCCGCGCAATACTGTCAACTTCCTTTTCGCTCATGAATGCCAGCAACACCTTGCCGACACCGGTGCAATTGAGGACCAGCCTCCGGCCAACAAAAGAGGTTTGCCGGCCTGTTCCCGGCGCCTCAACCTTCTCGATGATCATCGCCTCCGTGCCATCGAGCACGGCCATATGAACAATAAGCTGGGCCTCTTGCATAAGCGAACGCAAGAAGGGCTTGGCTTCCTCCCGGAGATCGAGATTCTCCACGGCATTGCGACTAAGGCTGATCAACTTTAATCCCAAACAGTATTTGCCGGTCTGCAGGTTCTTTTGCAGGAACCCCTGCCGTTCAAGCGTTTCTACAATCAGATACGTGGAGCTTTTCGGAAGTCCGAGTCTACGGCTTATCTCCGAAGTCGAGAATCCGGACTTCGATTGCGCGAGGAATTCAAGCACTGCCAGTGCGCGCTCTATGGCCGGAACGGAGCCGCTTTTCGTATCCGACATCGGAACCCAATCCTATCTCCGAGCTATTCGAGCCCTCGAAATTATGGCCCCATACTAGCACAAATGCCAGCGTTGAAGCGTGCAGGGAGTGGGCCAACTCGATGTAGCGCCGGCTTTACGCCGCCATAGGGCGAGCTAAACTCGCCGCTGCGACCTCCAGAAGATATAGGGCTGCGGCAAGAATCGTCCAGCCGGTTGGACGACCAGCGCCGAGACGTGTGCAATTGAGTTGACAGATCGACTGCCCACGATAAACTTCATCGGCGGCTGTCAAGGTGGCACGTACCTGCCTTGTCCCCGTTCGGGGTGGCTGATCGCATACGGAGACTTAAGAACAAGTTGCTATGACTACACGACCAACGATCAAGATCGACGGAATCGTTCCGATTATTCCCACCCCTTTTGATGATAAGGAACGGATTGACTGGAGCGCCTTTGGGCGGTTGCTGGACTTCGCCTGCGGGATCGATGTCTGCGCCGTCTGCTTGCCGGCCTACGCCAGCGAGTTTTACAAGCTTTCCGATGTCGAACGCCGGCAGGTCGTCGCCAAGGCCGTCGAGCACGTTGACCATCGGCTGCCCGTGATCGCGCAGGCGAATGCCGGGTCCGCGACCCAGGCGGCGGAACTGGCACGATTCGCACAACGCGCCGGCGCGGCGGCGGTATCGGTCGCCGCACCCCGTCAGTTTGCGGTGGCCGAGACCGACATGCTGCGCTATTTCGACCGCATCCTCTCGGCCATCGATGTGCCCCTGGTGCTGCAGGACTTCAACCCCGGCGGGCCGACAGTGAGCACGAGTTTTATCACCCAGCTCCATCGGCAGCATCCGCATTTTCGCTGGGTCAAGCTGGAGGAAACCTTGATGGCCGAGCGGGTCGCATCGATTGTCGATGCGACTTTCGGCGAAGTGGGAGTGATCGAAGGTTGGGGAGGCATGTATCTGCTGGAGTTGGTCGCTGCGGGAATCACCGGCGTCATGCCGTCGCTGTCTCTGGCGGATTTGCTGGCGAGAATCTTCCGTCTGGCCAAGAGTGGACATCAGCAAGAAGCCTACGAGGTGTTCACTGGCACGCTGCCGCAGATCGTCTATAGCCTCCAGAACATGGAGCTGTATCATCATGCCGAGAAGCGGCTGCTGGCCGCGCGGGGAATCATTCGCGAAGCTATTGTGCGCGATTTGAGGCGCGACTTAACCCCGCTGGACGCCGCGCACATCGATTTTCTGAACGCGAACATTCTGGGTCTGCTCGATCGCTTGAAAATGCCGCGTTGCCCGGTTTCACGCGAAACGGTCGAAGCCGCTCGGCCTCTTGTCAGAAAGGGTGCACAGCGCCCGGCGGCAGCACGCAAAGCCGGGCAATCCTGACCGCGGATCTGTGGCGGCTCGCGCCTGGCCTTACGGTCCACGCGGAGGGTTCATAAGATGCCCAAACCAGAAATCCTGTACACCAACAAGAGAGTATCTACCGGGCTCGGGAGGGAATGCCGATGAACCGCAGACAGTGGATGATGTTTTCCGGAGCGGCTGCCCTGGTGCCGCCCGAAACCTCGCGTGCACGACAATCGCCCAGTCGCGCCAGCGAGTCGCCGACTCCTCCGGACAAGCTCCTGCTGAAAGACTACCGCCCCCGATCGATCTACAAGGTTCCCAAGCACGAAGTCACCAAGGCCAAGTATCCGGCGATCGATGCACATAATCACGCCGAATGGGTTGACTCCCAGGAACGCCTCGACGAGATGGTGAAGCTCATGGACGAGGCGGGCATCGAGAAATCCGTCATGTTTATCAGGACGGGCTCCCCGGAGAAATTTTCCGCGTTGAGCAAAGTGTTCTCCTGGTACCCCGACCGTTTCGATCTTTGGTGCGGCTTTGACCTCTCTAGCTGCGACCAGCCGGGGTTCGGGCCGAACGCCGTAAGGGCCCTTACGGAATGCCATCACCTCGGCGCCATTGGTGTGGGGGAGATCGGCGACAAAGGCTCTGGAATATGGGGCGCTCCCAAGGGCTCCGGCCTCCACCCGGATGATCCGCGCCTGGACCCCCTCTACGACCAATGCTCGCGCCTGGGAATGCCCATCAACATGCACGTCTCGGATCCCATCTGGGCCTACGAGCCTATGGATAATACCAATGACGGACTTATGAATTGCTACACGTGGAGGATTACCTTGGGCCCTGACATCCTGGGGCACGACGAGTTGATCGCGAGCCTGGAGCGTGGGGTAAAGAAACACCCCAAGACGACGTTCATCGCCTGCCACATCGCCAATTTGGAGTACGACCTCACCCGGCTAAGCCAAATGCTGGACCGCAATCCCAATCTTTACGTTGATCTGGGCGCCCGGTTTGGTGAGATGTCTCCAATCGCGAGATTCGCAGCTCAGTTCATTCAACAATATCCTGACCGGGTGCTTTACGGAACCGACATGCATTACAGCCGCCCGATGTTTCGCACCACCTTTCGGATATTGGAAACGCTCGACGAGCACTTTTACGAATGGGATTCAGAACTCCAATCGACCACCGGTGCATTCGCCTACCACTGGCCGCTGTATGGTTTGGGCCTGCCGGACGATGTACTCAAGAAAGTGTATGGGGACAACGCACGAAGGGTGTTCCGGGCGGCACGAGGCAACGCGGCCTGAGTGGCAAGAGCCTCCCACTCGCGTGAAGTCATGGCCAAATGGCCATGCCACTATGCTACTGTTTCCTTCAGGCAGATTACTCACAAAGGACACGACACGTATGAAACCAGCGCGCAGTCTGATTCTGGCGGCCATCTGCATGGCTGCGCAAATCGCCCCATGTGTGGCATCGTCTGATTCCGTTGCTTCGTTGATCTTTCCAACGCCAAGGGAAATCACCGCCGCCGGAAAAGGGTTCGTTCTGGACAGTCAGGCTACGATTGCCGTACCTTCCGAGGCGTCGCCGGGAGACTTGCTTCTGGCCCGCTTTCTGACGGACGAACTTGGGGACCGGTTTGCGTTTCATCTCAAAAGTGAACGACTGCCTCGTCTCGACTCCGGGAGGCGAGTGATCCTGATGGGGTCAGTCGCGAACCCGTTGGTGGCGGCATACTGTGCGCAGAACCATATCGAAGTGAGCACGCAGAGTCCCGGCGCCGAAGGCTACGTCCTCCGGGTTTCGGCCAATGTCGTGCTGATCGCTGGGAGCGACGATCGGGGCGCATTCTACGGCTTGCAGTCCCTGCGCCAGTTGGCCACAAAAGAGAACGGGCAGTTGCAATTCCACGGCGTAGACATCCGCGATTGGCCCGACAAGAGCTTCCGAGGCATCAAACTCTACCTTCCCGGACGCAACAATATCCCCTTCTTCAAACGGTTCGTCCGTGACTTCATGGCCCTCTATAAATACAACACGCTCATCATGGAGATGAACGCCAACATGCGACTGGAGAGCCATCCCGAGCTGAACTCCGGCCTGCTGGATTTCGTCCGCGACACCAACTACAGTCGGCGGAACTACCCTCCCGGTATGCCTCATGATCTGACACCCAATTCGTCGCATCAGGACACCGCGGATGGTGGCTTCCTCGAAAAGGATGAAGTGGCCGACCTGGCGCGCTGGGTTAGGCAGAATCACATCGAGCTGATTCCAGAACTTCCCTCGTTCACCCACAGCTACTACCTTCTGACCATGCACAAGGACCTTGCGGAGGTGCCCGGCGAGAAATGGCCTGATACGTACTGCCCTTCCAATCCGAAGAGTTACGAACTGTTGTTTGAGGTCTACGACGAATACATCGACCTCTTGAGGCCACGGATGATTCACGCCGGGCACGACGAACTGTTTGCTCCGATGGGTCTCTGCCCTCTGTGCGGGAACAAAGACATCGGCGAGCGATACGGCGAAGACGTCAGGAAAATTCACGACCACCTTGCGGCCAAAGGTATTCAACTGGCCATCTGGGGCGACATGCTGCTGCAGGGTGTTCGCGGCGTGGGCTTGCAGGAGAACCACACCGACGACGGCTGGAAATACTACGCACCCGGCGGCATGACTCGCGAGCAGGTTGAGCGGTTGGTTCCCAAAGACATATTGATCTTTAATTGGTTCTGGGACGAAAAGAACGCCCTGGACGATGAAATCCAACTCGACCAGATGGGCTTCAAACAGATTTACGGTAACTTCAACCCGAGCATTAAAAATTACGAAACCCGCAGTAAGCGGTCGACTATTATCGGCGGGGCGCCGTCCGCATGGTTCGCTACCAACGAAACCGGCTTCGGCAAGGAACTGATGGCTGACTTCATCGGATCGAGTAGCATTCTCTGGAACGGAAAAGTCATCGACGGCAAGGAACTCTCTGGGCTCATCCAGTCCATGCTGCCCGAAATCCGCATCCGGTTTCGCGGGCAGCCGCCGCCCAGCCAGACTGAACCCTCGCTGGCGGCGGTCAAAATCCAAGCCAGCTTCAATATGGAAACCACTGAGCCGAAACTCGGGATCGATCTTAGCGGCATGAAAACTGAGGCGGTCTCACTCGGCAGTGTGCCGTTTGATCTTGCTGAGTCCGGTCCGAAAAAGGCGATCCTGGTGGTTGCAGATGGTAAAGAAAGTAGCGGATTGCCGAAAGAGGCGGACATCCCGGTGGGCGAAGACGCCACTAGCCTGATCTTCCTGCACGCCGCCGCCAGACCTGCGACGAACAAGGAGTCGTTCCGTTTGATTTGGGATGAGGAGGATACCGCGGACATGCTCGGGTGGTACGAGGTCGTCTACGAAGATGGGTTCGTCACGACAATTCCCATCCGCTACGGAGTGAACATCACGGAGTGGAACTGGGAAAAACGTGATTCTTCGCGGGACTATGCCTATGGGGCCGACGCCGTGGCCGTTGGGGGAGCGGAAAGCAATCCCATCACCTTGTTCGCATTTGAGTGGGTCAATCCACGGCTGGGCAAGGTGATTAAAGAGGTTCGACTGAAGGGCACAACGGGTTTCCGAGGCGGCGATCCGGGCTGGGTCAATGATTTCGGCCCCGTGATTCCGACCAATGGCGTGATTTTGAAGGCCATCAGCGTCGTCAGGAAACGGCAGTGAGCAAACCCAACTATTCGTAATGAACACCGAATAATGAGCATCGGCCCCTGCACCGGGAGCTTGCAGTTCCGTGGTGCCCGTTCGTGGCACGTTGGGAATTGTTGATTTCAGGGAATTTTCCGAGACGGTCAGTCACAGTTCGCTCCCCTGTGCTAAAATCATCTATATCCGAATAGATGTTTACGCGCGTCACGACGATGTCAAAGCCGTCCAAGCCCGCTCCGAAGCACTTTGCTGTCAACCGGCAGGCGAACCATCTCTACCACCTGTTCGAGCGATTTGAGACGGGAATGGAGTTGACGGGCACGGAAGTGAAGTCCGTTCGCGACGGGAAAATCAATCTGCAAGATAGCTATGTGGATGTCCTGAAGGGCCAGGCGTGGCTGATCGATTGCCACATTAGCCCCTACGTGGCGGGGAGTTACTCCAATCACGAGCCGCTTCGCGACCGCCGTCTTTTGCTGCACCGGCAGGAGCTGGATAAATTGGCGGGCCGAGTTCAGGAAAAAGGATTCACGCTCATCCCGACGCGTGTTTATCTGAAGAAGAATTTGATCAAATGTGAGATTGCCCTGGCGAAGGGCAAGAAGGTTTACGACCACCGTGAAACTTCACGGCAGCGCACGATTGATCGTGAAGCTCAGCAGGACATCCACGAACATCGCCGCCGGCACCAATAGTCGATTTTGGCGGCGGCCCCATCAATTCGATAGGAGCCCCGAATCGTGAAAATTGAATTTCGGAACGAACCGTTGGTGGAACTCTCCACCGCAGCTTTGGCTGCGTACTGCTTCGAGGGGGCCCCCGCCTCTAGTGGCACCGTGGAGCGGTTACCGGCCGAAACACGCAAGCTGTTCGAGCAAATGCAATCGGCGGGAGAGCTCACGGGCAAAGCATTTGAATGCACAATGCTCCGCTGGCCCGCAGGGATGGCCGCATCCAAGCTGCTCGTGGTGGGAGCCGGCAAAACCGAAAAATTCAGCGACGCGCACCTCCGCAATATAGCGGGCGCGGCAGTCAGGCATTTGCGTTCGCGCGGGGTACGAGAACTGGCGTGGGTTCTTGCTTCCACCGAACCGGGCGCGGTGGCCTCCGTTGTGGATGGCGCTTTGGTGGCTGACTTCGACGCCGACAGCTACCGGACCGAGCGCAATGGAGAGAAGGGAATTGATACCCTTTTGCTGGCGACAGACGGCCAAGTGTTGCCGGCCGGAGCGCAAGCCGCCCTCGAACGTGGCCGCATCGTTGGCGAGGCTCAGAACTTCACGCGCGAGTTGGTGAATGAACCCTCGAATCGATTGACGCCGACGAAACTGGCGGAGCGCTCCACCGAAATGGCGACACGCTTCGGCCTGAAGTGTGAAGTGTTGGGGCCGCAAGAAATCCAGGACTTGAAAATGGGTGCTTTCTGGGCGGTGGCGCAGGGAAGCCAGCATGAACCGGCTCGCCTGATCGTTATCCGCTATTCGCCCGAGGACGCGCCGGAACAGCCCGTGATCGGATTAATCGGGAAGGGAATTACTTTTGATAGCGGTGGCATTTCCATCAAGCCCAGCGAAAACATGCACGAAATGAAAACGGACATGGCGGGCGGCGCCACCATGCTCGGCGTCATGCAGGCGATTGCGCAGCTTAAGCCGCGCGTCCGCGTTACGGCGCTGATTCCGGCCACGGAGAATATGCCCAGCGGGAATGCTTACAAGCCGGGCGACGTCATAACTTCCATGTCGGGAAAGACCATTGAAATCCTGAACACTGACGCCGAGGGCCGCCTCGTGCTGGCCGATTCCTTGACCTACGCGAAACGGTTGGGCTGCACGGTGCTGATTGACGCGGCGACCCTGACCGGTGCAGTCCTAGTTGCGCTTGGCAATCTCACCACGGGCGTCTTCGGATGGGACAAGGAATGGGTGAATCGCGTGCTGGCCGCCGCGAACACGGCGGGGGAGAAGATGTGGCAGTTGCCCGTTGACGACGATTACCGCGAGTTGTACAAAAGCTCGATCGCCGATTTGGCCAATACAGGCGGGCGATACGGCGGAGCGATTACCGGCGCGATGTTCATTGGGGAGTTTGCCGGCGACACTCCCTGGGTCCACCTCGACATCGCCGGCACTCGCTGGGCGAACGATGAGAAGCCGTATCGCGCCAAGGGACCCACGGGCCACGGCGTGCGCACGCTGGTGCAACTGCTGACAGATCTCGCTCCGTAACAGCCATGCTGGGTGGCGAAGTCAGGCACGCCGATGGCTGCCATATCACACATCTAGGAGTACTTGACGTCACACACTCATATGTGTAGGATGGCCATTGGAGTGAATGATGCCGACGAACCTTGCCATCGATGATCGCCTGATTGCGGAGGCCCAGAAATTGGGCCATCACCGCACCAAGAAGGACACTGTAACTGCGGCGCTCGATGAATACATCCAGCGGCGGAAGCAGCAGGGCATTCTGTCTCTTTTTGGAACGATTGAGTATGACCCGGCCTACGATTACAAACGCGAGCGCCGCGGGAACCGAGCGTGAATACCCTAATTGATACCTCCGTGTGGTCACTTGCACTGCGCCGTAAGCCCCAGGACTTGAACGCGGTAGATCGGTCGGTGGTCACTGAATTGGCGGAGGTCATCCAAGAAGGCCGCGCCCGTATTATGGGCCCGGTTCGGCAGGAATTGCTGTCCGGGATCGAAGACTCGGCTCAATACGAAAAGCTTCGCCTCGGGCTTCGAGTCTTCCCGGACGAGCTGATCGATACCTCCGACTACGAATCGGCTGCGAAAGCAGGTAACGACTGTCGGTCAAAAGGAATTGCGGTATCCACTGTTGATATGTTGATCTGCGCCGTCGCGCTCGCCCGCCGCTGGTCAGTTCTTACCACGGATCCGGACTTCAAGAACTACGCCAGGGTTCTTCCCATCGAACTTCACTCGCCACGTCGGTAAGGCTCCCGCGTCACATCCGGTCGGGAACTTGAATCCCCATGAGCTCAATGGCCAGTGTAAGCGTGCGCTCCGTTAGGTACACCAGGTACAGCAGAAACTGTTGCCGTGACGGATCGGTTTCATTCAGAATGTGGAAGTGATGATAGAAGTTGTTGAATGCCTGTCCTAGGCGGAACGCGTATTTAGCCACGACGGCGGGCTCTTCGCTCGAAATTGCCTGACCCACCACGCTCTCCAGTTGGCACGCTAGCAGGGTTAACTCCCAGAACGCCGCGCCATCCTCGCCCTTGAAAAACTGTTGCAATTGTTCCGGAGTGAGGACGCTGGGCAAGTCCGCGGCCTGGAATTCCGGGTGCGCCTCCTGGAATTTGCGAATGATATTCCGCGCCCGCACCGTGCTGTATTGCAGGTAAGGCCCGGTCTCGCCCTCGAAGGCCAGAGCTTCCTTGAAGTCAAATGCGATGATCACGCGACGAGAGAACTTCAGCAGGAAGTAGCGCAGTGCGGCCACGGCGATCTTATGCGCGTAGTCTTGCACCTCGGTTGGATCCTGCGCCATGTTGCGCGAACTTACTTCCGCGGCGGCGCGCGCAATCAGCGTATCGATTAGGTCGTCGGCCTTCACCCCTTGGCCCTTGCGTCCGGAGACCTCCACATAAGGGCGCTGGCGGTCTTCGTCAGTCAACGGAATCCCCATCTCCTCCGCGCAGCGAGACGTAAGCCCTACGACCTCATAAGCGAAATGATGAAGGTTCGCGGCGCGCTCGTGGTAGCCGAGCGTGTGAAATGCGGCCTTGACGATATTCTGAAGATAGGATTGCCGCGTGTCGATCACGGCGTACGCGGCGTTGGCATGGCCGAAGAGCGGCGCGTCGGCTTGGCCGTTGACGGTCGTGCGCCACACGGTGTGGCCATCGGGATAGCGGTGGAAAGGTGCGTAACCGAAGTCCTTCCCCAGTAAGGCAAACTTCCAGAGATGGTAGGCAATGTCTTTGCCGACGTAAGTCACCGTGCCGTTTGAGCGCACGATGATCTTGATGTCGTCGGCGTCTACTGCCTCGTTTTCTCCTACCTCCGCCGGATCCGCCAAGTCCATTACCCAGCAGCCTGCATTCCTGCCCGTGTCTTCGAAGCGAATGGCTTTTTCTTTTTTGAGCAAATCGAAGGCGGCTTTCCAGAACTGGAGCTTCAGGATCTCGCTTTCCTGCGCTAGTAAGTCGTACTCGATGTTCAGGCGCAACATCGTTTCCAGGTGGGCGCGGACGATGGCGGTAGAGATCAGTTCTGCCATGGCGGCGGTCTCGCCGTGCCCCTCTTCGATATCCTTCAGGGCCTGGGCGCGCAGTTTAAGGACCTCTTTATCTTCCTCGTATAACTGGAACACGCGTGCGTAAAGCTCCCAACAGTAGTAATCGAAGCGCGTCGCGGGATCGTGCGTCAAAGCTTCGACATCGTGCAGGGTCTTTTTCTCCAAATGGAGGAATCCCACCACCACGTCGGCAACCTGGACGCCTGTGTTGTCAATGTAGTTCTGCACTTCGACGTTTTCGCCGCTGAAGCGCAGTAGGCGCACAAAGGTGTCGCCCAGAACCGCGTTACGCAGGTGGCCGATGTGCGCAGCCTTATTGGGATTGATGCTAGTATGTTCCACCAGAATTTTGCCGCGTGCGCACGAGGCATCTTTGGGGCTGAATGACGCTCGGCCCGCCGTCGACTCTCGCAGGGTAAAGAGCCGTGCGGCCGTTTGCGCGCGATCCAGATGAAAATTCAGATAGCCGGCGCCGGCAACGCTGACGCGCTCCACTCCTTCCAGCGTGGAGACGAGAGGAACGAGCTCCTCGGCGATTTTGCGTGGCGCCTTGCGTAACTGCTTGGCCAACTCAAAACAGCCCGCTAGAGAGATGTCTCCCATCTCCAGGTTAGGAGGCGAGTCCAGCACCGGCGGGGCGACCTCCAGATGGAACGCCGAGCGCACAGCCTCCACAAACTTCGACTGAATCCTTTGTTGGATTTCCGGTAACAATGAACACTCCCTATTCTACTGTGGCTCGATACAGCTTCACCCGTGCAAGCTTCCAAGCGCTCTACGAAGCAAGTTGCGATTGCTGCGGTAAAGACAAAAGTATAACAGAGCCAATTCGGCTGCGGAGGATCCGTTTACGGCGTGCCACTCAGGTCGCGATGGCGCTTGCAAGGCACCAGCTTTTCAACTACCTTTCGAATTCGCTACCGAGGGAGCCGCCATGCTTTGCCGGAAGTGCGGAAAGTTCGTGGATGCGCGGAGCCAGCAGTGTCCAAATTGCGGAACCGATTTACACGCGGGGAACTCTGAGGAGTCTGCCGGCCCCGAGGCTTCGCAGTTTTCAGCGCTTAGTGAAGTGAAGAGACACTTGGGACGAAAGGCGCAAGTGGGTGGTGGCATCATCATCTTATTCGGAGTCTTGTTATTGGCTCAGGCCAAATCTTATGCTGGGATTAGCGAAGTGATTCACAGGCTGCCCGTCGCGTTAATTATGCTCGGCATACTTCTGTTTCTGGCAGGAACATTCGCGCGGTGGCTTTACCTGGGCAAGAGGGAATAGAGAAGGAAACTTGGCGTTGTAGGGTTGAGGATTGGATTCCATGAACACAATCACACTTGAACAGCCAGGCCGGTTCACGGTCAATGAAACGAAGCAACCGGGTGCTCCGGGACCGGGAGAAGTATTGGTAAGAGTGCTGACGGTCGGTATCTGCGGCACCGACCTTCATGCCTTCGAGGGCACGCAGCCGTTCTTCACATATCCTCGTATTCTGGGGCATGAGCTCGCAGTGGAGGTCGTGCAGACCGGCGACGCCGCGGGGGACTTTAAACCCGGTGACCACTGTGCGGTGAACCCCTACATGACCTGTGGCGAGTGCGCGGCTTGCCTGCGCGGGCGGACGAACTGTTGCGCGAAGATGAGCGTCATAGGCGTCCACAGCGACGGCGGCATGCGCGACCGCATTATCCTGCCGGCGAAACAGATGTATAAATGTGAAAAGCTGCCGCCGCAGCAGATTCCACTGGTTGAGACGCTTGCCGTGGGTATCCACGCCGTAGGTCGGTCGGCGGCACAACAGGGGGATCGTGCTATGGTCGTCGGCGCGGGTCCCATTGGTCTGTCGGTGATGGAGTTTCTGCGGCTCGCGGGCGCCGATATCGCCGCGATAGAGAAAATGCCGGAGCGACTAGCATTCGCAGCCAAGCACAACGGCTTGAAGCGCTATTTCCCGTCCCACGAGGAAGCGCGGCAGGAAGAGCCGTCGATGCTGGTGTTCGACTGCACAGGAGACCGAGGCTCCATGGAGCAATCCATTCACCTGCTTCAGCAGGGTGGTAAGCTGATTTTCGTCGGCCTGATCAACGACCACGTTTCCCTGTTCGATCCGGACATTCACCGCCGCGAGGCCACTATCCTCTCCAGCCGCAACAGCGTTCCTGCCGAACACCATCGTGTGCTCGAATCGATGGAGAGCGGTCAGATCGACGTCGGGGCGTGGCCCACCGAATTTGCGCGCAGGACCGATATGGCGGAGCGATTCCCCGCATGGCTTCATCGTGACGCTGGCGTGGTTAAGGCGGTGGTCGACTGGTCGTGATGGCTGCGGCACGCCTTGACTTTCGTGGCCTCCTCATTTAGCATCATTGATGAATTAATGAACGTGCATCCACCTCTCACTATTGCCCACCGGCCGCATTCCGCCGAACCCCGCGCTATGTGCATCCTTTGAAATGGAGGTGTATTTCACACTTTGAGTCCTATGACTGCCAGTGTCAAGATAAGAAAGGGAGTTCCTGCGCTCGTCGGCACTTATGATGGAAACCTGAAGCTCTTCGAGCGATGCTTCCGGGTTTCCGCACATTTGGGTCCGGAATCGCTGGAGATCGAAGGCGAGGAAGCAAACGTGCGCCGGGCGCAGCGAATGGTAGAGGAATACTCGGCGCTGGTGGAGGCTGGCACGCGGTTCGAGAACGCGGAAATCGAAGGTTTTCTTCGCATCCTAAGCCAGGATCCCGAGGCCAGCTTGCGGGGTTTAGCGGAAGCGGGCCGCCCGCGAAGCTTTGGTAAGAAATCGATCGCCCCCAAGGGTTTGAACCAGCGCCTGTACGTCGATGCGATGGAACGCCACGACATGGTTTTTGGCATTGGACCTTCGGGCACCGGAAAGACCTACCTGGCAGTGGCCATGGCGGTGGACGCGCTGCTCACCAAAGAGGTCAGCCGAATCATCCTGGCGCGGCCGGCGGTGGAGGCCGGCGAGCGATTGGGATACCTGCCCGGGACGCTCCAGGAAAAGGTGAACCCCTACCTCCGCCCGCTTTACGATGCCCTGTATGACGTGTTGGACCCGGACCGGGTTGATCGCTATATCGAGAAGAGCATCATTGAGATCGCGCCCATCGCCTTCATGCGTGGACGGACGTTGAACGACGCCTTCGTGATTCTTGACGAAGCACAGAACACTACAAGCGAGCAGATGAAAATGTTCTTGACGCGGCTGGGCTTCAATTCCAAGGCGGTGATCACGGGCGATGTGACGCAGATTGATCTTCCCAACGGGCGGAAGTCGGGTCTGGTGGAGGCGGTGGAAGTGGTGGGCAAGGTGGAGGGGATCAGCATGATCTACTTCACGGAGCGCGACGTGGTCCGGCACAGCCTGGTGCAGAGGATTATTCGCGCCTACGAAGAGTTTGACCAGGTGAGGGCTGCGAAGGCGAATGGCGAGCAGAAATGAAGGAGATGCGTCAGGTTGCGGATGTGCGGGGCGTGGCGGTGGTCAATCTTCAGAAACACTATGCTGTCCCCACGGCTTCATTGCTGTCGTTCGCGCGGAACCTGAAACGGCGGCTGCGGCTGGGGACCAGAAAATTCAACATCTGCCTCGTCGATGATCACGCGATCCGTCATCTGAACCTTGCCTATCGCGGCAAGGATAGAGCTACGGATGTTCTTTCTTTCCCCTGGAACGACGCTGCTACGCCTCTCTCACGGGGACCTCTGCCGGCTTCCCGACGCCGGGAGCGGGTTGGGATTACGGACTTCCTGGGCGACGTGGTGATATCCGTCCCGACGGCTCGGCGTAATGCCGGCGAAGAAGGGCATTCGACGCTCAACGAAATTCGCTGGCTAATTCTGCACGGGGTACTTCACTTGTTAGGCTACGATCATGAGAGTGACGCGGGAGAAATGGTTGCGCTCGAATTGGCGCTACGCGAGCAACTGGGTGTGGCGGGCGGGACCCGGCGGGAAACGATTAAGTCAAAAGTCAAAATGCAAAAGGCCAAGGTCAAAAGGCAAATCCGAGGCCCTTTGAACTTCTGACTTTTCCATTTCAACTTTTTCCTTGCTTTACCTTCCTATTATGGACCAACGGTTCTTCCTCACGATCGCATGGATGGTTTTGCTGGCGGCACTGCTGGCGCTAGGTTCCGTCGCGTCTTACCTTCGGCTCCTGATGCGGCGGCTGACGTCGGTGGGGGTCCGCAAAGTCTTTGGGCCGCGCGAGGACGGGCGTAGTCGTCCCAATCGTGAACGCGTGGGCGTGTCAATTTCCGCTTTGCACGGGGCCGCGATGCATTTGTTCGCGGTGGGTTTAACCGGCCTGCTGATCTGGCGGCGGCCCGAGCACCTCTGGAGCGATCTTGGCACCGCGCTTCTCATTGTCCTGAGCGCCGTGGCCATTGCCGATCAATTGATTCCCTTTATGCTGGTGGTGCGTCACGACGAACCGGAGGTCATTCTGGAGGGTTGGGAACCCTTATTGCGGCGAGCGGTTATTGGGGCGCTGCCGCTCACCTTTCCCATTTTGATTTCCACCACCATCGCGCGCCTGCTTGAGCCCACCGAACCGGAGCCCGAGCCGCCGTCTCCGCAGGAAAACCTGGAGGAGTTGATTGCCACGGGCGAGCAGGAAGGCTTGATTGAAGAGGGCGAGCGCGAGATGCTGCAATCGGTGGTGAAGTTCGGCGATATGGTGGCGCGCGAAGTCATGACGCCTCGGCCCGAAATCGCCGCCATCGAAATCAATTCTTCCATTGAGGATTTGCGCGGCTTATTTCGTACTAAACGCTTGACTCGCTACCCGGTTTACTCCGGCCAACTCGATCACATCGAGGGTTTCGTGAGCGCGCGCGACCTGATGGAATTATCCCCGGAAGAGCAGAAGCGGGCAAGGCTCCGCGATCTGCTGCGGCCCGTGCCCTTTGTCCCGGAAACCAAGCCCATCCAAGACCTGTTGAAAGAATTGCAGCAGTCCACCACCCAGATGGCGATCGTGATCGACGAGTACGGCAGCGTTTCGGGGTTGATTACGATCGAGGACTTGGTGGAGCAGATTGTGGGCGAAATCCGCGATGAAGTGGAGCCGCACGCCCGCGACATCATCAAAGAGTCCGCGTCAACCTATATCCTTTCCGGTCAGGCCGAGTTGGCGCAGGTTGCGGATGAAGTGAACGTCCCACTCGAGGGGAACGATTTCTCTACGGTGGCTGGGCTGGTCATGAATCAACTCGGACATGTGCCCGCCGCCGGGGAGAAAGTGGAGGCCCACGGCTTGACATTCGAAGTACTGGAGGCAAATCAGCGGACGGTTCTCAAGGTGCGGATGATGGTGCCGCCCGCGCAATCGTCCGGAGACCCTATTCATGTCTGAAACGCCCTCGCACAAATCGGGTTTTGTCGCCATCGTTGGGCGTCCCAACGCCGGCAAGAGCACGCTGGTAAACGCGCTGGTGGAGTCCAAGGTTTCAATTGTGACGCCTGTTCCCCAGACCACGCGCAATCGCATCCTGGGGATATTGCATCGCCCGGACGCTCAGGTTGTCTTCATGGACACGCCGGGTGTCCACAAGCCGCTCTCACGATTGAATGAGCAGATGATGAACTATGTGCGGCAGGCGCTGGCGGATCGCGACTTAGCCGTGTTGATCGTGGACGCGAGTGAGAAATACGGAAGGGGCGACGAATTTGTCATAAACCTTCTGAACGAATACTCGCCCCGCGCGATTCTGGCATTAAACAAGGTTGATCGCGTGCACAAGCCCGATCTGTTGCCGCTGATGGATCGCTACTCGAAGCTTTACGGATTTGAGGAGATCTTCCCGATATCCGCCTTACGCGGCGAGGGGCTCGAAAGCTTGCTTGCCGCAATCGTCGCGAGGTTACCCGAGGGCCCGCAGTATTTTCCTGCTGACGAGTACACAGACCAGCCGGAACGGTTCCTGGCGGCCGAAATTATTCGCGAAAAGGTCATCCGCCACACCAAGCACGAGATGCCTTACGTGACGGCGGTGCTCATTGATGCCTTCGAAGAAGGGACGACGATCACGCGTCTCCACGCCACAATTGTGGTGGAGAAGGACTCGCAGAAGCCTATCGTGATTGGGGCCGGTGGGGCGCGCTTGAAGGACATTGGCAGCGAAGCGAGGGAGGAACTTGAAAAGCTGTTTCCGCCCAAGGTCTACCTTGAACTCTTTGTGAAAGTCGCACCCCACTGGCGCAACAACAGCGCCGTCATTGCGGAACTGGACTACCGCAACGATGGCGGTTCGACCGCATAAATCCCTCGGGCTACTCCATCGTCCGGCGGCGCGACATCGCGAATCCCCCTCGCGGTTGATGAAACCTAAGTCGGGTCAGACTGCGTGGGTTGCAATCGACTCCCTTATACACCTATTGAGCAGATGCCTTTGTCATGTCATATACGCGACGGATGCTGACCGGGCCGCTGAGGGAAGGATCATCGAATCGCGTAACGACAAAGAGTTGTTTGCCATCTTCACTGATGCGGAACGTTTGCGTGATCTTCTCCGAGTGCGAAAGCTTGGTCTCAGCCGTAAGGACGTCGCTTTCCCAGGAGGTCTTGGTGGAGAACTTCTTCCCGTCTTCATCTTTATCGTCGTGCTTCTTACCGTCAGGGTAAAAAGTCTGCGCGTGGTCACTGTCGTCAGTGACCACAATCTGGTCAGAGCGCTGGTCGATCCGCAAGTACTTCGGATTCGCGGCCAGGCGATCCCATTCTTCGCTGCTTACCGAGTCGGGGCGATTTGCCTGCCGCCCACCGCGACCCATGCCTCCGCCCATGCCACCCATTCCGCCCATCCCTCCCATGCCACCGCGTCCCATGCTACCCATGCCGCCTCCGCCATTGGGGTAGGTACCGCCTCCCGAGCCGGGGTAGTTGCCCGAGTCAGTATTATTGACGCGCGACTTGCTGTTTTGCTGGGCCTCCTGAACTTTCTGGTCCGCATTGTCGCTCTGGGCCTCGTTAAAATTCCAGCGGCCGGTCAGTTGTACTTTGTCTGCGGCGCGTGCGACCGCCACGAGCGAGGCCACGAAAAGACACGCCGCGATTGGAGCCGCTACCTTTGCGCTAAAACCTGGTACTTTTGCCATCGTCTCCCCCATTCTTGATTGGATGCTAGTGCCTGGCGCTTCTTCTTCGATTCGGTGGCCCCGCGACTGGTTGTCTCCGCAGCGGGTGTGCGGCGGAAGAATCGCGAGAATCCTGGCGCCAGGGGTTTCGCCAGATGTTAATTGGGATTTACAATTCCGCCGCATTGCCTTGGACCCGCTGCGGATGAGAGTCACAGGTTGGTACTGGAACAAGTTGAGCCGCAGAGCTGCCTCCTGGCACTCCACGTCTGACGTTGGGCGACCGGCAATTTCTCGGTGGAACCCATGCCCGTATGTCATTATGATGTCACCCGACGAAGCAAGTGGAGGTGATCGCCTATGCGTAAAATGACCCCCTGGTTGCTGTTGCTCGTGATGGCCGCGCCCGCGCAGGCGGTGGATCGGGAAGCAGCGCAAGCGAGCTACCACCAAGGCAACGTGTTCTTTGAGCAGGACCGATTTACCGATGCGTCGTCGTCGTACGGCCAGGCCGTTGCGCAGGACCCGCAATTCCTTGAGGCTTATTACAACCGTGCCCTGGCCGATGAGATGGTGGATCGGCAGAAGGCCATCGCGGATTGGCACCGGTTCGCTGAAGTCGCCGCAAGCGCCGCTGAGTTCAGGAATCAAGTAGCTCTGGCCAATGCCAGAATCCAAATTCTGGAGACGCTTCCGGTTTATCCCGAACCCTTGCAACCCTCGCGATACGTCGCCTCCGCGTCGGATTACTACGGGGAGATCGAGGAAGGATCGGAGTCCGAGAGGTGGAACTCCTTTCCCATCAAAGTTTGGATTGGAAATGTGCCCAACGCCAATTGGGCGCAAGGCGCGCGGGAGGCGTTCAACATCTGGCACGATATGCTGCCTCTGGAACTGACCGCCGAGACCGATGAGGGGGACATTCGCTTTGACTGGGAAGCCGGCACGAACGAGGAATGGCAGGCGGGGGAAGAAATAGATTGGACGCAGTTTCGCCGCGTGGGAAACGAATTGACCGGGCGCAAAGTGGCGATTATCAGCGTGGATCTCTCGCGGCGATGGTCCAAGGATGAAATGCGCGCCATCGTCTTGCACGAATTGGGGCACGCTCTCGGCATCCGAGGACACAGCGACTCCAAAGGCGACATCATGTACTGGCAAGTTCAAGAGAAATCCCATCAAGTGAGGGTCCCGGGGGTCTACTATCCGTTTGCGTGGAAGACTCTCGTCAGCAAACCGAGCCAGCGGGATCTCAATACCTTGATCCGACTTTATAATACTCCTGGGGCTGTCGTTCGCCTGAAATGACATGCCCCGTGGATCGTGGCGGGTGGCTAGCGCACAGCCGCCCGTCCTGATAACTGTCGGCTAGCCACTATTCACGAACGACTATCCACGGTACACTGTTCCTATGAAGGTAGCCATCACGGGAGCAGCAGGACTGTTCGGACATGGGCTGGTCGCGGCGTTTTCCACTCGTCACGAGGTGATTCCCTTGACGCGGGCCGAGGCCGACATCACCGATGCGGGGGCCATCGGCGCGGCGCTCGAGCGCATCCGCCCGGACCTCATCGTGCATCCCGCCGGCATTCCCGACATTGATCTCTGCGAGGCGGATCCGGCCAAGGCCGTTCGGGTGAATTACCAAGGCACTTGCAACGTTGCCGACGCCGCCCGCCGTCTGGGAGCAGGCCTCGCTCACATTTCCACGGATGCCGTCTTTGATGGTACGAGCGAGAGGCCCTATGTTGAGACTGATCCCACCAACCCCATCACTGTCTACGGGCGCACCAAGTTGCAAGCTGAGCAGGCGGTGCAAGGCTTGGAACGATACTGGATCTTTCGCGTACCCGTATTGTTTGGTCCGGGCAAAACCAACTTTGTCGAGAAGGGCCTCCGCAAGGTCGCGGCCGGTGAGGAGTACAAGGTCGCGAGCGATCAATTAGGTTGCGCCACCCTCACTGTCGATGCCGGGCTGAAGATCATGGAAGTCGCCGAATCCGGCCGCTTCGGCCTCTACCACCTCGCCAATCGGGGCCAGTGTACGCGCTACGAATTGGCCCGCATGGCCGTGCAACTGGCCGGGCTCGATCCGGGAAAAGTCATCGGTGTTCCGGACGCCTTGATGCAGCGCCGAGCCCCCCGGCTGAAATACTCGGTGATGCGAATGGGCGCTTTGCAAAGGTGCGGCTTTGCGCTGCCTCGGACTTGGCAAGAGGCTTTGGCAGACTACCTCCCCACGCTGAAACTCTAGCTCGCCTCGCCGAATTTAATGGCAAGTAATCTAGGCCAGCATAGCGCGCATACACACCCGGAGCTCCGATACCACCCGGCTGCGCGAGACGTGCGGCACGGCATAGCTTGCCAGCATCTCAAGCGTTTTGGGATCAGCGACTTCGCCGGTGATTACCAGGACGCGTCCCACCAGGCTAGGCCGGAGTTCGGTGATGGCGGAGACCATCTGGTCAGGAGGGAGATGGGCCGAACGGAGGTCGAGCAGCACCGCATCAAACCTGTTTTGGCCGATCATCGTCAACGCGTGCTCCGAGTCGCTCGCGACATCGCCATCGCAGCCGAGCCCCGCAAGCAGGACGTAGAGAACATTCCGAATCGAGGGCTCGTCTTCGATGATCAGAACCTTGCGACGCTGAGGGGTTGAGGTCACGGGCGTCTCCTCGAGGCATCTGGCCCAGAGACTGACAAGGGCCAATTCCGATTCGCTGGTATTACCGACTGATCAAGATCATTATAAATGGAAGCCATTGCTGTACGTATCGGACTATTTGCTGTCAAGTTTTTTGCTACGTTTCGATAAAAAATCGTGCCACCTTGCGGCGCTTCGGGTGACATCTTGGGAACCTTTGTCGCCAAGCGGCGGGGAGTCAAACCTCCGCCGCACTTCCTTTCCCAGCTCGGCAAAACCGTTCCACGGGTTTTAAGGTGGCGTTGTTTCCGGCCCGGCACGGTTGGAAAAAACGTCGTCGTGCCCGGGGAGGATTCGCCCGATCATGGCCAAAATCCGTGCCCGGTCGCGCTGAAACTGCTCCCGGTTGTGCGGAATCATCGTAAAGACAGTCTCGTCATGTTCCCGAGTCAGCACTGCGTCCCCGGCAATGATCGTGGGCTGATCGCCATTATGAACGATGACGGAAAGGTGGCCTGGCACATGGCCGTTCGTCACCAGGAATTCCAACTCGTCCGGCAGGGGGTGGGACTCAACCCACCGAAAGCGCGAGGGGTCGCCCAGGCGCTTCCGGTCCCACCAGCGCAAAGCGAACCGCCGCAGGGCACCCATCAATTCCGAGGACCTTTCATAATCCGCCGATTCCGGATAATACTTCAGGCTAAGTCTCTCCCAATTCGGTACGTCCAGAAGATCGGTGTAAGCCTCGCAGCACCAGTCATGCGATTGCTGCGATCCGTAGATTTCGCTCTGTGGGAACAGGCAGTTGTTCAGAACGTGGTCAACATGGAAATGCGTGTTGATCACCATGCGGATATCGTCGGGACGAAGGCCGCGTTTTTCCAGCGCCGCGAGGAGCCGGTGGGCTTCATGCGGCATGCCTGTATCGACGACGATGTGGTGATGTCCGCGTGAAAGCAGCGTACAGGTGGCGCCCCGCCAACTGCCAGGAAGCAGCACCTCTGCTTTCCAACCCTTTGACAATGGATCCGGGGGTTGCGGATCGGTTTGGGGTGAGTCAGGCTTTGCCATGGTGTGAATGCAGAGAACGCCTCCGCTACAATTCCAGATCCTTCCACGCTCGGCTGAGTTTGCGCTTCGACGGTGATTCCGAGCACTTCCCTAGGCAGGGAATCGTCCCCGCCGCACACGGGTATGGAGGCATTGGCCCCCCCGATATTCCTGGCGGGCGCACTCTCTGTCCGTCGCGAAGAGCGGCAATGCTCCATCAACCATTCTACCAGTCCCATCAACGCTCACGAAGGGAATGTGCGAGCCGGCAGTGGTGTCATTTGGAAGTGGCACGGGCGTCCCGCCCGTGAACGGTCACGGCCAAGATGGCCGTGCCACAGCAAATGACACCACTACCGGCGAGCCCATAGTGCTACGACCTAAGTCGGAGCTGGGCAATTTGCCCCCTACGCTGGGTCTTTCAATCCAGCTTCCCCGGTCCGAAACGCATTTCCGCCGGTTGCGATTGACAAAATGCACGTGCCCTTTGGCGCACGAATTGCACATCCTATTTGTCCCTGTTGGGGATGTGCTCGTACGGACCGACCCGTCAGGCATACTTCGCTCGACCAGGGCTGAGAACTTTACAAACTCATCAGAGGAGAATTGATTCATGGCATTCATAATCGTTGAAAGTTGCACGAAAGACGAGAAATGCGTCGAAGTGTGTCCGGTTGACTGCATTCATCCGCGCAAGGACGAAGCCCAATTCGCTGCGGCTGCCCAACTCTTCATCGACCCTGTAAACTGCATTGACTGTGGCGCATGCGTTCCAGTTTGCGAGGCATCCGCGATTTACCCCGATGCAGAATTGCCGGAGAACTTCGCCGACTTTGCAGAAAAGAACGCTGCGTACTATCAGTAGCCGCGTCTGCTTCCCCGGGTCTTTGGATTGACGCGCCGGCATGGGTTCGTTGCGTATCGCTTGTGGCCGATGGCGATTTCGCCTTGCTGGCGCGTCTCCCCTTTTTCGCCTGCCCCCGAACTACATATCGTTTCGGATGTGTGTTCACTCCCGTTGCCGGTGCTCCGTTTTTCGGATAAATTGATTGTCGCTTGATGCTAGCGAACGTGGCTGTGAGCACGGCGTGCGGCCGCGGCGGGGTCGCGCGTGGAGGAATTCGCTTATGAAAATCACGGCGGTTGAGCCGTTGGTTTTGGGAACGAGCTGGCGCAATCTGATCTTCTTGAAGGTCTCGACCGACGAAGGTTTGGTGGGATACGGCGAATGCACCACCCAGAACCGCGAAGAAGGTGTGCTGGGCTACCTGCCGGGTGCGGTGCGCCGTCACGTTCTGGGCTCCGATCCCTTTAACATCGAGGACCTTTGGCTGCGAATGTACCGCAACGACTTTTGGCGTGGCGGGGTGATTGCCACCTCGGTGATGAGCGGGATTGAACTGGCCTGCTGGGACATCGTCGGCAAGGCCGTAGGCCAACCCGTATGGCGGCTGCTCGGCGGACGCTGCCACGAGAAGATCAAGGCCTACGCGAATGCCTGGTACACCGTCGAGCGCTCGCCGCAGGAATTCGCCCGGCGCGTAAAGGTGGTTTTGGAAAAGGGTTACAAGGCCCTTAAGGTTGACCCCTTCGGCCCGGGCACGATGGAGCTTTCCCGCGCGGAGAAGATTCGCTCGGTCGAGCTGGTGGCTGCAATCCGCGACGCCGTGGGCCCGGACGTGGAAATCTTCGTCGAAATTGCACGGGCGCTTCAGCGCCGTCACCGCCATCGACATTGCCCACATGCTTGAGCCTTATTACCCTGGCTGGATCGAAGAACCCTGCCCGCCGGAAGACATCCCCTCGCTCCGGAAGGTGACTGCCCAAGTGAAAATTCCGGTGGCCACGGGCGAGCGTTACTTTACCCACTACGGTTTCCGCGAGGTCCTGGAATCCGGCGGCGCGGACATCTTGCAGCCCGACATCATCCACGCCGGAGGAATTCTGGACATGAAGAAGATTGCCGCCATGGCCGATGCGCGCAGCATGATGGTGGCCCCGCACAATTCCAACGGCCCGGTCTGCACGGCGGCCAGCGTGCATTTTGGTTTCTGCACCCCCAACATCAAGGTGCAGGAGTGTTTTGACGATTTCTCTGAAACCTGGGTGGTCGATGCCGTGCCCGGAACCCCTCGCCCCCGGGACGGCTACTTCCACCTCCCCGACGGGCCCGGCTTGGGCATCTCCCTGAACGAAGACCTGATCAGGGAGCACCCCTTTAAAGAGGGTTTCTTCAACATGTTTGAGGCTGACTGGCATATGCGTCAGTTCCAGTAGGGCTGAGCGGCGCCAGGCGTCCAGGTCCAGACAATTTCTGACGCACGAAGGATGTTGCGCTACGGATACAGGGCGGCGAAAACGATACGCTGCTCACCGCACCCCCCTCAGCCCCAGGGACACGCGTTTCCCCTGTTTACGCTTCACGGCAGGCCTCGCGGCATACAGCGCCAAACTCGGGGCCGAGTGGCTCGCGACTCCTTTCGCGTGAGGATTTTCCATCCTCTGCTTCCTGCCGGTTTATCCCGGCGCACTAACTCCTTTTCTATCAGAAGGTAATCCCGAAAACTCGATAACTTGTTCGTTTTCATCAACATATTGGGAGCACTTTTTTTGCCCCTTTGTTTTCAATCAACTATTGGGAGCAACCTTCATTTTTAACATCTTTTTGATGGTTTCGAGAGCACGCTCGCGAGGTGGG
>JBKQVI010000078.1:0-18115 GCA_052139985.1 Terriglobia bacterium
AGTCACTGCTGTCCAAATTACCGAACGAAATTAGATTGGACTCGGCTCCGCCGCCTGCCTTGCGAAAAGTCGGAGACTTTTCGCAAGGCAGGCGGCGGAGCCGAGTCCAATCTAATTTCGTTCGGTAATTTGGACAGCAGTGACTGCATAAGGCCTGGAATCAGATGAAGCGATCTGTTACAGCTCAATCGAGTGCGGCGTTCATCAGTTTCCGGGCGTTGTCTCGCTCGGTCTTGGAAGTGATCAGCACCACGCCGCGAGCTTGCACCTCATCAAGCTGGAAGGTCAACCGGCCGTCTTCGCGAGTGGTTTTGACTTCCTCCAACGGGTGAAATCGACCCTCGATTATTTCCCCAACCTCGACGACATCGACATCCTCCGGAATAGCGAGTGAAATCTTGCCTTCACCCAGCACGAACAGGGCGACAGCGTGGGACTTGCTCAACTCGGCATCGTCCAGCGACATGACCATGACGTGCGGCTGCGCCTGCACCAGGGGCACGCCATCCACGTTGAATTGGCCTTGGCCTTCCACTGCATCTACGACGCCATCGCGATCCGTCGCAAGCAGAGACACTCCATAAGCGCCCAGGGGCAAGCCGATACGGTGGTGGCCGGTGTTCAACAAAAAGCTCTCGGGGCGATCGAGCCATGGGCCATTGACCGTATATCCATCGCCCTCGGGATGAGTCGCCGCCAAGGTATAAATCTTCCCGCCTCCCGCACGATCGACTTCAAAGATGTCGCGGTTTGCCCGCTTGGGGGAAAAATCCGTAACCGGTATCGAACGAATTTCGAGAAAGTCGTCGAGGGCGCGCCGCGTGCCATCCAGGCCGGAATCAGAGGTGAAGAAGACATGTCCGGAACCAAGCTCGCGAATGGCAACCACTGCGTGCCCTTCGCTATCCCTCGCCAGGACTTGCGCGCCGGCGGCTTCGAACATGCTACGCGGATGACCGATATAAGGGTTCAGGGTTCCGGGTCCCGATGCCGGAGCCAGAGGGATTTCGCTGCCGCGCACGTAGTCACCCAGCCACCTGAGCCCGGCAAGACGTGGAAAGAGATCGGTTTGACGGGCGCTGCCGGCGTCGAGCGCCTGGCTGAAATCGCCCGTAACAAAAACGTCGTCGCCAGCCTCGGCGCGGGCCTGAAGTTTTGCCAGCGCCTCGGACACGGCGTATTCCGGATCGAGGTAGATCAGCACGTGCGGCCCGGCGGGAATGCGGTCAAGGTCCGTGTCGTCGATGGTGGCGAATTGCACGCCGCGGTCAAAGAGCGTGTTCAATACGCCAAGCAGCACGGGCATGTAGGCGTCTTCGTCTTTTTCAATCCGCGCCTTGGGGAGCACCACGAGCGTTTTGGGGAAATTAAACTCAGGTTGGAAATGCCGTAGGAAATAGCTCTCATCGCGATAGGCCAGCAGCGGCCGGGTGGGAAGATAGTCGTTGGGATGAGTGATCCCCCAGGGGAAGATAAGGTGCGCCGTGTCTTTCCAGACCCAGTTCAAAACGTAGGACCCGCCAAGTCCAAAATTCAGGTGGGGCTGCGAAAGATAAACACTGTAGTCCCCGGCGGGGGAGCCCGAGACATTCATGCCCGGATAAGTGTGCAGGTCAATGTCACTGGGTTTTGCCCCCGGCGAGTTTACGCCGAACTCGGAAAGGTGAAAGCTCTTCCCTGCCGCGCGCATGTCCATGGAGCGATACAGCGCGGGGTGCCCGGGCGAATAGTTGCCGTTCGCCGGCATCGTCAGCGCCTGGCTGCCGTAGCGTTCCATGGCCACGCCTTCGGTCTCAGCCAACACAACATATTTGCGTCCGGAACTCCAAAATCCCTCCAGGCAGTTCTTCGTCCAATTCCGGAATTGTTCCAACGGCGTCTTGGGCGTGCCATCGTCAAAAATATAGAACATCATTCCCGGCACCGAGGCATAGCGTTTTCCCAGTTCTTCACACAGGCGGCGGCTCAGCTCCATACGCTGCATCGCGGCATTCTTAGCAAAGAAGAAAACGTCGGGCGCAAAGATCAAATGGTGCTTCTGCGCAAGGTACACCTGAGCGTCCATCTGGCGCTGCAGTTGCACAGGAATAATCGGGGTCTGCGGCTCGCCCCACGCGAGGCCGGAAATGTAAATACTGAAGTAGACGGGCGAAAAAACGCGGATGCCATTGTCAAACATCTCGGAATATTGCCGTTCCCAGCCGAGCACGTCTTCATCCACCTGCCCTTTGGGCTCGATCCCATTGGTGCGGCTGCCAATCAGAAGCTGCCGCCGGCCGTTCCGGTGAAAATAGTTGTCGTGGAACTCCACCGTGGGGCCTTGGGCAATGACGCGAGGGTCCCAGACCACGAAGGCGCCTTCCGCCGTGTCGATCGGCCGCTGGCCTTCGTAGAGTGTGGCGCGAATGAGATAGTAGTCGGAATCGAAGTGCGGCGGCTTCCAGGTCACGGAGGGGCGCGCGTTGGCGTTCGGCGCGATATCCAGCTCGACGCGTTTTTCGAAGACCGGGGACTTCGCCCCGGAAGGAATCAACTCAAAGTTCACGGCCACGTGACGCGCGCTCGACTGGTAGTTCTCGACCGACGTCGCAACCTTGGCCGTTTCACCCTGATAATAACAATCCATCTCCGGCAGGACGTCATGCAAGCCCGCGCCGGATTCCAGGTAACGGACCGCATCGAGCAAAACCTGGCCAAATTCCGGATGTTCCGCCGAGAAGAGATCCACATTTTCGACGCCGCAGTAAATCCAGCCCGACCCACGGTAAGGGCCGCGATAATTGGCAAGTACGCTCACCACCGAACCGCGCAGCCGGCCGAGACGGTCGTAGGCATTCACCAGCGGAACCCAGCGCGAGCGCGGCCAGTTGAAAATGTACCCATCCTGGTCGTTGAAGCTCACCCCTCCGGGCGAATCGTTGACCATGGAGGCGAAATTCGAGACTCCCTTGCGTGCGGCATTCGCGTAAGCGGCGAAGGTCCCTTCACCCGTCAATCGCTCGCCCTCGTCGATGGAAATCCGCTCCCCCACATAGGCCGCCGCCACCGTTCCCGAAAGATTGGCATTCACCTTGAAGGAAGACTTCACAACTTGTTGGTCCGGCGCGGGGGCGGCGTATGCCACATTCTCAAGCTGCTCGAAGCCGGAGTAGAGCATTCCGAGTTGCTCGCGGAACGGCAGCTTGTAGTCCGATTGCCGTGCTACGCTCGTAGTGATGCCCGCGTCGTAACCCGCATCCACCAGCTTGCCCTGGAAGTCAAACATCAAAGCCTGCCGGAACGGATGTCCGCCCAGCGTGATCAGGTGGCCACCGCTTGAGAGAAATTGATAAAGTGCGCTTTCCACGGGAAAGGGCGATCCGTACGGCTGCACAAAAACGTCAAAATTCTTGCGGTTGAAGATTTCCGGCACACAAAGCGCTTTGGAATCGAGAAACGTCACGCCATAACCAGCCTTGCGAAAGAGGGCCGCGAGCGTCTCCGGCGAGGAAGGATTCGCCGGTTTCACCGGCAGGTTGTCGCGATAGATGGCCACGGCGCCCTTGGGCCCGCGCTCTACCCGCGCGCTGACTTCTTCGTCCACGAACGGATAGGGAGTCTTCACCCGGTAAAGGCCCACCTGCAAAATTCGGGCGAAGTCGTCATCGTCGTAGAAGACGTCTTCCTGCTGGCCGGTGTTGACACCCAACACCATAATGCGCACCTCGTCGGTGCGCACGGGCGCGATGCGGTGGACGATGGTTCCCTTCAGGTTAGCGCGTACCGTTCCCCACGAGCCGAGGTTGGCCCATTTCCCCTCGTACTTCACCTGGAAGTCGGCGTTACGAATGCCCGCCCAATTCACTCCACGCGATACTTCGGGAAACGTTTGCACGACAACCGTGTCGATGTCCTCCTCACGTGGCAGGTGAATCTCGAGCCAAGAGGGATATTCGTGGCGTTTGGCGCTCTGCCACCCATGCCCTTTTCCCCAATCCTTCACGGTCCAGTTGCCATCAATGGCGCCATTCGGATCGAACTTCTCCGCCGTGCTGGAGGCCGTGGCCCACGCACCCGCGCTTTTTAGCGCCAGATTGGGGACGCCATCGGGAGGCCGGAAGTACGTCCAGAGCCCATGCGCATCGGAGGTCGTAAATGAATCCGGGCCGCCGGCGGGGACCACCTTGGGGTGTGACGGCGTGGGAGTCAGCGCACTACCGGCCGTGCATATTAACAGGGCGAGCGCCCCCAGGATCGGAGCCAAGTTGTGCAGCCCCCACCGTCTAGGACGGGACACATCGTTAGAAAATTCACTCTTTATGATTTCCGATTGAGACACGTATCCCTCCTCAGATCCTTCGGGATCATCCCAGCAGTCGGCGAGAAGTTTGCAATGGATTATTCCGCCGGCGCCAGCTTGCTGAGGGCGAGAGCAGCGGCTCCCAGCACACCGGCCTTATCCCCCAGACGCGAGAGCACCAAGCGGTTGCACCCGCCGTCAAATCGTTCCGCGCGAGCGAACCATCGGCGCAGGGGACCAAGGTGCGGCCACAAGCCGAATGAGGCGCTTCCGCCCAGTACCAACACATCCGGAAAGTAGAGATGATGAATCGTGTGCAGCGCGCCCCGCAACGCCTCGATAGCTCGCGCGATACATTTCTGCGCCAAGGCGTCCGACGTGCCCAGGCGGCAGATCTGCTCAGCATCCGCAGGAGCACAAAGTTTAGAAGGGTAGAACCGCGCCAGGCATTCGTTGGCGGCCGCCGCGATCGCCGTCCCGCCGGCAAGAGACTCCAAGCACCCCGAGACGCCACAGAAGCAGGGATTGCCGGTCGTGGGGAAAGCGGACATGTGCCCGCCCTGCGCGCCATGGTCGGGAGGCGGATAAAGCCGGCCTTCGACGTGCCAGGCGAGACCCACGCCCGTCCCCAGCGTCATGACCACCAGAGAGCGCGGCTTGCCCCAGCCGCCGTATTGAAATTCACCAACAGCATGGGCGCGCGCGTCATTGTCCACCCAGGTTTGAACATTCAAACGTTCCTCAACCGCCTCCGCCACGTCGCACGATTCGAGGAACGGAACGGTGCCGCACGTGGTCAGTACGCGGCGCTGAGCGCGATCGGGAAAACCGGGGATAGCCACGCCGATTCCGACCAGGTCTTTGCGATAAGGACGTGCCACTTTGGCCAGCGCATCGCAGAATTGCTGTAGGGTGAATCCCGCGGTCTTTAGCTTGGTCAATTGGTGGATCTTACCCGTCGCGGCTTCCACAATCCCAATGCGATAATGGGTGACGCCGAGATCAATGCCCGCCAACCAGCGGCGCGAGCCGTTTTTTCGCATGTTGCCTTTCTGGACTTTCCCGCAAAAGCCCGCCGCAGGCCCCGGCTGTCAGCGCATAAGCGCTAACTTGAGCACCGCGGCCTTATGCGAAGCCGCGGCAGCGGCGTGGTCCCTTAGCCCATAAGGACATCCGGCGTCCCTCTTAATGGCGCGCCGACTCTACTCAATCGTGGTGGAGGTTCTGACATACCCACTGCCCAGGCGCTCGATCAAGGCCTGGGTGAGCGCTTGAGGAGCCAGCACGGAGGTTAGCCCCTCCCACCCCTCAGGTACCGCTTGAATCTTGATCGTCAACAAGCGTTCGGTATTTTCCACCGGATCCTGGTCGACCACCAGGACGGCTTTGCCCCCCTTTGCGGCACAATCCGTAGCTAAACGGCGGCCCATTTCGGCCGTAGAGCCCAAGGCCAAGATCGTCGCCACATGGGTGGAATCGACATCAAGGAACGGCCCATGCCGGAAACACCCTGCCGAGAACCCGTTCGCTCGCCAGGTGGTCATCTCTCTGACGCAAAGTGCACCCATGATGGCGCCGCCGACCGCCGCACCGCGGCCAACGACCTCCAAAGTCTCCCAACCGCGACAGAACTCTTCGATTTCGCGGCCTCGGCTGAAAGCAAGATCAAGCGATTGCTCGAAGGCCTGCAACACCTGCGGGACGTCCGCCTGCCAGGGCCGGCCCAGGAGTTCCAAGGCCAAAAGGCTGCAAATCGCCGTAGAATTTGTATAGGATTGAGTGGCGTTACCTTTCTCAATCCCGGACAGAATCGGCAAACGGATATCCGCTGTTTTCCAGCAAGAACTCGCCGGGTCGTTACAGATGAGGATACGCGGCCCCTTCTCACGCTGACGGCAGAGTTCGACCAACTCCGCGCTCTCGCCGGAAGTGGAAATCAGAATCGGGCCGCCAACGCGGTCCCAGGTGGAAAAAGCGAAGTGCAGCCACTCGCTCGCCTCCACACAAAACGATGGAAGTCCGGCGCGCGAATACCACGTCGCTCCCGAAATCGCCGAGCAATAGGAGGCGCCCATGCCCAACCAAACGAGAGGCCGGCTCGCCGAAACGCTCTTCTTTACACGCTCGAGTTCCGCGCGGATGGCACGGTCCGCCGAGTAGGCCCGAAACACCTCAGCCAGGCGCGCAGGTTGTTCCAGGCATTCGGCGCGGAAGATCTCTTTCATGTCAGACGGCATGTGACTGTCCAAGGGTCCAATGCTCCATATTCCCGAAGGTTGGGTAGTGGTATCATTTGCTGTGGCACGGCCATCTTGGCCGTGACCGTTCACGGGCGGGACGCCCGTGCCACTTCCAAATGACACCTCTACCGAAGGTTGGGAGGCCGCGCCCCTCGGCGGGGCGCGGCGCGTTATTTCTCACATCAAGCGGACAATTCTCAATAAACCAGCTTTAAACTGAATTGCACATCGCGGCCGTCGCCTGCCGACCCGATGGCGCCGAAGTTACCCGTGCCCGCCGAAGAATCGGGCAGGCCAAAGAGCGGATGGTTCAGCGAGTCGAAAGCTTCGCATCGGAACTCCAGATGCATGCGGTCGCCGAAGCGGAACTCCTTATACAGAGCAAGGTCCAGATTTACCATGCCGGGGCCGTCCAGGATGTTGCGGCCCGAGTTTCCAAAGCGCGGCTGGCCGGCGGTCAATGCCGCCTCGAGCAGGGCGGTCGTAAAACAATTGGTATTGAACCAGTCCCCGACGGTCCGTGCGCCATTCCCCTGGCACACGCGGTCAGGGCGCGGGCTCTGCGAGTTGGTGTTGGAGAAATCCGTCGACGAATACACGGAAACCGGGAAGCCCGACTGCAGCGAGAGAATTCCCGAGGCGTTCCAGTTTCCCAGAATCACGTTGGCAGCGCCCGGACGGTCCAAAAATCGTCTGCCTCTTCCCACGGGCAACTGCGCGACGGAACTAACCGCCAAGCGTTGCCGCACGTCGCTTACTGCGCGGCCGTAGTTCGCCTCGAAATTGTTGGTGTCCTGGGGTTCATTTCCGCCCACCCCGTAAGAACCCTCGTTCCCTTCGTTGTCGCTCAAGCCCTTGGCCCAAGTGTACGAGCCCAGAATCAGGAACCCGCTGGAGAACCGCTTGGTCAGCTTCGCCTGCAGAGAGTTGTAATTGGAGTTGGCGTCCGCGGAGAAGTAAGCCAGGCTGTTGAAGTCGACGTAGGGCCGCCGCGACTGCAGGTCGCCTACCCCGGGTTCCGGCTGGTTGCCGAACATATGGAGGGCGTCCAGATGGTGCGCGGTCGTGCCGACGTAGTCAACTTCGATGGCGTAGTCCCGGCTGAGCTGCGACTCAATCCCGAAACTCCATTCCTGAACCCGCGGCGTCACAAAATTGGGCTCTACCCAAAGGGCGGCATATTGCTGATTGAGGAGCGGCACCGTCCCGGTCGCAAAGGCATTGGCAGTCGTCACGGGCCCGGAATTGTAGGTGGGCGGCGGGTCTCCGAAACTGGTATTGAAGATTTGCGTGGGCGCGAAGACGGGATTGCCGCTCACGAATTCCTTAACGTTAAGGTTCGACAGATCGTAGAAAACCCCATAGCCCGTGCGAATTACGAACTTGTCGGAAGACGTAGGCCGCCAGGTTATCCCGAGGCGCGGAGCCCAGTCGCGCCAATCCGGAAATACCAGGGTCTGGCGCGTGCTGCCGGTGAAGCCTCTCTGCGCGCGGGTGGCTGAGTCGACGATCAGGCATTCCCCGGTCGCAGAAACAAGATTGGCGTGATTCGGATCGCTGCACAGCGCGTCGTTCTGCGCGTTGGGTAGAGCTGTGAGCAGAGCGGCGTTCCCAGGCCCGGAGAACGGCGCCCCCAGCGGGAAGAAGCTTACAATATTGTTGGCCTTGTCGATCGGATTCCCTCGAAATTCGTAGCGAAGGCCTAGATTGATGGAGAGGTTGGAACTGACCTTAAAGTCGTCCTGAACATAAAAGCTCCAGAAGGTGCTGCCCACCTGGTTTACGTCCTTGTAACCGAGAGAGCGGGAGGCAAAGCTTGGATAGCCCAGCATCAGGTCCGCCAGATCGGACACTCCACCGACGCCCGGAATCTCTCCCGCCAAGGACGAAAACTGCCCATTAAAGGTGAATTGGCCACGGGGAGAGTAAGGATTCTGTTGGCGAAGATTCTGCAGCCACTGCAGATCCGCGCCCGCGGTGACGGTGTGGCGCCCGTGCGTCCAAGTGAGGTTATCCCGGTAATCCTCGGTCATTTCCACATTGCTGATGGGCCGGTATCCGGAATCCCCTACCCCTCCGAAGTTGTTAAAACCGAAGTACGGAACGCCTTCCATGGTTGGACCCAGCGGCACCAGGCCCTGAATACCATAGCTCGCCAACTGCCCCGACTTGGTGCAAGTCAGGCAATTCTCAACCGGATTGTTGCGCTGAAAGCCGACTTGAAACTCATTCAGAAGTTGAGGGCCGAAGGTGTGGAACCAACTCGAGGTCACATTCTGTCCCCGGAAAAAGATGCTGTCGCCGAAACCCGGAAGGGAGCTGTAACCCGCTGAGGGATCGGTGATATTCGACTGGGCAAATAGGTAGCGTCCGAAGATCCGGTCCCTGTTCCCAAGGTTGTGGTCCAGGCGAATCCCGAACTGGTTGTCGGACCGGACGCGGGGCGTTTGGTTAACGTAATTGGGGAACCCTGGACGGTTAGGCTCGGGGTAATCCGCCAGAACCTTTTGGGCGACGGGATCGATGTTGGTAATGATATTCCCGGGCACAGGGCTACCTACCAGAATGGTTTGAGGCGCCACCGAGAGCGTCGCGGGGTTTTGGGGACAAGTGAAAAGAGACTCGGTCCCCGGAGCGAAGAGTTGGCCGGTGTCGTAATTCAGGTTCGCGGGAGCGGTGCTCCCGCTGGCACTGCAGAGGTTGGCGTTCTGTCCCGTGAGCGCGCTACCGAAATTCCCTTGCCTTTCCAGATCGGTGGGCACGAAGTTGCCGAGCGAAAGGCCTTTCACCTCGCGCAACGCGTCATAGAAACCGAAAATGAAGGTCTTGTTCTTAATGATGGGCCCGCCCGCCGTGGCCCCAAATTGGTTGCGGCGGTACTCGGGGCGAGCGGTGCCGGGGATTTCGGCGCCCGTGTTGGGATCGATCTGGTTAGTGGCAAAGAAGTTCCGTGAGTCTATGTCGTTGTTGCGCAGAAATTCATAAAGGTCGCCATGGAATCCGTTGTTGCCAGACCGGGTCACCAGGTTCATGGTTGAGCCCGCCGTCTTACCAAACGCCGCCGAGTAGATGTTGGTCTGGATCTTGAACTCTTGCACGGCGTCGGGAGGAGGCGCGAGGCCAAACCCTCCGGTGTCGTAGGCCCGTGATTCCATCCCGTCCACCAGCAGGGTATTGCTGGAATCGCGCGATCCCCCGGAAACGTAGGTCGATTCACTGAACGGCGAACCGCCGACGATGTAAGCCGCATAGCCGAAACTACCGGCCGCGATGGTGCCGGGCACCAGGGTCGCAAGCGAGGTCAACCGGCGCAGGTTCAAAGGAAGGTCAACCACTTCCCGTTCGCCAATCACCGTGCCCACGCTGGCGGTACTGGTCTCCACAAGTTGCGACGCGCCTTTCACTTCCACTTGCGTCGTCACTTGTCCGACGTCGAGTTGCACATCCAAGCGGGCTTGCTGGGTGACGAGCAGGGTGATGCCGGAGATGACTTTGCTCTTGAAACCCTGCTTTTCCGCCACGATGTCGTACGTTCCAGGAGCGAGCGATGGAAAAGAGTAGTTGCCCGCCGCATCAGACTCCCCTTTGATGGCAACCCCTGTTTGCTGGTTCGTGACGGTTACGTTGACACCCGGGATAGCCGCGCCGGTTTGGTCCGTGACCGACCCGTAGAGGGTGGCATTTACCACTTGCCCGTAGCTCGGCGTGACTGAAAGCCAAGCCAGCGCCACCAGTGACAAAAATACCCAAACGCACTTCGAAAGGCCCGCGGTGATGCTCCGTTCAATCATGGTTGCCTCCACGACAAGATGACATTGACCCATGAATCTACCCGACGCGCGCATATCTAAACACGGTCGTTGGGCACTGTCAAGACTTTTTTTATATGATGAATAAACTTTGCCGCACCGCTTCGAATCAAATCTGCTAGAATGCCGGTGAGGACCCGTTCCACATGCCCGATCTGCCATTTCAAAGTCTTGGAACACGAGATGTTCGGATCGTGAATGAACTTCGTCTCCTCAACGTCATACGGCAATGCCAGCCAATTTCTCGGGTCCAGATCTCGAAGCTGACCGGCCTGAACGCCAGCACGGTAACGATGATCGTCAAGCGACTGCTAGCGCACGAGATGATTTCCGAGGGTTCTATGGGGCCCTCGACCGGCGGCCGCCGTCCCACGTTCCTCGCCATCAATCCCGACAAGATGTTAGTCCTGGGGGTCGATCTGGGCGTTTGGCAAACTTCTTATACCGTTTCCGATTTCAGTGGCCGTCAGGTTCTGTGGCGGACTCTTCCTACGGCAGCCGAGTCCGAGGATTTCCTCAACCAGCTCTGCGATGACATTCTGAAGCAGCTTGCGGAGGCAAGACTCTCCCAGGAGAAGGTGCTCAGCGCCGTGGGAGTGAGCGTGCCCGAACTGGTTGACGTGCAGGAAGGCAGCATGCTGCTGGGTCTGGAACAAGGCTGGTTGACGGTTCGGGTGCGCCAAATCTTCGAGGAGCGCCTCCGCGTGCCGACCTTTGTCGAGAACGACGCGAGCGCCGCCGCCTTGGGAGAGATCTGGTTGGGCTCGGCGAACCTCTTGGGTCATCGGAACATTGTGTATGTGCTGGTGGTGGAAGGCATCGGCACCGGTCTGATTCTTGAGGGCCGCCTCTACCGGGGCTCACGCCTGGGCACGGGAGGCTTCGGCCACATGCCCATGGACCCTCACGGTCCCCCGTGTTTTTGCGGCGCCTTCGGATGCTGGGAATCCCTCGCGTCCGACAAGGCACTGCGCCGACGCTTCACCGAGTTGGGAGGCGAGGCCAGCGCCCCCGGCGGCGAGGGCACGTACGCGGCAACCATCATTGCCGCGGCGCTACACGGCAATCCCACCGCGGTCGAGGCTCTCACGCAGAACGCTCGTTATCTCGGCCTGGGTATCCTCGGGCTGATCCACGGACTGTCGCCACAAACCATCATCGTCGGCGGCCAGGTGGCCCAGGCTTGGAACATCCTCAGCCCGATCCTCCAGGAAACGATTCGCAGCCGTATGCACAATCCCACCCTTGCCGCGGTGGAGATTACGCCCTCATCGGTTCCTAACCCGCCCAGCCTTCTGGGCGCTGTCGCCGTGGCACTCTCAAATATCCTCGAGCGCGAGGTCGCCGACTCCGCCGTACTTTCCCATGCAACGATGGCGTGACAGTTAATGCAGAGCTGGCGAGCGGTACGGTCTCTCTGCGCATTCCCCTGCACGCTTCACCCAGCAACTGTTTGCGCCTTCTTGTCGCTGAGGGTTTGGTTCGTGATCAGGGGTTTTGCCCAGAAGGAAACACACAAGACCCAGCCAAAGGTGACGTACAGAAACATCATCCCCGTGCGCAGCCCAAAGGAATCGCCGAGGCGGCCGATGATCAACGGCACAACGGCTCCGCCCATGATGCCGGTGCCGAGAATACCCGCAAACGGACCGTGGTGCTCCGCAACGGAATTCAACGCCAGCGAGATAATGATGGGCCACATCACCGAGGCGAAAAGGCCGGTGAGGGGAAACGCCACTCCCGCCGCGGTTCCGTTGCCGAATAAGGCGACCGACAGGCTCGCGAGCGCCCCGAGGCTAAAGCCCAGCAGGACCTTGCGGCTATCCAGAAGCTTCAGCAGCAACATGCCAAGCGCGCAGCCCGCCGTGAGCAATCCCCAGAACCACGCCACCGCGGTCGCGCCCGTAGTGTGGGGATCGTAGCCGTGATATTGGGCAAGGAACTGGGAGATCCAGTCGGCGGTCCCCTGTTCTGAGCCGACATACATGAAGATGCTGACAAAAAACAGCAGCACGACCGGCTTCTTGAGAAGATGCCGATACATGCCGATCGCGCCGGCCTGCTCCTCTTCGGTGCGCTCTACCCGCGGGAACCTGGATGCCGATAGCATGAGCAGCATCAGGATGATGACCCCGCTGAAAATCCAGTACATGGACACCCACGGCAGGCTGGCCGGAACCAGCCGTTTCAGGATAAGAAGCACGAGGTTCTGCTTGTTTGGCAGGTCCCCAAGGTGAAGAACCACGTAAGAGTAAAGTTGCGGACTGACAAAGGATGCGGACCCGAAGATCAATTGAGCAAAAGCCGCATTGAAAGCAAAATGTTCTTCGCCGCCGGCAATGCGCAGAAGCGGATTAATGGCCACCTGGAGCGCGGCCATGCTTCCGCCGATGAGAAACAAAGACACCAGGGAAACGTGGTACACGGGCAGCAGCGCGAAAAACAGGGAGCCGGTCAACGCCACAGCGAAGGAAGCCAGCATAACCCATTTCTCTCCCCACCTCTCCACCAGGAAGCCGGTGGGAACGGAGAGTACCCCGTACGCAATAAAGAACGAGAACGGCAGCAAGCCGGCGGCCGCCATGCTGACGTGAAAGCTGCCGATGATGTCGGGGATGATGGGCCCAAGAATGTTGGAGAGCAGCGAAATAACAAAGAAGGTCACAAAAACCAAACCGACGATGAATTTGCTTCGCTTCATACGTGATAGTTGTCCTTCATGAGCGGGTTCACTCGATCATCGTGACCTTGGAGGCGAAACTAAACCGGCCGGCTTCCCTTCCGGTTTGCGCGGCCAACGCCAGCGTGATCATTTCCGCCGGCAATATCTCCAGGATCGGCATCACGCTCTCGGGCACCGGAGGAATCCGCAGAGACGCAATGCGGGATTCCGTCCCAATCAATTCAGCCCTCCCCCCCTTGCGGCGGACGTCGTCCACCAGTTTGGCGTTGAGCGCTCTTGTGGTCTCGACCCCAGAGAAAACGCCGACGAACGTCTTCTCACTGGCCATCTCCATGGGTCCGTGCCGAAATGCCGCGCTGCTCATTCCCTCGGCGTGATAGTGGGTGGACTCTTTCGTGATAAGCGCTCCGGTGCCGACGGCAGCAAGCGAAATTCCCCGTCCAACAAGAAACAGGTTATCGACGCCGTCCAGGGCGGCTGCCAATTCCAGAACATGGTTCCTCCAGGAGTTCAGGTACGCTGCGGCCGCGGGTGCGGCTTGCGCCAACTCGCTTCGTGCTTGCCCAAGATTGGTGGAGCTGAGGATGGCGGCGACTTGGCCGAGGGCCATCAACGCCGTCACATAGGTTTTACAAGAAACCGAGAATTCCTCTCCCGCGCTCGTCGGCACGACCGCATCGGCAGCCGAAGCGAGCGAACTCTTAGCGGTGTTGGTGACGGCAATGATCCGAGCGCGCCCCGCGTTCTTTTTGAGCAGGGTGAGGATTTCCGCGCTCTCCCCGGATTGCGACACCGCGATGATCAGCGTCGCAGGATCCAGCAACTGAGGAATGTAATGGACCAGTTCCGACGTCTCGACCCACCATGTCGCGCAGCCACGGGAAGAGAGGCGTAGGTACAAAGGACAAAGGGCATGAAAAGACGACCCCATCCCCGTTAGCACGACTTTCTTGAGGATTCCTTGTCTGAGCTGGTCGACAATGGGCAGCAACCCATCGGGAATGGTGAGCCCCGCGAGCGTGGCCTCCAGCGCACGAGGCTGATCCAGGATGTCACGCTGATATTCACCTTCGATGATGCGGTATTTCCGATCACTGTTACTCATCGCTAATCTCCTGAGGACTGTAAATGATTACGCCAGACTTCGGCAGCAGGAAAGATTCCTGAATCCAGAATCGAGAATGCCAGCGAGATTTCGAGGCGTTCATCGGGTAAGTAAAGCGTTTTCCGCTCGTCATCTCCATGCAAAGACCGCCGCCTCGTAAGGTTGCAGCTCCAACTGCCACTGCAACCCATGAAGTGAAACGGACGTTTCGCCGCTTGGCGTCACCTGCTGAAGGGACCGCAAGGGGAGAGCGGAACTCACCATCATCCGCTGCGGGTCCGCGCTATGACTGACGACCACGACGTAGCCATGATCCTTAGCGTCTAGGGAGACGACTTCCACGGACGGCCGATCACTCTGGAATCGCGGCTTGATTCCGGCCCAGTCCCGAAAGGCCTGATAGATGCGGTGCGTACTCTCCTCCCGATCGAAAACCGAGGGAACATCGGCCAGGTATGTTTCCAGGGGGTAGGCGCAGAGCAACGTCTTGCCCTTTCCCAGGGCGTTCGCGATCAGCGCCGGCCGCCCGGACTGGTCAACGGCGATCACCGTACCACCGTGAACAGCGAGCGTCGCTGCTCCTTGATGGGAATTGCCGGGAGCGGAGTAGTGAAAGACATCGCCTGGTTTCAAGCCACCCCAAGCAGCGACAACCTTCAGGGTGACGTCATTGACGGGCAAATGATCCATCAGGCGCGCCCCGAAAAGGCTCTCCATCTCCGGAATCGCCGCGTCTCCACCTACGGAGGCGTATAGGGCGCCTCCTTGCTCGACATACTGGCGGGCCTTTTCCCAAAAGTCGCTGTGTACATGCACCAGGAAATTGTCTGTGCTGGTCAGCGGCGAAGGCAGCAGCAAAAGAGGATGGCTTTGCCAATCGCTGTACTCCCGAGGGAAGTCGGCCTTCATGCCGGCGCGGCGCGCGAGGATGAAAGAGGACAACCACGCACCGGTCAGCCAATCATTCTCCTCGCTGAAGTGAGGTCGGGCCTGACCGGACACCGCACCTCCCTCGTCGGTGGAGGTATAGGGCACAATCACCGGACCGGTGAGGCCAAAGCGCGAGAAGTCACCGTAGGGCTTCGACCACTCATTGGGAACGATGATGCCGGCCTCGGCGGGGGCGGGCTCAATGCCGCTGAGATCCAGCCGGGCCACAATCTCTTCGAACTCCTTAAGCATTCTCCCGGCGGGGCGCTCCTTCCCCTCCCACGTCGTCAACCCGAACTGCGTTTCATGCGGCGAGCGCAAATACGGCACACGATGGAACTGGTCCGGGGCGGCATCGGTATAACACCAGAGCAAAAATCCATTTGCTCCCGCGCCCAAGGCAGAATAGAGGTTCGCCCCCAAGTACTTCGCGATTTGTTCCGGCTCGTACTGCGCCGAAGATGCTCCGATCTCTTGAACCATCACCGGGCGCCCGGCCCCTCCCGAAAGGGCTGTTTCGAACGCGGCACCATACGTGGCGCGCGCGGAAAGCATGGGATCGGGAAAGAGCTTCGGTGCATAGATGGAGTAAGGGTGCACACTGAAAAAGTCCACTTCACTCCGGAGGTTGTCGGGACGGAAGGGGCCGCGGCCAACATCTTCCATGCTGGTTCCGACCACAAGGGGATGCAAAGTGTCATAGCGCCGGATCGCGCCGGTAACCAACCGCGTCCAATTGATGGCCATAGAATCGGTGGTAGTGTCCGCCACAATCCAGAAGGGAGGTTCATCGGTCAGGTCCCAAGCCAGAATGGCGGTTTCCTTTGCGTACCGGCGGGCAAGCTCCGCCGCGAAGTCGGTCTCGAGCCTCAACATGTAGGGATCGGATTGAGGGTCACGACCCTGGCGGTAGGGGACATCCCAAAATGCCTCGCCCACTTCTCCTCCAATTAAGAGCATCGGATGGAGATAGATTTGATAGCGGTGAGCCATTGAGATCAGAAAGTCGAGTCCCTTAAACGCTTCGGGATTGTAATCGTCCGGCCGCGGCTCAAACCACGCCCAGACGAGATCGAGTCGAATCGTGTTGATGCCCAGTTCGTGCATCCGCGCGAAGTCGGCCTCAATCGCTTTCGGGTCCCAGTCATAAGGCCACTCCATGGCAGCCTTCGCGGGGACCCAGTTCGCGCCCACCGGAATGAAGCGTCGCCCATCGTGGGAGAAGTAGTTGCCGTCAAGACGAACGGCTGGCAACTGTGCGCCATCCGGTTGCTGCTGGGCAGTGACCTCAACGTTCGTCTCGGCGCGGCCAGGGTCGCTGCCCGCGACGTTAACCGCACCGCCGAGACCTAGTGCTGCAATAATCAACGAGCACCGCAATGTGCGGTTTGAAAACCAGTGGGCTTTCATAGTCCGTCCCTCGAATTGCGGTCATCCTCAATCTAAGGCCTGATCAGAGGAAGATCACTGACAAGCGAGAAATGCTGGTTCGAAGATGGCTGCTTGCGAATTCGCCGCTACACTAAGAAAGTTTGCCGGCAAAGTCAAGAAATGGGATTGCTCGGTACTGTCCTCATTTCGGATGTAGCGCCGGGCTTGAGCCCGGCACGTGCCGCCCTAAAGGGCGGCGCTACGTCCAAATAAGGGCAGTACCGATTGTTGCATTCACTCGTGGTTCGCCAAGACCTCATCGCGAGAGGTATGGCTGCGCATTGTGGGGGAGAAGCTCGCAAAAGCTTTTAAGACAAATTGTGTTCAAAGAAATAGGGCGGTAGCAACCTTCGTCTCAGGGTCGCCGGGCTCGATCGAGATAGAAAGAACGAAAAAGAAGACCAAACGGAGGCAGTAGGACATAAAATGGATGTTGGTTCAGGCGCCGAAACTGAAATCGCGGATTCAGGGAATTCGTTGACTCGCAAACAGAAGGATTTACCTTTCAGGGAGTCCCTTACATGCAGACTGGAACGAGGAAGGTATACGATGCCATTGTCGTTGGCTCCGGAGCCAGTGGCAGTTGGGTGGCCAAGGAACTTACCGAGCATGGTCTAACCGTGCTGATGCTCGAGGCGGGCCCGCCGCGAATCCCCACTCGGGATTTCACCGAGCACGTGTGGCCGTACCAATTGAAGTTCCGCGGCTTCGGAGATCAGAAGTCCCTACTTACGCATCAGCCCGTGCAGCGCCTGTGCTACGCCTGCGACGAATACAGCCACCAATTCTTTGTAAACGACCACGAAAATCCCTACACTACGCCGCCGGATAAGCCATTCATGTGGATTCGCGGGCGCCAAATCGGGGGGAAGACCTTCTGCTGGGCACGCGAGAGCTATCGCTACAGTGATTACGAGTTCAAGGCCGCCAGCCGCGACGGCTATGAAGAGGACTGGCCATTTGGCTACCAGGAGCTCGCCCCTTATTACGACAAAGTCGAAAGCTTTATTGGTGTGAGCGGCTCGCTCGAAGGGCTCGATCAGTTCCCCGACGGCAAGTACCTGCCACCGCTGCGGCTGTCTTGTGGCGGAGAGATGGCGAGGGACGTTCTGGGAAAGAAATTTGGCTGGAAGGTGATGCCCGACCGAGTTGCCAACTTGACGGCGCCGCACAACGGCCGCCCGGCATGCCATTACTGCGACCAGTGCCAGCGCGGCTGCCACACGGCTTCATACTTCAACAGCCCATCGGTCACGCTGCCCGCTGCGTGGCGCACTGGCCGCCTGACTTTGGTGAGCGATGCCGTGGTGAGCAATTTGATCATGAATAAAGACGAGGCCCGCGCCGATGGGATTCACTATGTCGAACGCACCGGGGGCGCCCATCGAGAGGTCTACGCCAAGCTTGTGGTGGTGGCCGCGTCGGCGCTCGAATCCAGGTTTCGGTTGTGCTGGCGGCGCTAGGTGTCTGCTTCGTGGCGGTTTGGGCCGCCGCTCAGCAGCAGCAGCCGCCGCCGGCTCTGCAGGCCGACGAGACTGCCCGCATTCAGGTGGACGTGACACGCGTCCAGATGCTGTTCACGGTGATGGACAAGCGCGGCCGTTTCGTCACCGATTTGAGCAAGGACGACTTCCAGAT